>NZ_JBUEGB010000036.1:0-60151 GCF_054963695.1 Micromonospora sp. RTBAU3-60 | reverse complement strand
GTTCGACAACCTCGAACAAGCCCTACGCGGCTTCCTCGACGTCATGGGCGAAGGCAACGCCGCAGTCGACCTCGCCGTCAGCGGCGACGAAGGCTGGATCCCCGCCGAAGTACTGGCCGAGGTCTTCCTCGTCGTCCGCGAAGCACTACGCAACGCCTTCTGCCACTCGCAGGCCCACACCATCCTCAGCCACGTCGACATCGCCCCACACGAGATCCGCGTCTGGGTCAACGACGACGGCGTAGGCTTCGACCCCGACCACACCGCCACCACCGGCGGCACCGGCCTGGCCTCCATGCGAGAACGCGTCGAACTACTCGGCGGCATGCTCCTCCTGCACAGCGCACCGGGTCGCGGCACCCGCGTCGAGGCCTTCATCCCACTCCCGGGGACCGATCGATGACACTGTCTGCCCAGCCTCCCGCGCCGACCAGGATCCTCCTCGTCGACGACCACGCGCTGTTCCGGCACGGCCTGCGCGAGCTGCTGTCGATGGAGCCGGACCTGACCGTGGTCGGCGAGGCCAGCACCGGCGCGGAGGCGGTGGCGTTCGCCGCCGCGCACCGGCCCGACGTGATGCTGCTCGACGTCGGCATCCCCGGCGACCACGCCGCCACCACGATCGCCCGGACCCTGGCGGCGGCCCCGGCCACCCGCATCGTCATCCTGAGCATGTTCGACGAGCCCACCGTGGTGCGGGAGCTGCTCGGCGCCGGTGCCCGCGCGTACCTGCTGAAGAGCGTGACCCGCGACGACCTGGTCGCCGCGCTGCGCAGCGTGCGGACCGACGCCGGCCGGATCATGCTGTCGATCTCCCGGGAGAGCTTCGAGCAGGTCAGTGACGCCGGCGCCCGGATCCTGTCCGACCGCGAGGTGGAGATCGTCAGCCTGGTGGCCCAGGCGTACAGCAACTCGCAGATCGCCCGGCGGCTGGACATCACCGAGGGCACGGTCAAGCGGCACCTACGCAACGTGTTCACCAAGCTGGGTGCGGTGTCCCGGATCGACGCGGTGAACAAGGCCATCGCCATGAACCTGGTCAGCCCGGAGAAGCCGGCCGTCCCGCGGCCACGTGGGTGACCGCGGGACACGGGTGACGCCCCTGGCACCCTCGGTCCGCGCGTCGCTGCCGGACCGAGGGCGCCGGTCGGCGGTCAGCCCGCGGGGACGAGGAGCCGGGCGGGCGTGCCGTTCAGCACCTGCCGCTGGAGCTCCTGCAGCTCCGGCGTCGGTTCCAGGCCCAACTCGTCGGAGAGGGTCTGCCGCAGGCTCCGGTACGCGTGCAGCGCCTCGGCCCGCCGGCCGCACCGGTTCAGTGCGGTGATCAGCTGGGCGTGGAACCACTCGTTGAACGGGTGTGCCGCGACCAGGGCCCGCAGCTCGGTGATCAGTTCCCGGTAGCGACCCAGCCGGGCGTCCGCCTCGATGCGCAGCTCCAGCGCCCGCATCCGCAGCTCGGTGAGGTGCGCGAGGTCGGCGGCCATCCAGTCCTCGACGTTCACGTCGTCGAGCACCGGCCCCCGCCACAGGGACAGCGCGGTACGCAACCGCTGGGCCGCCTCGGCGGCCCGCCCGGCGTCCAGCAGCGCGCCACCCTCCTCGCAGAGGCGGGCGAAGACGGTCGCGTCGAGCTGCTCCGCACCGAGCGACAGCAGGTATCCGGTCGGTCGGGTGATCAGGACCTGGTCGGCGGAGCCGGCGACGCCCACCCGCTCGAAGAGCGCCCGGAGCTGGTAGACGTAGGTCTGGGTGGTGGTGGCGGCGCTCCGGGGCGGCCGGTTGCCCCACAACCAGTCGAAGATGGTGTCCTGGCTCACCGTCTGGTTGGCCCGGAGCAGCAGCAACGCGAGGACCGCACGGACCTTCGGCGCGGTGGGGGTGCAGTCCAGGCCGTGGTGCCGGACTTCCAGGCTGCCGAGGATGTTGAAGCGGAGCATTTCGTTCCCTCTTCTCTACGCATCTGGCGTAGAAGCTAACTGCCTGTGAGCCCGTCCCGGGCCCTGCTGCGTCCAAGGTGGACGCCCGCGCAACTCATCGGACCTCATCGATACCACTTTGGTGGTACGCCGCTACTCCCCCAACGACCTTGACTTTTCCGGCATCGAAGGCTCTGAGCACGCCGAACAGTTTTGCAAACGGCCCGCGCCGGCCGCCGTCATCAACAATGAACGGTTCGCGGCCGGAAATGCGATTGCGATTCGCGTTCACTCTCATTTCACCGGCGCGCCCGCCCCCGACCGGCGCCCGCACATCCGCGGTTCATTCCGCCCGAGCGGTCCCTTCCGCGAGGGCTTTGATGGTGAGCAACTGCTTGCGGCCCATGAGCGCGTCACCGACCGCCAGCGCCGCTCGGCGGGCCCGCTCGAAGACGGTGGTGGCACCGACGTCGAGCCGACCGACCAGCCGCGTGCCACCCGCGGTCGGCGTCACCCGGTAGGTGACCGCCACGTCGCCGTAGCTGCGCCGATGCCGCTCGGCGATCACCCCGGTGAGGTGCTCGTCGGCAACGAACTCAACCACCTCGAAGATCAGGAACTTCTGGCTCGGCGCCAACTCCTCGGCACCGGGGGTGAGGGTCCGGGGGCTGCGCCGGCCCAGGTTGTCCACCAGGTCGTAGCTGTACGGCGCCACCTTGAATTGACACAGCCACCGGTACACCACCGGGACGGGCGCCGCCACGTCGACGGCCCGCACGAACGAACGGAACGGCACAGTCATGTGGCGGTCGCACGGATAGTCGGCCGCCACCTCCTCCGGCGTGGCGTTCCACACCCGAGGGTCCCACCGCCGGGTCCTGTCTCGCAGCACAGCTGATCGCCTCTACTCCACCGGCCTGGCCACACCATCGCCGGACGTTAGTCGGATGATCCTGGAAGCAATGAGGTGACCACGACCGGGTCGAGGCAGCATCGACGACCGGTCGGACCCGTCCGTCACCGCCTCAGCGCCGCCGGTCGCGGGTGCCCGGACGGCGCGCCTCAGCCGCCGCAGCTCACGACCGCGCCCGCCCGCCCCTCGGTCGGCCGCTGGATCACCTGGATCTCGTCCACCCCCGGCAGCCCCTGGATCGGTACCAGCCGCCCGCAGTCGAACTCCCGACCCTCGGTGGTGAGCCGGTACGACTCCGGCAACGCGTCGGCCGAGACCTGCCCGACCAGGTCCGGCCGGTCCTCCACCATCTCCTTGAAGTGCTGCCACGCCTGCTCACGACTCTCGAACCGAATGCCCTCCACCGGTTCCAGGCCGGCCAGCGCCGACTCGATCGCCGCCTTCTGCTCGGCGGTGACATCGTGGGCCAGGAACACGTTGACCGCGTACTGGTGCTGCTCGCCCCGGCCGACGACCAGGAAGACCGTGGTCGCCGCGGCCGCACCGACGAGCATCGCCACCGCGGCGACGACCAGGACCAGGACCCACCGCCGGCGCGGGGTGGGCGACTCCGACGCGACAGGCGGCGTACCCGTGGCTGACGGCCCGTCCAGGGACGGCGGGGGAAACGGCTCCGACACGGCGCACAGTAAACCAGCCACCGCCAGTCCGCGTTGCCCCGCGAAGCTTCCGCCCTCCGCGCCGACACGCAGCCGACCCGTCAATCAGCTGGCCAGCCCGGGGCGAGGCCGAGTGGCATCATCGGCCCATGCCGACAGTCGAAGTGATGCTGGGCGACATCACCAGCGAAGACGTCGACGCCATCGTCACCGCGGCGAACGAGTCGCTGCTGGGTGGCGGCGGGGTGGACGGGGCGATTCATCGGGCGGCCGGGCCGCGGTTGGCCCAGGCGGGCGCCGCGCTCGCACCCTGCGCCCCAGGCGACGCGGTGGCCACGCCCGCGTTCGACCTGGACCCACCGGTACGCCACGTCATCCACACGGTCGGTCCGGTGTGGGAAGGTGGCCGCCACGGCGAGGCCGGCATCCTGGCGTCGTGCTACCGGCGCAGCCTCGAGGTCGCCGATGAGATCGGTGCCCGCAGCGTGGCCTTCCCCGCCATCGCCACCGGCGTCTACGGCTTCCCGGCCGATCAGGCGGCGACGATCGCGATCGCGACCATCCGGGCGACGCCGACGAAGGTCGAGCAGATCCGCCTCGTCGCCTTCGACCAGGCCACGTACGACCTGCTGACCGCGGCGCTGCACAGCTGACGCCGGCGCGGCCGCCACCAGCAGCCCGGCCGGAGGCACGCCTCGCGCCCCCGGGCGTCGCGAACTTCGGGTCAGGCCACCAGCGTGACGGGGCCGCTGTCGAGGTCGTACCGGGCGCCCCGCCCGCAGCGCGCGCTCGTGCACCCTGATCGACTGGCCTCGATCAGCCGCCGGAATCAGCAGGCCGGCAGTGAGTATCGCCCCGGCTCGCCTGGTCCGGCTGTTCGGGTCGTGGCGGCGCTGGTCCCGGTCCGGCACACTGCCTGGCATGTCTGGTAGGCACCGCCGTTGGGTGTGGCCGGCCCTGTTGATCTGGTTGGTCGGCGTCGTGGGCGTTCTGGGCTACCTGTTCCAGGCCAAGGACCGTAGCCTCGCCGGCACGGTGATCCAAGCGGTCACGGCCGTGTTGGCCCTTGCCGTACCGGTCACGCTCTGGCTGTGGCGTGCCCGGACCGCCAGAGCTGCACCGGCAGCGGACGGCCTGGACCGTGCGGCGGACGCGTTGGCGGCTGCGGTTCGGGCAGAGTGGGAGACGCAGGCCAGGGATCGCCTGCTGCGGTATCCAGCGCCGGTTCCGGTGCGCTGGCGCTGGTCGACGCTGCCGGTGACCGGATCGGTGGCCGATGCCGTGTCCAGCGCCAGTGGGCTCGGGTTTGCGCCGCTGCCCGGGCTGCCACGGGTCACCTCGGTCGACCTGGACGAGGGCGGACTGGCCGACCTGCTGGGAGTGTACGGCGGCGTCGACTCGGGCCGGCTGCTGGTGATCGGTGCCCCGGGGGCGGGCAAGTCGGGTGCGGCCGTCCTGCTGACACTGGACGCGTTGGCCCACCGGTTCGAGCTGGCGGACGAGCAGCGGCGACGCACCCCGGTGCCGGTGCTGTTCACCCCGCACGGCTGGGATCCGGCGACCCAACCGGTCGAGGACTGGCTGGCGGGCCGGCTGGGGACGCTCTACCCCTTTCTCAATGCGGCCGAGTACGGCCCCGACGCGGCGGCGGCGCTGGTGCGCCACGGTCGGGTGGCGCTGTTTCTGGACGGATTGGACGAGCTTCCCGAGGCGGTTCGGCCGGTGGCGCTGCGGGCCCTGGATGAGCAGGTCACGGCGATGCGGTTGGTGGTGACGACCCGCAGCCGGGAGATGGTCGACGCCGCCGCGGAACGGCATCTGCACCGGGCCGCGGCGGTGCAACTGCAGCCGGTCCCGCCCAAGCAGGCGGCGGCGTATCTGGCGCGATGCCGCGTACATCCGGCGCCGGCCGCCTGGCAACGGCTTGTCGAGCACGTCCGGGACTGCCCGGACAGCGTGGTGACCCAGGCGTTGGACACTCCGCTGATGCTCGGCCTGGTCCGCGACACCCTGTCCGACGGCGAACAGGTTAACGTCCTGCTGGATGCGAGCCGGTTCACCGGACGGGACCAGGTGGAAGACGAACTTCTGGACCGGGTCCTGCCCGCCGCCTACGCGACCCGGCCGGGCCAGCCGCCATCGCGATACACCGTGGAGCAGGCACAGCAGTGGTTGGGCTACCTCGCCGACCGGATGCGGCAGGACGGCATGCGCGATCTGGCCTGGTGGCAGATCCCCACCTGGGCGCCCGCGTTTCCCCGCGTCATCACCACCATGCTCATGTTCGGGCTCGCGGGCGTCGTGTTCGGACTCGCACAAGGGCTCTCGGTGGGGCTCGCCGGCGGACTCGCCATCGGGCTCGTGATGGGACTCGTCGTTGCGCTCGTGTGCGCCCGGGGCGGCGGCGAGCCGGAACAGCTCGGATCGGTCCGCTGGTCCTCCCTCGGCGCCCGCCGCTACCTGTGGGACTGCCTCGTCGGCGGACTCACGTCCGGGCTGGCGTTCGGGGTGATGGCCTGGCTCTTCGGCGGCCTCGTGTTCGGGCTCATGGTCGGACTCGTGAGCGGTCTCGCGATCGGGCTCACCACCGTACTGGTGTTCGCCATCTCGCGCTCCTCAGTGGAGCCAGGCAGTCCTATCGATCCGATCACCTGCTGGCGACGGGCTCGTCAGCACGGGTTCGGGCTCGGGCTGGTGCTCGGGCTCGGGTTCGGGTCCGTGTTCGCGTTCGTGTCCGGGCTCGTGTTCGGGCTCCTGACCGGGCTCGCGGACGGCCTGCTGTTCGGGCTCGCGTTCGGGCTCGCGGCCGGGGTTTCGTATTCAGAGACCTGGCCGGCCGGGCTGGCCTTCCTCCAGCTGCGTCGATCGGGGGTCGTCCCGGTGCGGCTGATGAGCTTCCTGGAAGATGCCCGCACCCGCCACGTCCTACGTACCGCGGGTCCCGTCTACCAGTTCCGCCACGCTCGTCTACAGGACCGCCTCGCGACGTGGTACGGCGGCACCGCTGCGACTCCCGGCCCTGCTCCTGTGCCGTCCTCCCGGATGCCGTCGAGCCAGCCTTCGCGGAGCGGGCCGGCGCTGGGACCGCCATGACGCGGTCGCCCTCACCTAGCGACTGAGCCACGCGATGCGGCGGTCACACCTGCGTCCCGCCAGATGCTCGCGTAACTGAATCGGCAAGCCGCACCCAGACTCGTAGCGTCCCGAGGATGGGCAGCACCGACGAGCGCGACCTGGTCCGAAGCGGGTACGACGCGCTCTCCTACCACTACCCCACCCGTCCGGTAGCTCTGTCCCCGCTTGGCCGTCAGGTCGGTAGGGCCTCACCGATCGGATCGCGCAGTGAGGTCGGAGAGAGCAACGGCTGGAGTGGGCCGTCGTCGACGATCCCCGGCATCCGCCGGGCCACCCCCGCGAGCAGGTCGGCGACCTGGACCCGCAGATCGTCCCGGGAGTCGACCGTCACCAGCCCGGCCAACGGCGACTCCCCGGCCGGGGGTAGTCCGGCGCCGTCGGCCAGCACCCGCTGGAGGCGACGCAGCCGGTCGGCCGTGAGGGCGCTCTGCTCGTCGTGGGTGACCAGCACCCGCCGCTCCCCTCCGCTCCAGAACAGGACGGTCTCGGCCAGCGCCGGCAGCATCGGTTCCAGCGGTGGCGGGATCGACCGGTCGTAGCCGTGCAGCCGGGCCTGGACGCTGGCCACCCGGGTACGGTCGAGCCCGAGAAGGACGGCCTCGGCCGGCGGGCCCAGCGCGTGTCGTAGCAGCCCATCCCGTGCCTGGAAGAACCGTTCCACGCTGCGGTGATCCGGCCGATCTCGTCGTTTGGTCCGGAGCATCTCGACGAAGGCCGCGAGGAGGAGATTCCAATCGGGACCGGCCGAGCGTCCGGCCCGGTACAGGGCGAGGGCGGCCGGACGGTGTTCCTGGGTCAGGCGGGTGCCGGCCGCGTACGACGGCTCGGTCAGCAGCAGGTCGACGATGCGGGTGACGAGGAAGTACTGCTTGTCGACCAGGTGGACGTGTGCCCGGCCGCGCAGCGCCGCCAGGAACCACTCCAGCGCCTCACCCGCTTCGGGCCGGCGGAGGAACTGCCGGGACTTGAACTCGTTCGGCGAGAATCGGAAGCCGGACCGCAGTGTCGCGACCAGCTCAGCAGCCTCATCGCCACGAAGGTCGACACTCGCGTGTGTGATCACCGGAGTGGCGGGATCGAGCAGATTGGTGCCGGAGAACCCTGACTCGTCACAGGCGATCTCCACGACGGCGCCGGACGTCGCATCCACCGGCGGCAGCCCGCCCTGAAGTGGCAGCCTCATGCCCGGTCCCTCGCCATGCCGACCATGGTCGCCGACCCATCCCAATCGGACCACCCAGTTACGCTCCACGGGCTTGCGCAGCATGCCGCGTTGACCGCGTGCGCACTCGACCGGAAGCGCCACGCCGTATCCCACCACGGGGCGGTGACTCGCGCTACGGCCTGCGCTAGACCGGCGCCGTGTCGTCCTGCGGCAGGCGGGTGGCGACGGCAGGATCCTGGCTCTGTCCGATCTTGTGTGCGAGGCTTCGGCGGTGACTGACCTCGGTATCCGCGCCGCCACCTCGGCTGATTCCGAATTCCTGGTTGACATGCTCGTGGAGGCCGTGAACTGGCTGCCTGAGCGCAACTGGTCTCGCGAGCAGATCCTGGCGAATCCCGCGCTGGCTCACTATGTCACCGGTTGGATGCAGCCAAAAGACTTCGGCATGGTTGCGGTGGACCCGGCTGATCGGCCAGTCGGCGCGGCTTGGTTCCGATACCTGACCGCCGCTGATCCGGGCTACGGGTACGTGAGTGACGACGTGCCAGAGCTGACTATCGGCGTGGTGAAAACCTGGAGGGGCCGGGGTGTGGGCCGGGTGCTCTTGCGCGCTGTCCTGGGCGCCGCACGAGAACGTGGCATCCGCAGGGTGTCGCTGAGCGTGGAGCGGGCGAACTTCGCTGCGAGGCTGTACGCCGCTGAAGGGTTTCGCACGGTTGAGTCGTTCGAGGACGCGGACACGATGGTCGCTGAGATCGGGGCCTGACCCGTGTGGTGCCCCAGTCAAGCCACTGCAAGGCAGGCCTGGACGCACTGCCAGCTCCCTTGACCCACGCGTCGCTCCCACTCCGCACCCCTAGCCATCCCGTCGGCCTTCGTCCGCACACCGTAGAGTGGGTGGGACCTGCCCGTTCTAAACATGGTCTGGTCGTGCCGCGGCGAGTGCGGTGGCAGCACGCGGTACTGTCTAGTTCTGCGGTGCCAGGGTGCGTAGGACGCAGAACTCGTTGCCCTCGGGGTCTGCCATGACCACCCAGTTTCGGTCTGAGCCTTGGCCCACATCCGTCTTGGTGGCACCGAGGCCGAGCAATCTGGTCACCTCGTCCTCAGTGCTGCCGTCGATTGGGCTGACGTCGAGGTGGAGCCGGTTCTTTACGGCCTTGCCCTCGGGCACCTGGACGAACAGCAGGGTGGGCGGCATCTGGCGGGCCCGAACATCTTCAACGGTCGGCACCCAGGAGCCGATCTCGACCTTGCCCTCGCTCCGGTCGATCACCTTGAAATCCATTACCTCGCACCAGAAGGCCGCGAGCATCTCCGGGTCGCGGCAATCAACGACCAACTCGGTGAACCGACTTGTCATGGCTCTCCCAGGTAGTGCGAACGGGGTTCGGAGAATCGGCCAAGGAGCCGTTGCTGTACTTCGTTGCAGTACAAGATCGAAAGGGGCCATCCGGAAGATTCCGAATGGCCCCTGAGCTGCGTCGGGACGGCCGGATTTGAACCGACGACCCCTTGACCCCCAGGACGCTTCGCCACACGTCCACGCACGTCACACACGCCATCCCCAAGATCAGGCCGTGTAGTCGACGGCATGCCGCCCACCATCGCGCACGCCGTGTGGTCCCCACCTGGTCCCCGGCGCTGACAGGCGTGGCGACGGTCGGATGACATGCGCAAGCACGGCGCACATGGGAAGGCTCTCCAAGCCGCACCAGTCATCCACTTTCGACCGACACGATGAGTGCTTTACGCCTTCCGGGCTAGTATTGTACGCGGGTGGCCATCAAGCGCACTCGATCAGAAATCGACGTCCGAGAGTTTGGGCATATACGAGTCTGGCGGGACGACCTCGCTGCGGTTATCAAAACGATAGGCGAGGTCGCGAACGACGTTAGGCTCTCCACCCCCGATTTCACCTTCGATGACATCGAGGACCTCGCCCAACTCGATACACCTAGCATCAATCGTCTGGAATTGGTGGCTGGCCAGGGCAGAGTTATCTTAAGTCTTGGCCCGGACGAAGCGAGTTTGACGGTCAGGGACCCCGACCTTCAGAGTCGCGGCATGGCAACGGAGGTCGAGCGCACACTTTGGACGCGACGACGAGTGTTCCGCCAGCGGAAGACTCTTATTATCGGCGGGTCAGCAGTTCTCTCAGCGGCCGCCGTCCTAGGTCTACTCGAATTCGTCAAACCCGGCATCCTGACCTCTCAGGACAAGGGCGGCATTACGCTTCTGATACTCCCATTAGCCGTGGCATTGGCCACTCTTTTCAAGCCATACTCGGAGCACAAAAGCTCCGCGATCATTTATACGCGTACCCGCGCTGAGGCACCACCCTGGCTGACGAGAAACAAGGATGCGTTGACAACAAACACCATTGTTAGCTTCGTATTTTTGGTTATAGGTGTAATCGTCGGCTATTTCTTGCCCAAATAGCAGCACCACCCGTACTACCAGGTAGCGGTTCTGCGGAACTCCTCGTCGGGCAGTCTCCGACCGGTCCAGTAGTGCCCGACGAGGCGATCCGCCGGCCGCCACGATGACCTCTCGGCCATACGCCTGGCTGCCTCTTACTTGCCATTGCCCGGCAACCCCTTACCTAACAACAAATCTCGCATTTGCTGGACGGTCTCGGTCGCCGCGCCCAGTCCGCCCTCACGTGAGGCATCGGTGGAGGGCGCACCGGAACTGCCGAACACCTTCTCGCCAAGCATCAGCATGACGGATTCCTTGCCCGAATTCGGGAGGGCATCTGAAAATGCCTTCACCGTCCGCAACTGAACCGCAGTAAGCCTCGCCGAACTTTCTTGGTCCCTATGAAAGGTCGCTTGACGGCCAGCGTAAATGGCGAGCGTCAGCAACGGAAACGTAAGAGCGAGGCGGCTTAACTCCTGGGCTGTCAACGCGGCGTCACCAGCCCTTGAGACAAGGAACCAAGCCAGAGAGATCGATGCACAAATACCAAGACCGAGTATGACATTCCAGGTGAGGTACCGGATTTGCTCAAGGCGGGCGTGCGCCAAGTAGAAGGCCGCCATCTCACTGCTAGCGACAATTCCGGCCGCCTCTTCTGCATCCTGGCGTATTTGGGTTATGTATCCAACCTCAATCTGCGCCTCGACGCGGCTGCCGACAAGCTCGAGTGAGTCAATCTGTCTCTTCAGGTCCGCCCTCAGGAACTCGAAGGCCCGCCGATGCACCTCCTCCTGAACGTGTCGCACCGCCTCCTCGGCCAGGATCGAGATGGCCAGCAGAACGTTCAGAACATGCGTTATAGCTTCCCTAGGGCGCGCTTGAAGGATGTTCTTCTCAGCCTCGTGTACTACGTTATCCAAGTTGCGGTAAAAGGAAAGCCTTATTTCGGGGAAAATATCCTCTTGGCCCTCAATATCGTCGAGAGTCGACTTGGCCATATCAAGAGCAGCAAGCAGGTCGCCCGCTATAGGCCGGAGCTTCTCATTCCTACCCACTCCGCGCTTCAGCCGGCGTAGCCCGTCCTCGATCTGCTCCCCAATGTCAATCCACTCGGTAGACGGCAAACCGTTAGAAAAGACTCGAGTATCTGAATCCGCCCCGGATCTCTGGGTTGGCGCACTCGGCTCTGTCATGGTCCCCTGCGTTCTCAAATGATCTGCGTCCTCAGTGTTCACCTCGGCAGTTCCGACGTCCTGCCTACCAGCTCCCGCCAGCGACCGCCATCGGCTGAGACTAGACACCGCACCATCTGCCGCGCCTCATCCTCTCACGCTGCGCCGCCGCCCATGTGCAAGGCTTAGCCCCCATCACCTTCGCTTTTAAGGGCGGCTTCCAGTGAAGGCGGCGCGCTCTCGGGAGGGTTCACGGCTGGGGCCGCGGCTTCCGCGCCCGTCCGCTGCCGCTGCTCCAGGAGGCGTTGCGCCCATTCCCTTTTCCGCTCCCGCATCACAGCGTCCTTCTTGTCTCCATCGCGAACATACACAGTAAGGCCATTCGTGCCCTCGGTCCACCTCTTTACGCTCTTTTGTATCTCCCTTAGCGCGGTCGCAGCATGATGGATGCCGTAAATCTCAATGTAGTGACGCCCATCGTGAACCGACCAGTCCAGTACCGCCTCAGTCGGATCCATTTGACGCCCGCGCGAATCTTTGTACTGGATCGTGACTTCGTATCGATCCTCTATATTCTGGTTTTGTGTGCGCTCAGTGCCAGAGTCCCAGAATGTGCGCCACTCCTGACCAGGGGCTAGGAACGGAATGACCTCGAATAGTTGAACCTCCTCAGACTCCTGCCCGCGTGTCGTGCGCCTCAAAGCCGGAGAAGAAGACATGCGAACATCACGGGCGCCTGTAGTCCCGAAGTTCCGAACTACAAGGTCCATGAAGGCCGCCGAGGCCGGATTCTGTTCCATGTAGGCCACCACGTACGGTTGAGCTTGCTCCTCTCGGCTTCGCCGAGCTTCTCTCACCTGAGAGAAAGCAGCAATACCCGCCACCACCGCGACCGCTAGGGTTAACCATGCGGCGACCGCCGACCAGACGTCGGGATTTGTGCCGGACAGCCAGTGCCCAAAGCCACTTAACCAATCCCAAATACGGGACATCAAGCACCCACTTCTTTGGCGTCAATAATTCGGATTGTTCGGACACTCCCGCCGCTTATCCAGTTCCCTGTGCGGCGAATTCCTATTTTGATGCGCTGCGAAGGACAGACCGACCAGCAGACAGCAGAGCATGCAACTCAGGGGCAGTCATCGCCGATGAGTTTTCGTCTCGTCGCCGAACTATAGAGACAAACGATCCTCTATTCTGCCCTTCTAGCACCGCTCCATGAACAATGAAGGGCTTCGCCGGCTCAGCCTGCTGAGGTATCAATAGTGAGAGGATCGCGCCGCCTCTGACTTGGATTAGATCCACGACCAACCCTTGAATAGCTGGATAGACGCGCCTCCCAATTACTTCCCTGTACCGAACGGCCGAGTTCTCGGGCAAATCCAGCTTGACCACTTTGCTGATTGTGTCGCTGCCGTTCACTCGACTGGTCCTGAACCCTATGGCAAGGATGCCCGCATTTTCTCCGTTCGCAAAGCCCGCAACATCTTGGGCCAATTCCACTTCTCCAGCGAAAGAAGTTAGGTCGTACCCCTGGGACTTCACCTCTAGCACGTGAGATTCGCTGAGGCCAACCAGAACGTCAGGCACCCCGGCCAGCAGGATCTCCCGAATGGCTTCCGCTTCGAGTGTTCGCTCGGGCTTAGGCGCTTCGGGAAGACCGAATAGCTTAAGGCAAACGGCTTGCAGTGCAAACAAGTCGGCGGTAGTGCGCTGATCGGCTCGACAATGAACATGGAATATCCATGCCGCTTCCTCGTACAAGACTCGATCTAGGTGATCACCCTTGGCATCACAGAGGACCTGCATCATCTCTTGCACGCGGTCCAAGTTCCACTCGGGCCCTTCCGCGATTATGTCCACGTCCAGCAAGCCATCGCTACCATTCACTGGCTCAAGCACAATCAGTTCGGAACCGTCGGACACATAGGCGAGGCGACTTGTCGTGTCGTCCTCATGTAAGGCCTCGTACCACTCGGCCAAGGTGACGTCCCGTACTTGATCGAATTCGAACTCCGTCTCGGAGTCGTTCATCCTGACGCCGACCGAGACGCCGTCCGCGACCTCCAACTGGCTACGCGTGCGGTTCCAACGCAAGGGCATGTATCGATGATCGCAGAAAACGTGGCAGCGGCACGCCAGTTGTCACCGAGGTGTCACCCGTCGACTCAGCTTCAGGCAGCTCACGGACCATCGAGTGACACCGGTGACAGGGGTGACAGTCCATCGCTACTCTGGCAAGAACTGAGCCAGCGAAGCATCGTCGTGGCGCTTGGTCCGTGGGTACCGGTCTCCGTGCGGATCGTCCGACTCGATGGACCGGACGTGCCCGATCAGACCCGCCGGCCCGACCTTTTCGAGCAGGTCGAGGTACTCCAGCCACCCGTAAATCTCCATCTGGTCGACAGGCCGGGTAGCGCCGTCCGAGAACGCAGCGGCCCGCCGCATGGCATCAGCCGGGTAGCTGGCGGTGCGTGCATACTGAGCTGCGGTCGGGTCAGCAGCCGCCACCCACCACCCATCGGGACGGTTGCGGGTCGAGGTCTGGCGCGCGACCAGCGCGGCCAGCGCGTTGGCGTGTTCAGGGGTACCGAACCGCATGCCCGCGACCGCGGCCGGCTCGGTGCCACTGATTTCCTCGATGGACAGGTCGCACGTGACTTCCGGTCCGGTGTCGAGGTCGACCACCACACTCACGTCGGACAGCGCCAGCGCGTCGACCCGATCGCGCCCAACACGGAGAATGCCGACCGCAGCACAGGGCGTGCCAGGGTTGGTCAGATCGCAGGTGTCAGCGTGCAGCGCAGCCACAGCGGCGATTCCCTCGGCCAAGCCATCCGCGAGTGGCACATCCGGTGAGGCGACCAGGGCGGCCATCGTTCGGACGCCGAGCTGGCGCGCGTACCACGCCACGCCGTGGTGGCAGCCACCGAACGGGATGCCTGCCCCGTCCACGACCACCGCCAGGTCGGCAGAGGCGATCACGAAATCCTCGTTGGGGCGGCCGGGTGCGGCGTCGGTTGCGAGCGAGAACAACGGTGATGGCCTCTCTGGTCAGGCAGCAGTGGTCAGCAGGTCGCGCAGCTTTGCTACGGCTGGGGACGACGCCCAGGGCCGTAGCTGGCCGAGCAGATTCCGCAGGTCGTTAAGGGTGCGGGACGATCCGGTTGTGACCGCGATGGCGAAGGACTCTTCGGCGCACGCGCAAGCCTCCTCCGGGCTACCTGCAAGCACGTATGCCTGAGCAAGGCGGGAGAGGTACTGGCCACGGTCGCGATGGTAGTCCGGCGGAAGCGTGTCGAGCACCGTCGTGAAGGCCGACACGGCGGCCGAGGCGCGGCCGAGTTCCAGGTGGCACTTGGCTCGGGAAATGGCCAGGTACAGCCGCAGGTCGCAATACCGCCCGTCGGACGGGTCGCCTTCCAACGGCGTGTCTGCACCGCCGTCATCAAGCAGCCTCTCGGCCAGGTCCAGGGCTCGGTCCGTCTCTCCACCTTCCCCGTGGACTGCATACCCGAGCGCTTCTGTCTGAGCAGCGATGGCGCGTATCCGCAGCGTTTCCGGTCCCCGGTCCCGCTGGGCGGCGCTGGCCAGCCGGGCGGCGTGGGCGCCGTTGCGAGCGCTGATGGCTTGAACGGCACGGCGAGTCAGGACGAAGGCGGCCATCCGGTCGTCCTGGCCAGCTTCGGCCCACTCCAGCGCACGGCGATACCACGCGGTAGCGCTCTCCGTGTCACCCGCGTCTTGGTGGAGCCAGCCCGCAAACTCGGCGTACCCAGCGCCCACCCGCAGCAGGTCGTCCAGCGACTGGCCAGACGCATCTCGCGCCATCTGCTCGATGGTGTCAGCGTGGGCCGTGATGGCCGGAAGTAGGGCGCGTGGACCGAGCAGGTTGTCTGCCGTGTAGTGGTCGCGTAGCGAGCGGCGAAGGAACCGGAGCAGGTCTGGTGTCACTCGGCGGGCCATAACGGTTCTCGGCGGCAGCACAGGGGCCGTTGGCGTCTCGGCCGGTGGCTCGGGGGCAGGCTGCGCAGGCTCTTGAAGGAACTGCGCGAACCGCGCCAGCGCGTCGTCGTCCGCGCGCTTCAACGCCACGTCAAGGAGCTGCTGAGTACGCATTGCCAGCTCCGCGTCCGGCTGCGCCTCCCACTTCGTCACGCCCCGGGTAGACACGCCCAGGTGCGCGGCGAAGTCGTCGAACGTCATCCGCAGCGCCAGCCGGAGTGCTCGCGCGCGCTGCCCCGTCCACGTGGCAACGACGTGCATGCGCCCACCTCCCCCGCAGGCTGTGTTTCCGGGGAGTCTAGCGGCGTACGTCAATCGGCGGTTGCCGCCCGAGTTCCATGGTCATGCATCGCCAGTTCCATACGGTTCATGGGAAGTCGACGGTTACTCACGTTGACTAGAACCCATGGAAACGAACTGGACTCGCCAGGAGGACCGAGGCCATTACGGCAGGTTCAGACCTCGACCGAACCCCTGCGAGGGCGGGAGGCTTGCCACTCCCGGACCGCCGCCGGCCGCCAAACCGGCGACCGACCGAACATGCGGTCAGGGGCGGGAGCCTGCCCTCGGGATACGTAGGCCGCCCAGGTAGCACGGCTTACCGGCGCTCCCGCCGCCTTCAGGAACGCCAGTACGTCGGCAGTCGTCCACCAGTCAGTCGGTAGCTCACCCGTCGTCTCAGACATCACCAGCGAGGGTACGCCACCCGCCACCCAATACGCCGAACTGATCAAGGTTCACGCCTTGCGTGAATACAACGTCGAGTTGTAGCGTCCACATCATCGAATACAACGTCGAGTTGTATTCGATCCGCTAGTCAGCCGGGCGGAAGCCGGGGAAGGCAGCGCTTCAGCGCTGCGCGCCTACGGACCACCGCGCACCCGTTCCTTGACAACACAAGGGCTGTCACCTCCCCGGAAAAGGTGGCCACGCACGGCGGAGGTCCGTGCAGCTCATCCCCACGTTGGCGTCGGCGGCGCGGGCGTCCTGGTCCGCGCCGCTGCGCTCCCCCATCGCATCAACTACCGGAGGTTTCCCGTGAGGAAGCGTCTTGCCCCCGTCACCGCCGAGCCGACCGCCGCCGACCTGGCCGCCATCGAGGCGGAGTGGCCGCTGATCGCGGCCGAGCTGGACCTGTTGGACGCCGAGATCACCCTGATCTACGCCGAGGATCACGGCGGACCGACCGCGCTGGACTGGCGTCGGCTGCGTCGGGCGGAGGCCCGCGTGACCCGCGCCGCCGCCGAGCTGGCCGCCCACCCGACCCCGCACCGCGCGGCCTGATGTCCCGGGTCCGCGCCGCCTTTCACGATCCGGACGGGGCGCGGTACGGCATCCCCACCTATTGGTGGCGAGGTGCACCGCCCGGTTACGCCACCCGCCGCCAGCTGGCCGCCGCCGGCCTACGGCCCGGCGGGCAGCCGATCGCCGCTCAGGTGCTCTGGGCCGGTGTCGGCGGTACCCGCGCCGCCTACCTGTACCGGGTCGACCTGGCCCGCCCGAAGCGCACCGCCACACCCGCCCAACTGCGCGCCATCCGCGCCGCGTTGACGGCCCGCCGGACGTGCCCGACCTGCGGCGCTGTCCGGCCCTACTACATCCCGCGCTCGCTCGGCGAGTGCCTGACCTGCGCAACGGAGGTTGCCGCATGATCCCCCGCACCTACACCGATCCGAGCGTTCTGGCCGGCATCGCCGCCGGGGCGAGCTGGGCCGATCCGGAGATGGACCCGACCCGCATCGACTGGCCCGCCCGGCAGGCCGCCGCGCTGATCCCGTTTGCCGTCATCGACGGTCGGCCGGTCAACCCGCACGCCCCGACCGGTGTGCGCTACGGCCGCAACGAACTCGGCCATTGGGGCGAGCAGGTCTGCGCCGATGCGCTCGTGGTCGCCCGCGACGCCCACGGCCGGCACTGGATCGTGATGGTCGAGCGCGCCGACGGTCACGGGTGGGCGCTGCCCGGCGGCTACGTCGACCCCGGCGAGGACCCCACCGACGCCGCCGTCCGGGAGCTGGCCGAGGAAACCGGCCTGATCGTGGACCGCACCCAAGAGCCCTACATCGCGCTCCCGCCCCGCTACGTGCCCGACCCGCGCGCCAGCGATGAGGCGTGGATGGTCACCGTCCCGACCCGCTTCGACATCGGCGACGACTTCTACCTGCTCCCCGAGGTGACCGGCCGCGACGACGCCCGCCGCGCCGCGTGGATCCGCGCCGACAGCTACCCCACCCTGGTCCGCCACCTGGCCGACACCTACGACGGCACCGTCTTCCCCGCCCACCGCGCCCTGCTCGCCGACACCCTCAACCACTGACCGGAGGACACCCATGACTGCCCCCACGATCAACGGCACGAAGTACCCGCAGCCGGTTGAGGCGCTGTTGCCGCCGGCACGCAAGCTGGCCAAAGAGCTGGGCGACCTGCCCTCGCGGAACCGGCTAATGCGTGAGTTCCGCATCGGTGCGCCGAAGGCTGACGAGCTGCTGTCGCGGCTGCGCGACGAGCGCGACCGGCAGGCCCACGTCGACGCTCTGCACGCCGCGATGGTCAAGCGCGGCAGCCTCGCCGAGCGGGTAGAGCTGTTCCCCGCCGACACCGACGAACCCACCGCGGACCCGGCCGACCCGCCGACCGCACCCGAGTCCACCCCGCCCGCCCCCGAGCCGGTGGAGATCACGCCGGACGAGACGGACGCCGAGGCCAGCACGGCCGGACACCCGGACACGCCCACCCCGCCCGCGCCGTCCCGCCCGGCGGTGGTGTGGCCGGTGGTGCTGCTGGCGCTGCCGGCGTTCGTGGCGATCTGGTCCGGGTGGGTCGGACTCGGCGGACTCACCGGGTTCGGCGTGGTCCACCCGCTACCGGGCATCTGGGACAGCTTCTCCATCAACTCCGCCATCACCCTGCCGATCGGGGTCGAGACCTACGGCGCGTACGCGCTCTACGTGTGGCTGTCCGGCCGGGTGCCGAACCGGGCACGCCGCTTCGCCCGCTGGTCGGCCATCGCCTCACTGCTGGTCGGCGCGCTCGGCCAAATCGCCTACCACCTCCTGGAGGCGGCCGGCGTCACCGCCGCCCCCTGGTGGATCACCACCGCCGTCGCCTGCCTCCCCGTCGCGGTGCTCGGCATGGGCGCCGCACTGGCGCACCTCGTCCGCTCGCACGACTAGTTCCGCCCGGCGGCACGGCCCCTGGCTTCCCAACCTGCGCCGTGCCGCCGGCCCTCTTCCGTCCGGCACTCACACCCTCTGGAGAGACCACTGATGTTGTCACCCTTGCGGACGCTGCGGCGAGCAGCGGCCCGCCTGCGTCCCCGCCGGCCGCTCTGGCTCGGCACCCCACTGCGCGCCACCATCGCCCCCGCCGCGTGCGGCGGCTACATCCTGCTCATCGACTACGCGCAGGGCACCGAGTGGGTCGACCTGCCGACCCGCACCGAGGAGTACGACCGGCCCGACGAACGGGAATTCACCGCCGTGGCCGCCGCCCTCGCCGCGCGTGGCCTGACCCGCACCACGCCGTGGCAGATCGACTCCTACGCCCGACTGTGCACCGACATCGCTGCCATCCGCTCCACCTCCCGCACCCCCTCGACCCGCAAGGAGGCCCGCCGTGGCTAGCCCCAACGATGACGACCGCTTCGACTGGCAGGCCGCCGAGCGCGACCTGACCGACTCTCCGGACGCTGAGGTGGTCGACCTGGACGCCGCCCGCGCCGCCCGCACGGCCGACCCGGACGACGACGGCGGGCCGGTGCTGGTCGACTCGCCCGAGGCGCAGCGGTCCCCGCGGTTCACCCTCGACGCCGTGCGCGCCGGCCAGCGCCTCCCGATCCTGCCCGCGTGGCTGCGCTCCCGCGCGGAGCTGCGCGACACGATGCGGTGGGCGGTCGGCCATCTGCTGCACACCACCGCCTACCACCTGACCCGGCTGCCGAAGTACGCCGGCAAGCTGGCGTTGCGCTCCCCTGCGGGGGCGTGGCGGCTGCTGTCCGGGGCGACCCGGTGGGTGTTCGACTGGGAGGGTGAGCGGCTGCGGCAGGCCACCTCCGAGACCCGCGATGGTGAGCTGTACCTGAAGCTGTCGCGGCAGCGTGACCGCCGTGTCCGGTGGCGGGGCATCGTCGCCACCTTCACCCTCTCCCTCTCCCTGGTCGGTGGGCTGGCGATGATGTGGGCGCCCACGTGGGCACAGTGGGCAGTGCCCGCGCTGCTGGTCACGCTGTGCGGGTTGGCTGGTCAGCCGGCCGACAAGCCCCTGTTGGACACCGCTGTGGTCGTACCGAGAGTCGCCCGGCTGACCTCGGATGTGGTGGTGCGCGCCCTGGCCGTGCTCGGCATCGCCGGTATCACCCAGGCGATCGCCAAGCAGGGCAACCGGGCCATCGCGTTCACGGCCCCGATCACCCGCGACGGCCCCGGCTGGCGGGCCGACATCGACCTGCCCCCGGGCGTGACCGCCGGGGACGTGATCGAGCGCCGTGACCGGCTCGCCGCCGGTCTCACCCGCCCCCTCGGGTGTGTGTGGCCCGAGGGGCAGCCGGAGGTGCACCCCGGCCGGCTGTTGCTGTGGGTGGGCGATCAGGACATGGCCGCCACCCCGCCGAAGGCGTGGCCGCTACTGAAGACCACGGGTGGTTTCGACCTGGGGCGGCCGGTGCCGTTCGGCACCGACCCGCGCGGCCGAGTCGTGGCGTTCGAGCTGCCCTACACCAACCTGCTCATCGGCTCGATCCCCGGCTACGGCAAGACCGCCGCCACCCAAGTCCCGATGCTCGCCTCAGCGCTCGACCCGTACGCGGAGCTGTGGTGCTTCGACTTCAAGGGCACCGGCGGCTTGGATCCGTTGGAGAAGGTGTCCGCCCGCTACGCCTCAGGGCAGGACGACGACACCGCCGAGGCCGGCCTATTGGCCCTGCGGGAGCTGCGCAAGGAGTGCCAGCGCCGCGCCGCCGTCATCAAGGGCCTCCCCAAGGCGGTGTGCCCGGACAACAAGGTCACCCCCGAGCTGGCCCGCCGCAAGAAACTCGGCCTTCACTGGCTCGTGGTAGCGCTCGATGAGGTGCAGGAGCTGTTCTCGCACCCGGAGTTCGGCAAGGAAGCCGGGGAGCTGGCCGAGAAGGTCATCAAGCTGGGCCGCGCCCTCGGCGTCATCCTGGTCGTGGCCACGCAGCGGCCGGACGCCAAGAGCCTGCCCACCGGAGTGTCGGCCAACGCGGGCACGCGGTTCTGCCTGCGGGTCATGGGCCAAATCGAAAACGACATGATCCTGGGCACCTCCGCGTACAAGAACGGCATCCGGGCGACCATGTTCGCCAAGAAGGACAAGGGCGTCGGCTACCTGGTCGGCGCGGCCGACGACGCCCAGATCGTCCGCACCTTCTACGTCGACGGCCCAACCGCCGAGAAGATCACCGACCGCGCCCGCGCCCTACGCGAGCAGGCCGGCACGCTCACCGGGCACGCCATCGGCCAGGCCGCACCAACCCCGGCGGCCCGGCGAGACACCCTGTTGGACGACATCCTCACCGTGGTCCCCGCGACCGAGGCGAAGGTGTGGGCCGAGACGCTCACCGAGCGGTTGGCCGAGCTGAACCCGGAGGCGTACGGGGACCTGACCCGCGACCAGCTCACGGCGGCGCTCAAGCCGTACGGGATCACGACCGGGCAGGTGTGGGGCACCGACCCGGCGACCGGCAAGGGCGCGAACCGGCGTGGTGTCGAGCGGCAGCACATCGCCGATGCGGTCGCGGAGCGTAACAAGCGCCGGGGCGACAAAGCGGCGTAAGCCGGACAGCGATCGGGTGCTAGGTCTAGCGGCACCCCCCGCTAGACCTAGCACCCCCGCTAGCAACCCATCCCAACCCTGGCCAGCGCCCTAGTTCCTAGCGGCGTCAGCCTTCCGCACCCAAATTCCGGCCTGTGGAGGCGTTTTCGTGACCACCATCGTCCTGCTCGCTAGCCTCGCCGCCCTCGGTTACACAGTGTGCTATCTGGCCGTATGTGCGGCCTCGCCGTGGGGGCGCTGCCGCCGCTGCCACGGCCGGCGTTACCACCGCACCGCCATCGGCACCCGACGCGACTGCCGCCGCTGCGACGGCACCGGCATACGCGTCCGCATCGGACGCCGACTCATCAACTACATCCGCGCCGAGTACCGGGCAGGCCACCAATGACCGCCCGCGACGGTCACACCGACTGGTGCGGCCGGGACCACCGATGCGGCCTCGGCGAGCACCGCTCCGAGGAAATCGTGGTCGACCTGCCCGGCCGCGCCCGCGCCGTGCTGGTTCGCGTGCGCACCGATGCCGGCCGCGACCACGCCGAGGTGCGCGTCAGGGTGGCGCTCGCCGCCGGGGAGCTGGCCGCCCGCCGCCAGTTGGTGGGGCTGCTCGGCGACGTGCGCGAGGCCGTCACCCGCGCCGCCATCGCTGCCCGACCGCGACCGAGGCGGGCCGCCCGATGACCGGCCCACGGCGCGACGGGGCGTCGCCCCGCGACCCGCACCTGACCGGCCTCGAAATCTGGCTGACCGGCACGCCGGCCGAGCTGGACGCCGCCACCGCCGCCCTGGCCACCACCGGCCATCTGACCCAGCGCGGCACCCGACAGGCGCTGACCGGCAACGACGCCGGTCGCTGCCGCCTCTACCTGCGCCTGACCGTCACCACCACCGCGAAGCGGCCCGGCCGCGCCCCGGACACCACGGGCGGCGCGCTGATCGACCTCGACGCTGCCCGCGCCCACCGCCGACCCGCCTAGGAGACACCATGACTGACCTTCTCGCCGCCGCCCTGGCCCACGCCGAACGCGGATGGCACGTCTTCCCGCTGCGGCCCGACGACAAGCGACCCGCGTTCCCCGACCACGCCGCCGACGACTGCACCGGCCGCGACCCGCGCTGCCGCGCTGCCGGACAGCACCTCGGGTGGGAGACCCGAGCCACCACCGACCCCGACCGCATCCGCCGGGCGTGGTCGACCCGCCCCTACGGCATCGGCCTTGCCTGCGGCCCGTCCCGCCTCGTGGTGGTCGACCTGGACACGCCAAAGACCCCCACCGAGGCGGACGGGCGTGACGGCCCGGCCGTGCTCGCCGAGCTGGCCGCCGCGCACGCCGCCGGCATCGACCCGACCTACACCGTCACCACCGGCCGAGGCGGCACCCACCTCTACTACCGGCACCCGGACGACGGACCGGCGCTGCGCAACACCGCCGGCACCCTCGGCCCGATGGTCGACACCCGCGCCCACGGCGGCTACGTCGTCGCCGCCGGCTCAACGGTCGCCGGCCGCCCGTACGTGGTCGACCTCGACACCGACCCGGTTCCGCTGTCCGGGTGGCTCGCCGCTCTGCTGGCACCCGCACCATTGCCGCCGCAGCGGCCCGTGGTGGTCGACCTCGGCACCGGCCGCCGCGCCGCCTACGTCGACGCCGCGATCCGCGCCCAGGTCGCCGAGGTCACCGGCGCCGCACCCGGCGGACGCAATCACGCGCTCTACCGTTCCGCGGTTGCCCTCGGGCAGCTCGTGGCCGGTGGCGCGCTCGCCGAGCCCGACGCCACCGCCGTCCTCACCGACGCCGCCCACACCGCCGGCCTGCGGCCGGTGGAGACGGCCCGCACGATCGTGTCCGGGCTGCGCGCCGGGGCGCGCCGTCCGCGAAAGGTGGCCGCATGACTGCCCCCGCCGAGCGTCCCGACCTGCGCGTGGTGCAGCCGGGCGACGGCACTGCCGCCGAAGTCATTTCCCCCGTCCGCCGCGAACCGGGGCGTATCCGCACCTCGTGGACCGCCGCTGACCTGATGGCGATGGAGTTCCCACCGCCCCGGTGGGCCGTGCCCGGTGTGCTGTCCGAGGGCGTGAACCTGCTCGCCGGACCACCAAAGGTGGGCAAGTCGTGGTTGTCCCTCGGCCTCGGCCTGACCGTCGCCGAGGGCGGCAAGGCGTTCGGCAGCATCGCCACCGAACCGGGCCCGGTGCTCTACCTCGCGTTGGAGGACACCCCGCGCCGGTTGCAGGCCCGCATGGGGAAGATCCTCGCCGGACGGGCCGCGCCGGCCGGGCTGACCCTGGCCACCGCTTGCCCGCCGCTGCCGCAGGGCGGTGACGAGGCCATCGCCGCGTGGCTGGACCGCAACCGCGACGCCCGCATGGTCATCATCGACGTGTTCGCCAAGCTGCGCGGCACGTCCGCCCCTGGCATGTCCGCCTACGACGCCGACTACGCCGCCGTTGGCCGGGCCAAGAAGGTTGCCGACGCCTACGGCGTGGCGATGGTGCTCGTGCACCACGTCCGCAAGGCCGGGTCGGACGATTTCCTGGAAGCCGTGTCCGGCACCAACGGCCTGGCCGGTGCCGCTGACGCCACCCTCGTGCTCCGCCGGCCACGCGGGTCGGCCGATGGGGTGCTGCACGTGACCGGCCGCGACGTGGACGAGTCGGAGTATCCGCTAGCGTTCGACCCCGCCGTCGGGGCGTGGACCATGCTCGACGGCCCCGCCGCAGAGCACGAAGTCAGCGACACCCGCGCCGCCATCCTGCGGTGGCTGCGCACCTTCCCCGGCAGCACCCCGAAGGCCATCGCCGAGGGCACCGGGCTGAGCGTGGACAACGTCAAGAAGACCTGCGGCCGGATGCTCGACGCCGGCCAGGTCGCCTGCGACCCCGGCGGCCGCTACCGGCTACCCGCATAGGTGTCCCCGCTGTCACCCGAGTCACCGAAGTCACCCGATCGGCCGTGGCCTGCGAAAACGCTGCCGTATCTCGGTGACACCACATGCGACGGACGCCGCACGACTAGATCGGCTGAAACAGGGCGATGCGCCGTGTTTCAGCCCAGACCCTACCCATCACCCTCAGAACCCAAAGATCTTGGCTCTACGGCGCTCTCAGCGGGCCGTCTAAATGCCCGCTGAGAGCGGCCTCCCTCCACCCAGCACCGGACCC
Source organism: Micromonospora sp. RTBAU3-60 (assembly GCF_054963695.1). NCBI lineage: Bacteria > Bacillati > Actinomycetota > Actinomycetes > Micromonosporales > Micromonosporaceae > Micromonospora > Micromonospora sp. RTBAU3-60. The sequence continues at coordinate 35,815 of NZ_JBUEGB010000036.1, read as the reverse complement.
GCCCGCACCCGGAAAGGCGCTCACCGTGCGACTCGTGCCGCAGAATCAGCCAGCAGACGCGACCGCCGCCCAGGAAGGAGACAACACCATCCGCCTCTCCCCCAAGCCGTTCATGTCCACCGAGGAGCTTGCCGAGCTGCTCGACGTAGACCCGTCGACCATCAGGCGTTGGCGCACCGCGCCGCCCTTTCAAGGCCCGCCGTTCATCCAGATCTCCGACCGGGTGGTGAAGTACGCGACGGCCGACGTTGAGCACTGGCTGTCCGCCCGGCGCGTCTGCCCGAAGGCAGCATGATGGCCGCGCCTCAGCAACCGCCGATCGGCGTACGACTGGCGACCGATGTGGAATTCCGGCCGGGCCGTGACCGCCCCTACCGCGCACGGGTCCGGTGGGTCGACCCGACCAGCAAGCGCCGGCTGTCCAAGTCCACGACGGTCGCCACGCCCGAAGAGGCGCAGGCGTGGATCGACGGAATGGCCAGTGCGGCGCAGGGTGGCGTCGACCCGCTCGCCGCGACCAAGCGCCTGACGGAATACGGCGAGAGCGTGATGACGCTGGCGCTGCGCGGGTTGGAGCGCAAGACGCTTGATCCCTACCTGGCGGGTTGGCGCAAGCGCGTAGTTCCGACCCTCGGCCACATTCCCGTTCGCATGATTACCAACGGCGCGGTTGACCGCGCTGTTCACTCCTGGATTGCCGACGAATGCAGCCGATCCACGGTGAAGAACAGTCTTGCCGTGCTGGTCCGCGTGATGGAACAGGCCGTACGCGACGGCATCATTCAGCGCAATCCGGCGCAGGTAACCGGGTGGCAACGCGAGTACCAGCGAGCCGCAGACGAATTGGACGATCCCCGCTCGCTGGCGCTGCCTGACTGGGAATCGCTGACCACCCTTGCCGGCGCGCTGGTCGAGCGATCCGCGAACGGCTTCACCGGGTGGGCCGACGTGGTGATATTCGCAGCCTGCACAGCGGCGCGAATCGGGGAAGTATCAGGCGTACGGGCCGAGGACGTCGACCGGGAATCCTGGATGTGGACGGTACGCCGGCAGACCACACCCAGCCCCGGTGGCCTGATCGACAAGGGCACCAAGGGAAAGCGGGCACGCACGGTGCCGCTGATCGAAGAGGTACGGCCGATCGTGGCGCGCCGCCTGGACGCGGCGCCCACGCCCGACGCCCGACTGTTCAAGGGGCCGCGCGGTGGTCGGATCAGCACAGCCGTGCTGCGCGACGCGACGCATTGGGATGAGGTGGTCACGAAGCTGGGCTACGAGCATCTACGCCGGCACGACCTACGGCACACCGGGCTGACCTGGATGGCCGACGCAGGCGTGCCGGTGCATGTCCTACGGAAGATCGCCGGGCACGGGTCGCTGACCACAACGCAGCGGTACCTACACCCGGACCGGCAGTCGATCACGGACGCGGGAACGGCGTTGAGCGCCCACCTGAAGGCCCGCCGGTCCCCAGATGGTCCCCAGCTACGCGCGGTCTAGATCGCAGACTCCCCACTGTTTCAGCACAGCAGAAAGGCCGCTGACCAGAGCATATGCTCCGGTCAGCGGCCTTTCTTCGTGCTGTCGGGACGGCCGGATTTGAACCGACGACCCCTTGACCCCCAGTCAAGTGCGCTACCAAACTGCGCCACGTCCCGATGCTCCCGCGCGGTCGTGCCCGCGGCAGCCGGTACAGCTTAGCGCAGGATCTTCACGGTTGCGCACAGGCCCCTCCCGCGTTGCGCGCCCGGCGCCACTCCCTTTAGAGCGTCCTAGGAAAGAGCGGCGGGGTGGGGTCGCGCGAGCGGCGGGAGGCTCAGCCGTGGGCCTTGCCGCGCCCGCCCGGTCCGACCTTCTTGCGTGGGCGTACCGAGATCTCGATCGGGGTGCCCTCGTAGCCGAACTCCTCGCGGAGCTTGCGCTCGACGAAGCGCTGGTAGCCGGCGTCCAGCGGACCGGTGGTGAAGAGCACGAAGCGCGGCGGGGCCACCCCGGCCTGGGTGGCGAACAGGATGCGCGGGGCCCGGCCGCCGCGCACCGGGTGCGGGGTGGCCTGGACCAGGGCGGTGAGCCACTGGTTGAGTTGCGCAGTGGGGATGCGGGTCTCCCAGCTGACCAGGGCTCTGCGCAGCGCGGGGGCGAGCTTGTCGACCGCCCGGCCGCTCTTCGCGGACAGGTTGAGCCGGATCGCCCAGGGGATACGACGCAGCTCCCGGTCGATCTCCTTGTCCAGGTAGTACCGGCGGTCGGCGTCGACCAGGTCCCACTTGTTGAACGCGATGACCAGGGCCCGGCCGGCCTCCACGACCATGGACAGGATCCGCTGGTCCTGCTCGCTGATCACCTCGCTGGCGTCGAGCAGCACCACCGCCACCTCGGCCGCCTCGATCGCGGACGCGGTGCGCAGGCTCGCGTAGTACTCGGTGCCGCTGGCCTTGCCGACCCGCTTGCGCAGGCCGGCGGTGTCCACCAGCTGCCACGTCTCCCCGCCGATCTCCACCAGGCTGTCGACCGGGTCGACGGTGGTCCCGGCGACCGAGTCGACCACCGCCCGCTCCTCCCCGGAGAAGCGGTTGAGCAGGCTGGACTTGCCGACGTTGGGGCGGCCGACCAGGGCGACCCGGCGCGGGCCGCGGGGGCGGTGCTCCACCACCTTCGGGGCCTCGGGCAGCGCGTCCATGATCGCGTCGAGCAGGTCGCCGGAGCCCCGGCCGTGCAGCGCGGAGACCGGGTACGGCTCACCGAGGCCGAGCGACCACAGCGCGGTCGCCTCCATCTCGATGGCGCTGTTGTCGGCCTTGTTTCCCACCAGGATCACCGGCTTGGCGCTACGGCGCAGCATCTTCACCGCGGCCTCGTCCACGTCGGTCGACCCGACCGTCGCGTCCACCACGAAGAGCACCACGTCGGCCGTGGCGACGGCGGCCTCGGCCTGCGCGGCGATCGCGGCGGCCCGGTCCTTCGCGTCGGGTTCCCAGCCGCCGGTGTCCACCACGGTGAACGCCCGGCCGTTCCACTGCGCGTCGTACGGGACCCGGTCCCGGGTCACGCCGGGAATGTCCTCGACGACCGCCTGCCGGCGGCCGATGATCCGGTTGACCAGCGTCGACTTGCCCACGTTGGGCCGGCCGACCACGGCCACCACGGGCTGCGGGCCGGTCAGCTCCGCGCCGTCGAGTTCGGGCTCGCGCAGCTCGACCCAGCCCCCCATCTCCTCGGTCACGCCACACCCCGCTCGGTGAGCAGGTCCCGCAGCCGGGCGACGACCTGGTCGATGCCCAGCTCGGTGGTGTCCAGCACGACCGCGTCGGGGGCCTGCTGCAGCGGGTTGACCTTGCGGGTCGAGTCGAGCCGGTCGCGGCGGGCCAGGTCGGCGGCGGTCGCCGCGACGTCGGCGGCGTCCTCGGCGCTGCGCCGCTGGGCGCGGGCCGCCTCGGACGCGGTCAGGTAGACCTTCAGGTCGGCGTCCGGGGCGACCACCGAGCCGATGTCGCGGCCCTCGACCACGATCCGGTCGGAGTTGGTGATCATCTCCCGCTGCCGGGCGACGAGCTGCTCGCGGACGGCCGGCACGGCGGCCACCGCGGAGACCGCGGCGGTCACCTCCGGGCCCCGGATCTCCTTCTCCACGTGCACGCCGTCGGCGGTCACGCCGTACCCCTGGGGGTCGGTGCCGATGCGCAGGTCGACCTCGCCGGCGACCTTGGCCACCGACTCGGCATCGGTCAGTTCGACGCCGGAACGCAGCACTGCCCAGGTGATCGCCCGGTACATGGCGCCGGTGTCGAGATAGCGGGCACCGAGGGCGACGGCGAGCCGCCTCGAGACGGTGGACTTACCCGAACCGGATGGCCCGTCCACCGCGACCACGCACCGTCCGGTCCGTTCGTTCTGCCCCACCGTGTTCCTCCTCAGCCCGTACCTCGCGGGTCACCGGTTCCTCCGGCGCCGTTGAGCGGTTGTCCATCATCAATGATGCCCGCCGTCGCGGAACGGCCCGCGTACGACGCCGCCAAGCGCGATCCGCGCCACGACGCCCCTGCGGCAACTCCAGCTCGGCGCGCCTGACGCCGCGCCACGACCGGAGCCGTCGCCGGGCCGCGACGAAGCCTACCGTCAGCGGTACCCGAAACGTCCGGGTCAGTCACCTACCGCCTTGAACAGGGCGGCCACCTCGGCGTTGGTCAGCCGGCGGGTGCGCCCGGCGCGCAGGTCGCCCAGCCGGATCGGCCCGATCGAGGTCCGCACCAGCCGGCTCACCGGGTGCCCGACCTCGGCCAGCAGGCGCCGGACGATGTGCTTGCGCCCTTCGTGCAGGGTCACCTCCACCTGGGCGGTCTTGCCCAGGGTGTCCACCACCTTGAACGAGTCGACCTTGACCGGGCCGTCCTCCAGCTCGACCCCGGCGGCCAGCCGCTTGCCCAGGTTGCGCGGGATCGGCCCGGTCACCTCGCAGAGGTACGTCTTCTGCACCCCGTACGACGGGTGCATGAGCCGGTGGGCGAGGGTGCCGTCGTTGGTGAGCAGCAGCAGGCCCTCGCTGTCCGCGTCGAGCCGTCCGACGTGGTAGACCCGCTGCTCCACCCGGTTGCCGAGGAAGTCCGACAGCGCCGCGCGTCCCTTTTCGTCCGCCATGGTGGAAACCACCCCGCGGGGCTTGTTCATGGCCAGGTAGACGAGGCGGGTGTCGGCCTGGAGCCGCTCGCCGTCGACGTGGATGACGTCGCGCGCCGGGTCCGCCTTGTCGCCGAGTTGCGCGACCCGGCCGTTGACGGTGACCCGGCGCCGAAAGATCAGGTCCTCGCAGGCGCGCCGCGAACCCACCCCGGCGGCGGCGAGCACCTTCTGCAGGCGCTCGGCACTCTCGTACACGGGGGCGTCGGGCTTGGGGGCACGGTCATCGCGTCGCATCGGCAAGCTCTTCTACGTCGTCGGGGAGGAAGGGGGCCAGCGGCGGCAGGTCGTCCACCGAGTTCAACCCCAGCTTCTCCAGGAACATGGTGGTGGTCCGGTAGAGGAAGGCACCGCTGTCCGGTTCGGTGCCACACTCCTCGACCAGGCCGCGGGAGACCAGGGTACGGATCACTCCGTCACAGTTGACGCCCCGGATGGCGGAGATCCGCGACCGGGTCACCGGCTGCTTGTAGGCGACCACCGCCAGGGTTTCCAGCGCGGCCTGGGTGAGCCGCACCGACTGCCCGTCCAGTACGAACCGCTCCACGTAGGTGGCGTATTCCGGGCGGGTGTAGAGCCGCCAGCCACCGGCGGCCCGGCGCAGCTCGAAGCCGTGCCCGGCGGCGGTGTAGCCGGCGGCGATCTCGTCGAGCATCGGGCCGATCCGTTCCGGGGACTGCTCCAGCACCTGGGCCAGGGTCAGCTCGCTGACGGGCTGGTCCACCACCAGCAGGATCGCCTCCAGTGCGCCGCGCAGCTCGGCGTCGCTGAGTTCCGGCGCGGGCTCCGGCGCGGCCGTCACCCGCCGCCGCCCCGCCGCCTGCTTCGGAGGTACGCCCGCAGCCTCCCCCACCGTCCCGGTCTCCTCCGCGATCTCGGTACGGTCCGGCCCCGCCACGGCCGCCTTCGCACCAAGATCCGGCCCGGCATCCGGCTCCGCCACGGCTGCCGTGAAGATCTTGGCAGTAGGCGGCCCCTCCAGGGGCCCTTCCCTGCCAAGATCTGCCGCAGTCTCGGGCTCCGGCTGCTCGGCGGGCTCGGCGGAGGGCTGCGGGGGGCCGGGGCGCTCCCATGGGGGGATCCAGGCGGCGGCCTGGTCGGCCAGGGAGTCCCGGCGTTCCTCGTCGCTCTGACGCTCGCTCATCGGGGTCACTCCTGCGTCGTTGCCGGGTCGTCGGCGGGTGCGGGCGCCGCCGGGGCCGGCTCCGGGGAGCCGGCGTACTCGTCGATGGTCAGCTCGGTGTCGCCGTCGGCCGAGCCGGTCCAGCGGACGGTCAGCTCCTCCAGCGCCTGCTCCTGCACGAAGGCGACCAGTCCCTGCCGGTAGAGCTCCAGCAGGGCGAGGAACCGGGCCACCACCTCCAGGGTGATCTCGCAGTCGGCGCAGAGCAGCGAGAAGGTGGCCGTGCCGGCCCGGCGCAGCCGCTCGGAGATGATCTCCGCGTGCTCCCGGACGCTGACCCGGACCATGTGCACGTGCGCGATCGACACCTCGGGCACCGGCTTCGGGGTCATCGCCTTGAGCGCCAGCTTGAGCAGCCGCTCCGGGCCGATGCCGAGCACCAGGTCGGGCAGCGCCTCGGCGTACCGGGGTTCGAGGGTGACCGCGCGGGGATAGCGGCGGCCACCCACCGCCTCCAGCTCGGCGAGGTGCGCCGCCGCCTCCTTGTACGCCTTGTACTGCAGCAGCCGGGCGAAGAGCAGGTCCCGCGCCTCCAGCAGGGCGAGGTCCTCCTCGTCCTCCACCTCGGCGGCGGGCAGCAGCCGGGCCGCCTTCAGGTCCAGCAGGGTGGCGGCGATCAGCAGGAACTCGCTGGTCTCGTCCAGGTCCCACTGATCGCCCATGGCCCGGATGTACGCGATGAACTCGTCGGTGACCTTGTGCAGGGCCACCTCGGTGACGTCGAGCTTGTGCTTGCTGATGAGCTGGAGCAGCAGGTCGAACGGGCCGGTGAAGTTGTCCAGCCGGACGGTGAAGCCGGTGTCCTCCTCGACGGTGGCCGGGTCCGCGGGCACCACGCCGTCGACCTCGGCGGCCAGCTCGGCGGCGGCCACGGAGTCGCCGGCGTCGCGGGGCGCGGGCGGGTCGAGGGGCGGTGCGGTCACCGGAAAACCGTAGTCCACGGCCCGGACACCCGGCGTTCGGCCTACCGCTCCGACTCGGCGGCGATCACCTCACGGGCCAGCTGGCGGTAGTTGCGGGCGCCGGAGGAGGCCGGATCGAGGGTGGTGATCGGGGCGCCGGCCACGGTCGACTCGGGGAACTTCACGGTCTTGGTGATCACGGTCTGGTAGACCTTGTCGCCGAACGCCTCCACCACCCGCTGCAGCACCTGCCGGCAGTGGGTGGTGCGGCTGTCGTACATGGTGGCGAGGATGCCTTCGAGCTCCAGGTCGAAGTTGAGCCGCTCGCGCACCTTGTCGATGGTATCCAGCAGCAGGGCGACCCCGCGCAGGCTGAAGAACTCGCACTCCAGCGGGATGAGCACGCCGTGCGCCACGGTCAGCGCGTTGATCGCCAGCAGGCCCAGTGAGGGCTGGCAGTCGATCAGGATGAAGTCGTACTCCTTGCGGATCGTCTTGAGCACCCGGGCCAGGGCCATCTCCCGGGCGACCTCGTTGACCAGCTGGATCTCCGCGGCGGAGAGGTCGATGTTGGCCGGGAGCAGGTGCAGCCCGGCCACGTCGGTCTTGATCAGCACGTCGTCGGCGGTGACGTCGTCCTGCATGAGCAGGTTGTAGACCGACAGGTCGAGGTTGTGCGGGTTGACGCCGAGGCCTACGGAGAGGGCGCCCTGCGGATCGAAGTCGACCAGCAGCACCTTGCGGCCGTACTCGGCCAGCGCGGCGCCCAGGTTGATGGTGGTGGTGGTCTTGCCGACGCCACCCTTCTGGTTGGCCATCGCGATGATCCGCGCGGGGCCGTGCCGGTCGGTGGGCATCGGCTCCGGGATCGGCTTGCGCATGGTGTACGCGGCCGGGTCGGCGGGGCCGAGGTCTGAGCCGAGCGTCGCCTGCTGCTCGCGGAGCTCCGACGTCCAGGTCTCGGCACGGTCCTCGTTGCCAGCCATGTCCTCGTTGCCCCCTCCCGACGACCACCCGGTGTCGGAGCCGTCCGACGTCCCTCGCGGCGCCGCTGCGCACCCCGGTGTCGCCCCATGAGGTCCGCGCCGATGCCGACTGTACGCCACCCGCCAGCAGCGCGTTCGGTACCGGGTCGGCGTGTCGGCCGGCCCGAGGCGGCCAGGCGGTCCGAACAGGTCAGCCGCGCGCCCGCGGGTGGGCCGTCGCGTACACCTCACGCAGCCGCTCCACAGTGACCAACGTGTACACCTGGGTGGTGGTCACCGAGGCGTGGCCGAGCAGTTCCTGCACCACCCGGACGTCGGCGCCGCCGTCGAGCAGGTGGGTGGCGTAGGAGTGGCGCAGGGTGTGCGGGGAGACGGCGTCGCTGCCGTCCACCGGCAGGCCGGCCCGCTCGGCCGCGCGGCGCAGGACGGTCCAGGCGCCCTGCCGGGTCAGCGGCCCGCCCCGGGCGTTGACGAAGACCGCCGGCGTGCCCCGCCCCGCCGCGAGCAGCGCCGGACGACCCCGGACCAGCCAGGCGCGCAGCGCCTCGACGGCGTACCCGCCGATCGGGACCAGGCGGGTCCGCCCGCCCTTGCCGCGCAGCAGCACCGTGCCCGCGTCGGGGTCCAGGTCGTCCACCGCGGCGCCGACCGCCTCGGAGATGCGCGCCCCGGTGCCGTACAGGAACTCCAGCAGCGCCCGGTCACGCAGCGCGCGGGGCGCCGCGTCGCCGGTGGCGATGACCGGGCCGGCGGTCTCCAGCAACCGGACCACGTCCTCGACCGGCAGGGCGCGGGGCAGCCGGCGCGGCGGGGTGGGCGGGCGGACGTCGCGGCTGGGGTCGGCGCCGGCCAGGCCCTCGCGCAGCGCGAAGCGGTGCAGGCCGCGGACGGCGCTGGCGGCGCGGGCGGCCGAGGACACCGCCAGCGGCGGGTGCTCGGCGTCGCCGGCCCGCAGCCGGGCCAGGTGCCCCTCGACCTCGGCGGCGCCGACGGCGGCCAGGTCGGTCACTCCGGCGGCGGCCAGGGTGGCGAGGTAGCGCGCCAGGTCACGGCGGTACGACGCGAGGGTGTTCGCGGACAGTCCCCGCTCGACGGTGAGGTGGTCCAGGTAGCCCCGGACGGCACGGCGCAGGGCCGGCGCGGGTTCCGCGCCGACCCCGTCCACAGTGCTGGTCAGCTTGCCACCCCTCAGCCGATCACCTCGGCCAGCGGCAGGACGTCCATGCCGTGCGCCTCGGCGACCGGGCCGTAGACCACCTGGCCGGCGTGCGTGTTCAGGCCCAGGGCCAGCGCCGGGTCGGCGCGCAGCGCCTCCCGCCAGCCGCGGTTGGCCAGCTCCAGCGCGTACGGCAGGGTGACGTTGGTCAGCGCGTGGGTGCTGGTGTTCGGCACCGCCCCGGGCATGTTCGCCACGCAGTAGAAGATCGACTCGTGCACCTTGTAGACCGGGTCGGCGTGCGTGGTGGGACGCGAGTCCTCGAAGCAGCCACCCTGGTCGATGGCGATGTCGACGAGCACGCTGCCCGGCTTCATCCGGGAGACCAGCTCGTTGGAGATGAGCTTCGGCGCCTTCGCGCCGGGCACCAGCACCGCGCCGATCACCAGGTCCGCGTCGAGCACGGCCCGCTCGATCTCGTACGCGTTGGAGGCGACGGTCTGCAGGTGGCCGCGGTAGATGGCGTCGGCCTGGCGCAGCCGGGCCACGTTCTTGTCCAGCAGCAGCACCTCGGACTGCATGCCGAGCGCGATGGCGGCGGCGTTCATGCCGGAGACGCCGGCGCCGATGACCACGGTCTTGGCGGCGTACACGCCGGAGACGCCGCCGGGCAGCACGCCCCGGCCGCCGCCGGTGCGCATCATGTAGAAGGCGCCGACCTGCGGGGCGAGCCGGCCGGCCACCTCGGACATCGGGGCGAGCAGCGGCAGCGAGCGGTCGGGCAGCTCGACGGTCTCGTACGCGATGCCGGTGACCTTGCGGTCGAGCAGCGCGTCGGTGCACTCCCGGGACGCGGCCAGGTGCAGGTAGGTGAAGAGCACCTGCCCCTCGCGCATCCGGTGGTACTCCTCGGCGATCGGCTCCTTGACCTTGAGCACCAGCTCGGCGGCGTCCCAGACCTCGTCGGCGGTGGGCAGAATCTTCGCGCCCGCGGCGGTGAACTCGTCGTCGGTGATGCTGGAACCGACGCCCGCGCCGGACTCGACGAACACCTCGTGGCCGTGGCGGGTGAACTCGTTGACGCCCGCGGGCGTGATCGCCACCCGGTACTCGTGGTTCTTGACCTCGCGGGGGATTCCGACCTTCACGATGCAGACACCTTCCTTCGGGGCTGCTCACCCCCGAATGCGCGGCGCCGCGGCGGCCCCATTGCCGACGCGGTCCACCGGTCCCGCCCGGCGGCAGTCTAGGCCCGTACGAACTCCGCGGAGGGCAGCACAGTGACATCCGGTGCCCGGTGGTCCTGACGATGTGTCAGGCATGAACCGGACTGGGCGGTGGAGTCCGCCTCAGCCGTCAGGACACTATTGGATAAACATCGTCCCACCGTTGGCGTTCGAATGCGGACAGGACGGCAGTGGATCACTATGGTGTCCGCTCATGACCACTCCTCCTTACCAGCAGTACCCGCCGCAGGGCGTCTCCGACAAGAGCAAGGTCGTCGCGGGCATCCTCGGCATCCTGCTCGGCTGGCTCGGCGCCGGCCGCTTCTACATGGGCGACACCAAGATGGGTGTGCTCCAGCTCGTGGTGAGCCTCGTGACCTGTGGTGCCGGCGGCATCTGGGGCTTCATCGACGGCATCCTGATCCTGATCAACGGCGGTGTCGACGGTCAGGGACGCCCGCTGCGCGACTGAGCGGCGATACAACGAAAAGGGGCCGCGCGGTGTCACCGCGCGGCCCCTTGGTCTGTCCGGTCCGGCTCAGCGAGGCGGCGGCGCCCCCGGCCGGCGCAGCTCGGTGAAGCCGGTCTCCCGGGCCCGGGCGGCGGCGAGCAGCCCCGCCACGGCGGCCGCGTTGGTGATCTCGCCGGCCAGCACCATCCGCACCGCCTCGTCGAGACCGACCCGGACCACCTGCAGGTCGGCCTCCTCGTCGCGCCGGTCGTGCCGCTGCTCGGCGGGCACGTCGGCGAGGTCGCGGGCCAGGAAGACCCGGACCGCCTCGTTGGAGAAGCCGGGCGAGGTGTGCAGGTCGACCAGGACGTCGACGGTGCCGGCGGTCAGATCGGCCTCCTCGGCCAACTCCCGGGCCGCCGCGGCGGCCAGGTCCTCGCCGCTGACGTCCGTCAGCCCGGCCGGCAGCTCCCACAGGTGCCGGCCGACCGGGTGCCGGTACTGCCGGATCAGCACCACCTGGCCGACGTCGTCCAGCGCCACCACGGCCACCGCGCCGACGTGGGTGACGTAGTCGCGGGCCGCGGTGCCGCCGCCGGGCATGGTGACGTCGTCGCTGACCACCTGGAAGATCCGGCCGGACCAGATCTCCCGGTGCGCGGTCACCTCGTAGCGGTGCTCGACGCCGCTCACGCCGCCGCCTCGCTGCTGAGCCGAATGGTTCGCTCGCTCACGACGCGGACGCCGCCTTCGCCGTGGCGGCGGCGCCGTTGCGGCTCGCCTTCGCGGCCGCGGCCTCCGGCGGGGCGGTCTCCAGGTCGACCGGGAGCTGGTCGGCCTGGGAGTACGCGACGGCGGCCTTGACGAACCCGGCGAACAGCGGGTGCGGCCGGGTCGGCCGGCTCTTCAGCTCCGGATGCGCCTGGGTGGCCACGAAGAACGGGTGCAGCTTCCGGTCCAGCTCGATGAACTCGACCAGCCGGCCGTCCGGCGAGGTGCCCGAGATCTGCAGGCCGGCCTTGGTGAGCTGGTCGCGGTAGGCGTTGTTCACCTCGTACCGGTGCCGGTGCCGCTCGCTGACCTCGGTGCTGCCGTACGCCTCGGCGACCAGCGACCCCTCGGCCAGCTTCGCCGGGTACGCCCCGAGCCGCATGGTGCCGCCCAGGTCACCCTTGCCGGCGACGATGTCCTCCTGGTCGGCCATGGTGGCGATGACCGGGTGCCGGGCCTCCTCGTCGAACTCCAGCGAGTTCGCCCCGTCGAGGCCGGCCAGGTGGCGGGCCACCTCGATGGTCATGCACTGCAGGCCGAGGCAGAGGCCGAGCAGCGGGATGCCGTTCTCCCGGGCGTACCGGGCGGTGCCGATCTTGCCTTCGATGCCGCGGACGCCGAACCCGCCCGGGATGACGATCCCGTCCACGCCGGCCAGCGCGGCCGCCGCGCCGGCCGGGGTGACGCAGTCGTCGCTGGGCACCCAGCGCAGCTGCACCCGGGCCCGGTGGCCGAAGCCGGCCGCCCGGATCGCCTCGCTCACCGACAGGTACGCGTCGGGCAGGTCGACGTACTTGCCGACCAGCGCCACGGTCACCGTGTGGCGCGGCTGGTGCACCCGCTCCAGCAGGTCGTCCCAGCGGGACCAGTCGACGTCGCGGAACGAGACGCCGAGCCGGCGCACCACGTACGCGTCGAGGCCCTCGCGGTGCAGCACCTTGGGGATGTCGTAGATGCTGGGCGCGTCCGGGGCGGCGGTGACCGCCTCCCGGTCCACGTCGCAGTAGAGGGAGAGCTTCTCCTTGACCTTGTCCGGGATGTCCCGGTCGCAGCGCAGCACCAGGGCGTCCGGCTGGATGCCGATGCTGCGCAGCTGCGCCACCGAGTGCTGGGTCGGCTTGGTCTTCAGCTCGCCGGACGGCGCCAGGTACGGCACCAGCGAGACGTGCAGGTAGAAGCAGTTGTCCCGGCCCAGGTCGTGGCGGACCTGCCGGATCGCCTCGAGGAACGGCAGCGACTCGATGTCGCCGACCGTGCCGCCGACCTCGGTGATCACGATGTCGGGCACCTGGCCGTCGGCGTCCGGCTCGCCCATGCCGAGGATCCGCGACTTGATCTCGTTGGTGATGTGCGGGATCACCTGGACCGTGTCGCCGAGGTACTCGCCGCGCCGCTCCTTGGCGATCACCGCCGAGTAGATCTGCCCGGTGGTGACGTTCGCCTTGCCCGACAGGTCCCGGTCGAGGAACCGCTCGTAGTGGCCGACGTCGAGGTCGGTCTCGGCGCCGTCCTCGGTGACGAAGACCTCGCCGTGCTGGAACGGGTTCATCGTCCCCGGGTCGACGTTGAGGTACGGGTCGAGCTTCTGCATCACCACGCGCAGCCCGCGCGCGGTCAGCAGGTTGCCGAGGCTGGAGGCGGTGAGGCCCTTACCCAGCGAGGAGGCGACGCCCCCGGTGACGAAAATGTGCCTGGTCGTCCGTGCTGAAGGGGCCAAGGCCTGCTCCCGTGTCGTCCGTAGCGGTCGTGCGAACCGCCGTGCCGATCACCGAAGTGATCACGCGATCCACGGGATTCCACGGTAACACGTTTCCCGGCCCGGACCGGTGTCGCACCCGGCGTCGGCGCACGTGAAGCCGGGTCCGGCTCACGCCGTGGGGAGCTCCGTCGATGCCCGGCGGGCCGGGGCGGGCACCCGGACCGGGCGCGCCTGGGCCCGCGCCCCCGTACCGTCGTCCGGCCCGGAGTCGTCGGACCGGCCGGCGCCGGCGGCCGGCCGGGCGCCCGGGTCGGCGGATCGGGGCGAGTGACCACCCCCGTAGCCGCCGTCGCCGGGGCCGGCCAGCCAGGTGCCGCTCTCGTCACCCGGTCGGTCGGTGCCGGGCTGGGTGCGGTCGGTGGAGTGGTCGAGCACCCGCAGGGCCGCCAGGGCCGCCATCGGCACCACCAGCGCGCCCGCCGCGCCGGCCACGTCCAGCGCCGAGCCGCCCAGCAGCCCGCCGACGCCGGCGGCCACGCCGGTGCCGGCCATCGCCGCCCGGACCGCCGGGTAGATGCCGAACAGCCGCATCAGGCCGCCCCAGGGCTGGAGCAGGGCCAGCCAGACCAGCGCGGCGCCGGCCAGGGCCAGCACGGTGAGCGGGCTGTCCACCAGCGTCTGCAGGTTGGCGGCGCTGGAGCGGTGCACGGTGAGCCCGCCGGTGCCGTCGCCGAGGGCGGCGAGGAAGCGGCCGACACTCCCCCGCTCGACCGCCGGGCGGCGCAGATCCACGACCGCGTAGCCGATGGTGAGCGCCAGCCCGGCCATGGTGGCCCAGGCCAGCCGGCTCACCGTCAGCCAGCCGCCGGTGCAGATCGCGGCGGCGACGCTCACCCCGGCGGTGAGCGCGATCGCACCGATCGAGTCCGCCCCCAGGTACGGGCTGCCCACGATGACCACGGCGGCGCCGCCGACCGCGACCATCACCATGGGGCGCCAGGCGCGGCGCACCCGCTGCGCCAGCCAGCCGCCGCACAGCAGCGAGCCGGCGATGAACACGCCGAGCCCGACGGTGCCGAGCCCGGTGTACCGGCCGCCCTCCAGGGCCGAGTAGCCGACCACGCCGTTGAGCTGCAACCGGGAGCCGGTGAGCACGTCCACCCCGACCACCAGGGTGGCCAGGCCGGCCACCGCGCCGAGCGGGCCGAGGGTGCGGTCGTGCCCCGGACTGAACCGGACGGCGGCCGTGCCGCCGACGATCAGCAGGGCGGTCACCAGGGCGAACCACCACCCGGCGTGCTCGCCCCGCCACCACGGCGCCGCGTCGGCGAGCAGGGCGGCCGGCACGGCGAGCGCGGCGGCGATCAGCAGCAGCTCCACGGCCGCCACCACCCGCCGGGACACCGGTTCGGGTCCGTGCGGGCCGGCGTGCCGGCGGGCCCGGCGCAGCAACGGCAGCACCGCCACGGCGAGGGCCACCTGGGCGGCGGCGAGCAGGCCGAAGAACCAGCCGGCGACCCGGCGCTGCGCGGCGGCCTCGCGGTCCGCGTCGGCCGGCGCGTCGATCGCGGTACGCAGGTCGTCCGGCCGGTCGCCGACCGAGACGGCGGCCCGGCCGAGGAAGAGCCGCTCGGGCACCGGCCGGCCCAGCACGGCGAGGGCGGTCGGCGCCAGGTCGACCAGTTGCAGGTAGCCCTCCCGGCCGGTGCTCGGCGAGGTCAGCCAGCCCCGCTCCCAGCCCGGGCCGTCGGCGACGGCCACGTGCAGCCGGGACGGCGGGTCGGTGTCGCCGACGCCGGCGACCAGCACCGTCGAGCGGGCGGGCCGAGCGGCGAGCACCCGGGCGAGCTGGGCGTCCACCTGCCGGGCCTGGGCGGCCCGGGTCGCCGGGTTCTCCCCGTCGACGCTGCCGAGGTCGACGATGCTCAGCACGCACGAGCCGAGCAGCTGCGCCGGATCGGCGGGCAGGACCGGCTCGTACCGGTCGACCCGGCCGAACGGGCGGGCGGCGGCCACCGCGGCGCCCGGCCCGACCGCCACCGAGCAGCGCACCGACTCGGACAGCGCGCCCGGGGTGGCCCCCCAGGTCAGCTTGTCCTGGTTGTACGCGACGACGCTCTCCTGGTCGGGCAGGTTGGCGCCGATGCCGTCGGGCTGCTCGACAGTCACCCCGGTGGCCGGGCAGCCGGCCGCCGAGCGGCTGCCGTTCCAGGCGGCGAAGTTGCCCGCCCCGAGGGTGAGCCAGCCGTCGACCGGGCAGGTGGGCCGGTGCGCGGAGCGTACCGAGAGGGAGCCGATCGAGCCCTGCTCCGCCATCCGCCACAGCGTGGGGGTGGTCTGCGGGTCCACGTCGTCCCAGCGCAGCCCGGCCGCCCCGGCCAGCACCACGAAGTCGGCGCTGCGGCCAGGGTTGCCGGCCGGTGGCCGGGCGGCCAGCGCGGTGACGCCGAGCACCACCACCAGCAGGGTCAGCAGGACCGGGGTCAGTCGACGCAGCATCACCGGGTCCTCGTCGACGGCTCGGGCGCCAGTTCGGCGTAGAGGGCGGCCAGGGTGGCCACCGTGTCCGCCTCGGTCGGCCAGGTCGCCGCCCGGGCGGCGCCCCGACGGGCCAGGTCGGCCCGCCCGGCCTCGTCGTCCAGCAGGGCGCGGACCGCCTCGTCCACCGCGTCGACGTCGCCCGCGGGAATCATCACCGCGCCGTCACCGACCAGCTCCGGCAGGCCACCGACGGCGGTCGCCACCAGCGGTACGCCGGCGCGCAACGCCTCCTGGGCGAACAACTGGCGGGCCTCCCAGTCGCTGGTCACCACGGCCAGGTCGGCGCCGGCGAGCAGGTCGGCCACGTCGGTGCGGTGCCCGAGCAGGGTCACCGGGGCCCGGACGGCCGAGATCCGCGCGGCGAGCTGGAGGTACGCGGGCCCGCTGCCGGCGATCACCACCACCGGCGCCGGGTTCCGGGTCCGCCACCGGGCGGCGGCGTCCACCAGGATGTCGTACCGCTTCTGCGGGTGCAGCCGGCCCACCGACAGGATCAGCGGACGGTCGGGGGTGACCCCGAACTCGGCGCGGACGGCGGCCCGGCGGCGGCGCGGCGGGGGCAGCGTCGGCGCGGCGACCGGGGCGAGCCGGGCGTCGGCGGCGCCCAGGGCGGCGGCCCGCTCCACCAGGTCTGCGGAGGCGCCCAGGGCGACCCGGGCGGAGCGGGCCACGATCCGCTCGACGAGCCGGGACAGCCGGCCGCGCAGCCCGCCGGCGAGGACGGCGTTGTGCCAGGTGACCACCACCGGGGCGGCCGGCCGGGCGAGGACGGCGACCAGGCCGGCCCGCAGCCCGTGGGCGTGCACGACGTCGACCTCGGCGCCGGACAGCGCCTGACGCAGCGCGGCGACCGCCCGCGCGTCGGCCGGCGTGGGGCTGGCCGGGATCTCCACCGGCGCGAACCGGGCACCCACCCCGGTGAAGTCGAACTGGTCCTGCGTGGCGGCCGGGCCGCAGACCAGCACGGAGGCGCCGGCGGCGGTCAGACCGCGGGCCACCGAGCGGACGTGCTGACCCACCCCGCCGGTGCTGGAGGCGAGCACCAGGGCCACCGAGCCGTGCCACCGCGGCGCAGACGAGGCGTCCGTCATCGCCTCGCCTCCGTTCGCGACTGCGGGGCTCGCAAACCCGGCTCACTCCTCGCGCGCACCGTGCCTGCCCTCCGTTCGCGACCGCGGGGCTCGCGGACCCGGCTCACTCCTCGCGCTCACCGCGTAAGAGTCTCCTTCCCGTCGCCCCGCTCCGGGGGGCGTTGCTCCTCCGGCGTGTCGGCCGGCGACCGGCGTCGCCCGAGCCGACGGGTCACGGCCGCGAGCAGCGGCCGCACGTCCCGCGCGTCGGTCAGCCAGGCTACGGCGAGGAACACGGCGCCGACCACGACCCCGGACAGCATGCCCTGCACGAGCGCCGCGGGTGTCGTCGGGGTCACGAGGCCGGCGAGCCAGCGGGCGGTGGCGGCCCCGCCGAGCCCGGCGACCGCCGCGGCGAGCAGGCCGGCGGCCCCGGCCCGACCGACGCCGGCGAGGGCGGCCCGGCCGGCGGAGCGGGCCACGGCGGCGAGCAGCAGGCCGCCGAGGAGCAGCATCCCGACCGAGTTGGCCAGGGTCACCGCCAGCACCCGGTCGCTTTGGTGCAGCACGGCCGACAGCGGCACGGCCGCCACCGGGACGGCCAGCCAGCCGATCGTGATCGCGGCGGTGGCCGACCGGGTCGCGCCGCGCGCGTAGAGCGCCCGCGACAGGATCGCGAAAAGCCCGTAGCCGATCAGACCGGGCGCGAAGCCGACGATGGCCGCCGCCGTCTGCCCAGCCCCGAGCGGGAAGAAATGGCCCACCGCCTCGGCGGTGCCAACCAGAGCCGCCGCACCCAGACAGCTGAACAACAACACGCCTCGCGTGGCGGATGCCAACGTCTTCCGGTATCCCGCATCGTCCCCGCCGACGGCGGCAGCAGCGAGAGTTGGGTAGGCCGCCACCGCCAGCGGCACGGCCAGGACCGACCACGGCAGCAGGTACATCGTCTGCGCCAGGTTGTAGACCTGGGGGGAACCGACCGGGCCGCCGGAAACCCGCTTCAGAATCACCGCCAGGGCCAGTTGCTGGGCGGTCACCGCCACCGCGCCCGCCACGGCCAGCCCGCCGACCTTCATCCGGGCCTCGGCCGGAAAGGCGTACCCGGGTCGTAGCCGCAGCCCCAGCCGACTCAGCGGCACCAGCAGCGACAGCGACAGCACCACCACCCCGATGGTGGTGCCCCCCGACAAGATCAGCTCGCCGGCACGGCTGACCCGGGCCACGCTGACGTCCCGCCCTTCGACGAAGCCGAAGGCGACGTAGGCGAGGATGACCGTGACGCTGGACAGCAGCGGGGCGATCACCGGCCAGGCGAACCGGCGGTGTGCCTGGAGCACCCCGGTCAGCACGATGCCGACGCCGTACAGCGGCAGCTGCGGGGCGAAGACCTGCAGCATCCGAGCACCCGCAGCCAGCTCGGCCGGTGAGCGGCCCTCGCTGAGCAGCCCGACAATCGGTCCGGCCAGCAGTGCGACCAGGATGGCGAGCGGCACGAGGAGGGTCAGCGTCCAGGTCAACAGGGCTCCGGTGATGGCAGCCACCTCGCGGCGGTCGCCCGCCTCGACCGGTCGGGCCAGCAGCGGCACGACGAGGCTGGCGAGGGCACCGCCGGCGACGATCTCGAAGATGATGTTCGGGACCGTGTTGGCGATCACGTACATGCCGCCGAGGTCGCTGCGCTCGACAACCCAGGTGAAGACGGCGGTCCGGCCGAAGCCGGCGAGCCGGCTGACCACGGTGAGGACGGCGATGAGTGCGGCCGCCCCGGCCACCCGGCCGGCGCCGGCGAGGGGTGCCGGTTTCGTCACGTCAGGCGTCGAGCCGGCCCAGCGCGTCCAGTTCCCGCAGCCCCGGGGTCCGCTGGATCACCTGCGTGAAGCTGACCTTCTCGCTGGCGGCGGTGAGGGCGGCGAGCACGGCGAGCACGCCGGCCCGGCCCAGCGGCCCGGTACGCGCGGCCAGGCTCACCCCGAGCAGCGCGCCGAGCGCGTTCGCGCCGCTGTCGCCGAGCATCACCCGCTCGTCGAGGTCCTCCCGGATCAGCCCGGCGGCGGCGCCGACCGCGCCCGCGGCGATGCCGCCGTACGGGCCGGTGGCCAGCGGCGTGCCGAGCAGCATCCCCGACTTCAGCGCCCGGCCGGGGCGCAGGTCGAGCAGGTTGACCAGGTTGGCGGTGCCAGCCACCACGCCGGCGCCGAGCAGCACGTCGAGCCCGCGGCCGAAGGCGCTGGCGCGCTGCCGGCGGGGGTGGGCGGCGACCCGGCGGTCGGCGGCGAGCAGCGCGGCCGCGCCGAGACCGGCCGCCCCCACCCCGATGATCTTGACGAGTCCGGCGGTGACCCGGCCCTCGCGCAGCGCGGCGAGGTGCCCGGCGAAGCCCTTGGCCGCCTTCTGCTCGGGGCGCGCGCCGACGATGTCGTCGTACAGCCCGACCGTGCCGGCACCCACCCCGGCGACCAGGGCGGCGGCGCCGGCGGGGGCGCTGCCCGCGCCGAGCGCGCCCGCGGTGGCGGCCCCGACCGCCAGGGCCGGGCCGGCCGCCAGGGTGACCGTGCGGCCGCGGAAGTTGGTGCGTTCGAGCGCCGGCGCGCCCGGGGAGGTACGCACCTCCCGCAGCACGTAGCGGGCGGCGACCGCCCCCGCGCCGACGGCCAGCAGCCGACCCAGTCTCACGCGACCCCTCCGATCCGGATACCCAACGCGACGCGGTGCAGAACGGACACCCGCCCCGCTCACTGCGGCAGTTTAGGCAGCAGCGCCGCGGCGTTGTCACCGACGCCGTACTGGCCGGCCTTCTTCTCCGTCAGCTGCTGCACCATGGCGAGCGCGGTGACGACCTGACCCTGCACGGTGTTGGCGTTGTCGACCGTCGAGATGTTCTGCGACAGCACCGGGTCGCCGCGGACCACGGCGACCACGTTTCCCCCGGCCGCGCCCATGCCGCCGACCACGACCGCGCTGTTCTTGTCGAACTGCTCGGCCATCTTCACCACCGACTCGTCCTTCTTCGCCGAGTCCTTGTCGACGTACGGCTGCCCGCTGACCAGCACCACCGCCTCGGCCGCCCCGGAGACCTTGTCCTGCGGGGTGAGGTAGCCGGCGGTCGCGTACACCTGCAGCACCGCCCGGCGGTCCGCGTCGGTGACCGGCGGGCTGCCCTGCGGCCGGTCGAGCAGGACGCTGGCCAGCAGCGCGCTGGAGGTCTCCACGCCGTGCAGGTTGGCCGGCAGGCCGGAGGTGGGCACGCTGGCCGGGCGGGCGGCGGTGACGGCCAGCTCCAGCAGGCTGTTGTTGCTGTCCGGGTTGATGAACTTGTCCTGGATGTCGATCCGGCCGGTGACGTTGGCCCCGGCGAGCTGGAGCATCTTCACCACACCGTCGGTGTGGTCCCGGCCGCTGGGCAGGTCGACCACCAGCACCCGGCGGCCGTTCAGCTTGCCGGGGAGCAGGATCTGCGCCGTCTGGCCGGCGAACTCCTCCTCCATGTCCAGTTCCTTCTGGAGGCTGTTGACCGTCTGGCGCATCTGCTGGTTGTCCTTGCGCAGCGCGTTGACGTTCTCCTTGAGCGAGTCGGCGACCGGCCCGTTCAGCGCGGCGGTGCCGACCACCAGGCCGATCGCCAGCGCCAGGAACACCGCGGTCAGGGACACCACGTGGTAGCGGAAGTTGATCACGCTTGCAGCCTCTTGATCGGTCGGGGGAGCTAGAAGAGCTGGCCGAGCTGGAACACGAAATTGTCCCACCATTCGGAGACCACGCCCAAATACGCCTTCCCGACGGTGGAGACCGCCACCGCGGAGGCCATCGCGGCCACCGCCGACAGGACCAGCAGCAGCAGCGAGGAGCCGGAGATGCCCTGCCGGTAGAGCCGGCTCACCCCCTTGGCGTCGACCAGCTTGCCGCCCACCTTCAACCGGGTCAGGAAGGTCGAGGCCATGCCGCCCCGGCCCTTGTCCAGGAACTCCACCAGGGTGGCGTGGGTGCCGACGGCCACCAGCAGCGAGGCGCCCTTCTCGTCGGCCAGCAGCATGGCCAGGTCCTCGCTGGTGGCCGCGGCCGGGAAGGTGATCGCCGGCACGCCGAGGCCGTTCACCCGGGCCAGGCCCGGCGCCCGGCCGTCCGGGTAGGCGTGCACGATCACCTCGGCGCCGCAGCGCAGCACGTCGTCGGTGACCGAGTCCATGTCACCGACGATCATGTCGGGGGTGTAGCCCGCCTCGACCAGGGCGTCGGCGCCGCCGTCCACGCCGATCAGCACCGGCTTGAACTCCCGGATGTACGGGCGCAGCACGTCCAGGTCGGCCTTGTAGTCGTAGCCCCGGACCACGATCAGGCAGTGCCGGCCCTGGATCTGGGTCTCGATGTCCGGTACGCCGACGCCGTCGAGCAGCAGGTCGCGTTCTTGCTTGAGGTAGTCCATCGTGTTGGCGGCGAACGCCTCCAACTGCACCGACAGCCCCTCCCGGGCGTCGGCCATCGACTTGGCCACCGTCTCGGCGTCCTGGAGGGCGCCGTGCGCCACCGGCTCCTCGCCGACGTAGACCGTGTTCCCCTCGATCCGGACCAGGTCGCCCTCGCGGATCTGCTCGAAGACGCTCTCGCCGAGGTCGTCCAGGAGCGGGATGCCGGCGGAGATCAGCACCTCGGGGCCCAGGTTCGGGTAGCGACCGGAGACCGAGGGCTTGGCGTTGAGCACGGCGGCGACCCCGACGGCGACCAGCGAGTCGGCCGCCACCCGGTCCAGGTCGACGTGGTCGATGACCGCGATGTCCCCGGGCCGGAGCCGGCCGACCAGCCGCTTCGTCCGGCGGTCGAGGCGCGCGGTGCCGAGGACTGAGCCCGGTTCCGCGTGTCGGGTCCGGCGCAACGTGGGTAGACGCATCGTGACCATCCTGGCATGTGAGGCAGGTATTGCTGTCGCGACATGCCTGAGCAGGGCCGCCTACCCAGGGAAGCACACCGGAGCGCAGGCCGGTGTGCTTGCGCTCACAATCCCGGCATCACGGGCGTCTTTCCTTGGCCGCCACGGCCAGGAGTTCCTCGGCATGAGCGATACCCAGATCGGAATCGGGCAAACCCGCCAGCATCCGGGCCAACTCCCGGGCCCGCTCCGTGTCCTCCACCACACGAACCCCGCTGGTGGTCACCGCCCCCCCGGTGTCCTTGGCCACCACGAGGTGGCGGTCGGCGAACGCGGCGACCTGCGGCAGGTGGGTGACCACCAGCACCTGGTGGCTGCGGGCCAGCCGAGCGAGCCGCCGGCCGATCTCCACCGCCGCCTGGCCGCCCACGCCCGCGTCGACCTCGTCGAAGACCAGGGTGGGCGGGCCGCCGGAACCGGCGAAGACCACCTCGATGGCGAGCATCACCCGGGACAGCTCACCGCCGGAAGCGCCCCGCTGCAACGGCAGCGCGGGCGCGCCCGGGTGGGCCAGCAGGCGCAGTTCCACCTCGTCGGCGCCGTCCGGCCCGACGCCGGCCTCCACCCCGTTGACCGACAGGCTCGGCTCGGCCCGTCCGGCCGGGCGCGGCAGCACCGCCACCTCGATCCGGGCGTGCGGCATGGCCAGCCCGGCCAGCTCGACGGTGACCTGCTCGGCGAAGCGGACCGCCGCCTCCTGACGCGAGGTGGAGACCCGCCCGGCCAGCTCGGCCACCTCCCCGGCCAGCCGGGACGACTCCTTCTCCAGCTCGTCCAGCAGCTCGTCGGAGGTGTCCAGGTCGGACAGTCGGGTGCGAGCCCGCTCGGCCCAGGCGATCACCCCGTCGACGTCGTCGGCGTACTTGCGGGTCAGCCCGCGCAGCGCGGCCCGCCGCTCGTAGACGGTCTGCAGGCGGGCCGGGTCGGCGTCCAGCGCGGCCAGGTAGGCGGACAGCTCCGCGGAGACGTCGGCGACCAGGGTGGCCGCCTCCTCCAGCCGGACCGCCAGCTCGCCGAGGGCCGGGTCGGTGCCGGCCTGCGCCTCCAGGGTGCGCCGGGCGGTGCCCAGCAGCGCGGTGGCGTCGGGGGTGTCGTCGGTCGCCTCCACGCCGCCGGCCACGCACTGCTGGGCGAGCTGGGCCGCCGTGCGCAGCCCCTCGGCGTGCTCCAGGCGCTGCGCCTCCGCCTTCAACTCGTCGTCCTCGCCCGGCTGCGGGTCCACCCGGGTGATCTCGTCGAGGCCGAGGCGGAGCAGGTCGGCCTCCTGGTTGCGCTCGCGGGCGTTGCGCCGCCGGTCGGCCAGGTCGTCCACCACCGCCCGCCACCGGGTGTACGCCTCGCGCAGCGCGTCGAGCAGCTTCTCGTGCTCCGGCCCGGCGAACCGGTCCAGCGCGGCCCGCTGCTCGGCCGGGCGCAGCAGCCGGAGCTGGTCGGACTGGCCGTGCACGGCCACCACCTGCTCGCCGACCTCGGCCAGCATCGACACCGGCATGCTCCGGCCGCCCAGGTGCGCCCGGGAGCGACCCTCCACCGTCACCGTACGGCTCAGCAGCAGCGAACCGTCCTCGTCGGGCTCGCCGCCGGCGTCGGTGATCCGGGCGTGCACCGTCTCGGCCACCCGGCCGTGCAGGCGCAGCCGGCCCTCGACCACCGCGCGGCCCGGTTGGGCGCGCACCCGGCCGGCGTCGGCCCGGCCGCCGAAGAGCAGGCCGAGGCCGGTCACCACCATGGTCTTGCCCGCACCGGTCTCGCCGGTGATGACGTTCATCCCGCCGGTCAACGGCAGCGTGGTGTCCTCGATGACGCCCAGTCCGGTGATGCGCAGCTCTTCCAGCACAGCACCTGACAGTAGACGCGGCCCCCGACAGTTGACCAGCCGGCGACGCCGCATCGGGGCATGGCGCGGGACGTCGTACAGTTCTGCCCCGTGTTGGACGTGATCGGCCTGAACCCGGGCGAGGAGGAGCTCTACCGCTCCCTGGTCCAGCTCACCACGGCCCGGGTCGAGGAGCTCGTCGAGCGGCTGCGGCGGCCGCGCGCGGAGGTCGTCGCGCAGCTCGACGCCCTGCGCGGCAAGGGACTGGTGCTGCCGACCGGGCCGGAGCCGGACGCGCCGCTGCGGCCGCTGGCCCCCGACGTCCCGCTCGGCGAGGCGCTGCTGCGCCGGCAGGAGGCGTTGGAGGCGGCCCGCGCGGCGGTCACCCAACTGACCGAGGAGTACCGCGCCGGGATGCGGCGGCACGACGCCGACCACCTGGTGGAGGTGATCACCGGGGCGCGGGTGCTCCGCGAGCGCCTGCGGGACGCGCAGAACGGCGCCCGGGTCGAGGTGCTCTGGTTCTGCCGGGCCAACCCGCTGGCCATGCCCGGCCAGGACAACGTCGAGGAGTTCGACGCGCTGGCCCGCGGGGTGCGCTACCGGGCCATCTACGAACGCGAGATGCTTCTCGAACCGGGCGGGCTGGAGGACGTCGAGCGGGGCGTGCACGCCGGCGAGCAGGCCCGGGTGCTGGACCGGCTGCCGGTGCGGCTGGCCATCGTGGACGCCCGGACGGCGATCTGCCCGCTGGTGCCGGAGCGGGAGAGCGGCGAACCGAGCGCCGCGGTGATCGGCCGCAGCCAGCTGCTCGACGCGCTGCTCGCCCTCTTCGAGAGTTACTGGCGGATCGCGACGCCGCTGCGCTCGGGCGTCCCGCCGGCCGACGCGCCGGCCGTCGACGGCTACCGGCCGGACGCCGACGAGGTCCGGTTGCTCTCGCTCTTCGTGGCCGGGGTGCCGGACAAGTCCATCGCATCCCAGCTGGGGGTGAGCCGCCGTACCGTGCAGCGGCGGCTGGCCGACCTGATGACCGTGGCCGGGGTCGACACCCGGCCGGGTCTGGCCTACCAGGCCGCCCGCCGCGGCTGGCTCTGACCCGCCGCCGCCACCGTCCGCGCAGCCGTCCGGGGTGCCCGCCACCCCCTGGCGGGCACCCCGGACGGACCGAGAGTGACGTCCGCGCGGGCGAAGGGGTTCACCCGCGCGGACGTCGGCTCAGCGCAGGCCGTACGCGTCGAGCACGGTCTGGTCGACGCTGTTGCCGGCACGGTCGCCGGCGTGCACCCGCAGCGACACCGTGCCGTGCCCGGCCGGCACCATGGCGGTGAACCGGGTGCCCGAGCCGCGTACCGGCACCGTCGTCCAGCTCTGCCCGCCGTCGAACGACACCTCGACCCGCACCCCGACACCGGTCGGCGCCGGCACGCCGGCCGGCTGGCGCACGGTCAGCCCGAGCTGGTGCGGCCGACCGCCGGGCACCTCGCCAAGCAGGTCGGCGGGGACCTGGTAGTCCACCTGCAGCAGCGGCAGCGGCTGGGCGGCGTCCCCGGCCGGCCGGGCCGAGGTGAACTCCCAGGCCGTCTCGGTACGCGTGGCCCAGCGCCACTCCTCCGAGGACCGCTCGGTGCTGAGGTCCAGCCGGTAGCGGGCCGCTCCCGGGGTGGTCAGCACCGGTGCCCAGTCGCGGGAGAGGTCGGCGACCTGCTGCCCGTCCCGGCTCAGCCGGGCCTGCACCTTGTCCCACTCCTCGCTGACCCGGGCCGGGCCGTAGTGGCCGTCCGCGTCGACGAACTCGGCCACCCGCAGGTTCAGGGTGTCGCCGGTACGCGTGGGCACCGGCACCCCGCCGCCCGCCGGCACGGCCGGCCGGACCACCGCGCCGTGCCACGTCTCGGTGACCCGGTCGTCGGCGGCGTACCGCCGGGCCGGCTGGGCGAGCCCGCCGGTCAGCGGGCCCCAGTCGGACCAGGGGAGCCGGTGCAGCACCCGCTGCTGCCACCAGGAGTCCCCGGCGCTGACGAACTCCTGCCGCACGGTGCCGGTACGCACCATCCGCTGGTCGTCGTTCCAGGAGTAGTCCTGCCAGGGGCGCCACCCGAACCGCTGCTCGCTGGCCCAGTCGAACCCGCCGGTGTCGGCGTAGCGAGCGGTCACCTCGGCGGTGTTGTCCGCGGTCACCCGGTGCACGATCCGGTCCGGGACCCGCCCCTTCGACACCTGCCACACGTCGTACAGGTAGGGGCTGTCCACGGTCAGCGTCACGTCCAGGGTCACGCGGCCGCTCTTCGCCGCCGCGATCATCGGCTGCCCGTCGTCGTACGCGACCACCAGCGACGGGATCGGCAGTCGGTCCCCGTCCGGGCGCCAGACCGTCCACGCGCTCTGGTCCGCCGTCCGGACGATGAGCACCATCGCGGCGCCGGCCGCCGTGGCGTCGGCGATCTGGTCCTCCTCGGCCCGGTCGTAGCTACCGGCGACCAGCGCGGCCGCGCCTCGGACCCCGGCCCGGGCCAGCTCCGCGGGGGTGCCGTCGCCCGCCCAGACCAGCGGCAGCTTCCGCCGGCCGGCCGGGGCCGGCGACCGGCCCAGCAGGTTGATGTCCAACGGACCGGAGACCTTGCTGACCTGGGCGTCCACCATGGGCGCGACCAGCTGCCAGCGGGAGGCGAACTCGAACTCGCCCTGGCGCACCGGCCGGGTCGGCGTGACGTTCACCTGCTGGACCGTGCTGAACGCCATCACGCCGTGGTCGACCTGCCGGCCGTTGCCGAAGACGCGGTGCTCGTAGAAGCTGAGCGTGTCCCGCTGCTCGGTGGGCTTCGGCGTCTCGATCCGCACCGGGGTGCCCTTGCGCGGGTCGAGCACCACGGTCAGGTCCCGGTCGACCGTCAACTCGGGATCGGTGACCAGGGTGAGCTGCTCGTCCAGCGGGGCGCCGTGCTCGATCAGCCCCTCCACCAGGTACGGGCCCTCCTCGACCTGCACCCGCCACTCCATCCCGGTGAAGAGGAAGCCGAGCCGGTCGGACTCCTGGTGCTCGCCGAACAGGGTCACCACCGGCGCCCCGCCCGGCTGCCCCTGCAGGTCCAGCGCCTTGAAGGTGACGAAGTGCAGCGGACCGCTGAGGGTCAGGCCGACGGCGGTCCGCACCGCGACACCGTCCGCACCGGTCGCCACCAGCCACCCGCCGTACACCCCGCGGTCCAGCTTCGCCGGGTCGGCGTGCAGCGGGACGTTCACGCTGCCGCCGGCCGGCACGGTCACCTCCGTGCCGTCGAGCGACACCCCGTCCGGCTCGGTCGCATTGGTGTCCAGGTTGCGCAGCTCCAGCGCCAGCCGCAGGGTCTGCGCCGCGCCGGTGCCGTTGGTGTACGTCACGGTCCGCTCCACCGCCGCACCGCCGGTGGCGATCCGGCCGAAGTCGGCGGTGGCCGAGCCGTACACCCGCTGGCTCAGCGCGCGGGCCACGTCGACCCGACCGCCGCCCTGCTCGAAGACGGTCAGCGCGGGGTTCGCCTTCGTCGTGCTGACCAGCGCGTCCTTGAGCTTCCCGGCGGTCCAGTCCGGGTGCTCCTGGGCGAGGATCGCCGCCGCGCCGGCGACGTGCGGGGTCGCCATCGACGTCCCGGACGCCCGCGTGTACGCGGCGTCCACCGGCGTACCCATGGCGGTGCCGGCGGCGCGGGCGGCGACGATGCCCACGCCCGGCGCGGTGATCTCCGGCTTCAGGCCGTTGTCGCCCAGCCGCGGACCACGGCTGGAGAAGTCGGCCAGGTTGTCGTCGCGGTCCACCGCGCCGACGGTGAGCGCCGCGGCGGCCGCGCCGGGCGTCCCGACGGTGCCCGCCGCGCCCTCGTTGCCGGCGGCGATCACGAAGAGCGTGCCGGTCTCGGCGGTGAGGTCGTTGACCGCCTGGCTCATCGGGTCGGTGCCGTCGGTGGCCGGGCCGCCGAGGCTCATGCTGACCACCTTGGCACCGGAGTGGGCGGCCCACTCCATGCCCGCGATGATCCCCGAGTCGTAGCCGCTGCCACCGTCGTCGAGCACCTTGCCGATGAGCAGCTTCGCGCCGGGCGCGACGCCCTTGCGCAGCCCGTCGGACGCGGCGCCGCTGCCGGCGATGGTGGCCGCCACGTGGGTGCCGTGGCCGTGCCCGTCGCGGGCGCTGCCGCCGCCGGTGAAGTCCTGCGCCTCGGCGATCCGGCCGGCCAGGTCGGGGTGGGTGGCGTCGACTCCGGTGTCGAGGACCGCGACCCGGACGCCGGTGCCGTCCCGGCCGGCCGCCCAGGCAGCGGGGGCCCCGATCTGCGGCACGCTGTGCTCCAGCGCCGGGTGGACCCGCCCGTCGAGCCAGACGCGGGCGATGCCGGCGCCGAGCCGGACCGGCCCGGTCGCCGCGGTCCGCGCGGCCGGCGCGTCGCTCAGCGTGCTCCACAACTTGCCGAGGTCGCCCTTGGCCACCCGCAGCGCCGCGCCGTTGATGCTCTCGAGCGGCCGGGCGGCGGTGGCCGCGGCCAGCGGCCGGAGCCGGCCGGCGGTCGGCTCCTGGTAGCGGACGATCAGCGGCAGTGCGCCCTGCGCGGCGTCGCCGTACCCCTCGGCGACCAGCTCCTGCACGTCGAACAGGTCGGCGTCGAGCACCCCGGCGGAGACGTACGGCACGACGTCGCTGGGCAGGACGCGCAGCCCGCCGTCGGCCGACACGGTCTGGAAGGTGATCCGCTCGCGGCCGGGGCCGGGGTGGACGGTGGCGGCGACTCGGCCGGGCGCGGCCTGGGCCAACTCGACCCGGTCGCCGGTGATGAGGGTGATGCGGACGGGCGCGGCGCCCGGGATGGACGCGGCCGGTGCCGGGGCGACGGGTCGGGCGGGCGGTTCGGCGGACGCCGGTGCGGCGAACCCGACCACCAGCGCGCCGACCGCGCCGGCGGCGAGCCAGCGTGGGGGCCAGTGCATGCGATGAGCTCCTCTACTCCGAGGATCGGTCCCAGGAGACCAACCGCTCGGAGTCTGCGACGGAGATCATCGGAAGGTCACTAGCTGCGGCCTGCCGCATCGGCGACATGTCGCCAGGTGGACACCGGCCGGCCGGGATCGGACCGCCGGATGTCCGGCGGGTTGCCGACCGGCGGCGACCGGAAACGGTACGGGCTGATGGTCGGGGTGCCGGACGAGCGCTTCGCCGCTCGGCTGGTGAGCCGTCGCTTCCTCCGGCGACGGCTCGCCGATCCATCGGCCTGGCCGGGGTCGACACCCGACCGGGCCCGGCTCACCGGTCCGCCCGCCGCGGCCGGCCCGCGACTCCTCCGACACCCCGACCGCCGCGGTCCCGACCACCCCCTGGCCAGGCCCACGGCCGCCGGACCGCGCGTCCGGGCGGACACGGGCCTCACCGCCCCGCCCGGACTCCACCTCAGCGCAGCCCGTACGCCCCGATGACCGTCGGCTCGGACGGTCGCTGCCGGCCCCGGCGGCGGCACACCGCCGCCGGGGGAGGCTCCTACCGTAACCCGTCTGTCCACGCGGTACGGGTCCCCGACCATCCGGCGCCGCGTGCTCGATCCCACCCCGGCCGCTGAGCCGCACCTCAGCGGCGGCTGCCCCGCCAGCCCTGCACCGGCAGGTCGAACTTGGCCACGAGCCGGTCGGTGAACGGCCGCGCCTTGAGCCGGACGATCCGCACCGGCAGCGCACCCCGGCGCACAGTGACCCGGGCCCCCGGGGGCAGGTCGTACACCCGCCGCCCGTCGCAGCTGAGCACCGCGAGGGTGGTGAACGGGTCCACCGTGATCGCGAAGGTGGACGTCGGCGCGGTCACCAGCGGGCGGCTGAACAGCGCGTGCGCGCTGATCGGCACCAGCAGCAGCGCCTCCACCTCCGGCCAGACCACCGGCCCGCCACCGGAGAACGCGTACGCGGTGGAGCCGGTCGGGGTGGCGCAGACGACGCCGTCGCAGCCGTACCGGGACAGCGGCCGGCCGTCCACGTCCACGAGCAGCTCCAGCATCTGGGCCCGCTCGCCCTTCTCCACGCTGATCTCGTTCAGCGCCCACGACTCGATGGTCGGGCCACCCTGGAACTCCGCGGTCACGTCCAGGGTGAGCCGTTCGTCCACGGTGTAGTTGCGCCCGACCACGTCGCGTACCGCGCTGTCCAGGTCGTCGATCTCCGCCTCGGCGAGGAAGCCGACCTTGCCGAGGTTGATGCCGAGCAGCGGCGCCTTCGCCGGGCGGGCCAGCTCGGCGGCGCGCAGGAAGGTGCCGTCCCCGCCCAGCGCGAAGACGATCTCGGCACCCTCGGCGGCCTCCGGGCCGGTCACCGGCACCACGCCGGGCAGGTCCACGTCGTCGGCCTCCTCGGCCACCACCCGCACCTCGAAGCCGGCCGCGATGAGGTCCGCCGCCACCGCCCGGGCGTGCTCGGTGCTGCGCCGACGCCCGGTGTGCGTCACCAGCAGAGCAGTCCGGCTCACCCGGGAACCTCCTCGGTCGTGGACTCCGGCGGGTCGGCCGGAGACGGGAATCCCTGCGGGCCGGCGGCCACCACCGCGCGTACCCGCTCGGGGTCCGCGGCGGGCGCGTCCCGGCGTAACCATACGAAGAACTCGACGTTGCCGCTCGGCCCCGGCAGCGGGCTCGCCGCCACGTCGGCCAGCCCCAGGCCGAGCGTGGCCGCCGCGGCGGCCACGTCGAGCACCGCCTCGGCCCGCAGCTCCGGGTCGCGGACCACGCCGCCCGCGCCGACCCGCTCCTTGCCGACCTCGAACTGCGGCTTGACCATCAGCGCCAGGTCGCCGTCCGACCGCGTGCAGCCGGCCAGCGCCGGCAGCACCAGCCGCAGGCTGATGAACGACAGGTCGGCCACGGTCAGGTCGACCTCGCCGCCGATGACCTCCGGGGTGAGGGTACGGACGTTGGTGCGCTCGAACACGCGCACCCGGGCGTCGTTCCGCAGCGACCAGGCCAGCTGCCCGTACCCGACGTCGACCGCCACCACCTCGGCGGCGCCCGCGCGCAGCAGCACGTCGGTGAAGCCGCCGGTCGAGGCGCCGGCGTCCAGGCAGCGCCGGTCGGCCACGGTCAGCCCGCCCGGTGCGAACGCGGCGAGCGCCCCGGCCAGCTTGTGGCCACCCCGGGAGACGTACTCCAAGACGGGGTCCGCGCCGGTGACCAGCAGCGGGTCGGCGGGGTCGACCATCGCGGCGGGCTTGCGGGCCGGCACCCCCCGCAGCTGGACGCGGCCGGCCTCCACCAGCGCGGCGGCCTGCTCGCGGGAGCGCGCCAGGCCGCGGCGGACGAGTTCGGCATCCAGCCGGGTACGACGTGCCATGGGTGGTTCTTCTCCGCCTCTGTCAGGCCTGGTCGATGCTGGCCAGGGTCTCGCGCAGCGTCTCGTACGCCGCCTCGTACTGGGCGATCTGGTCCGCCGGGGAGAGCGCCTCGGCGTTGATCATGGCGTGCACCGCGGCGTCCACCGCCGGGTGCCGGGCGTCCTCGACGTCCTCCACGGGGGCGGGCGCCGGCCGTACCCCCGGGGGTGGCCCGGGGCGGGGTCCCCGGGGCGGCGGACCGGGACGCGGGCCGGGCGGCGGCCCGGGGCGGTACGGGGCGCTCACGACCCGGCACCGCCGGCCTGCTTGCGGCCGGCCGCCTTCTTCGCCGGCCTGGCCGGCGACTCCTCGGTACGCGCCACGGTCGCGGCCGGCTTCTTGGCGATCGCCTTCTTCGCCACCGCCCTCTTCGCCACGGCCTTCTTCGCCACCGCCTTCGTGGGCGTGGGCGCCGGGCGGTCCGGCGGAGCGGAGACGGGAGCCGCGGCGGTCGGCCCGGCCGGGGTCGGGGCCGTCTTCGCCGCGCGCAGCTGCCGCTCCAGCTCGTGCACCCGGCGGGTCAGCTCGGCGACCTCGTCGGCGGTGGCCAGCCCGACCGCGCCCAGCGCCCGGTCCACCTCGAAGCGGATCAGCTTGGTCAACGCCTCCCGGTTCGCCATGCCGGTGGAGACCAGCTCCTCGGCGAGCGCCTGGAGCTGGGCGGCGGTGGCGCCGCCCTGGCCGACCACGCGTCGCACGGCGTCCTGGGCCTTCTTCCGGGGCGCCTCCGTCAGGCCCATGGCCAGCTCGAGATAGGCGCGCCACGCGTCCTGCATGCCTGAGTCCTTCCGCGGGCGGAGTAGTGCAGGTGTTCACGCTACCGGGCGTCCCGGACGCCCCATTGCGGTACGGTGCCGGGGGAACGGCGTGGCGTGGTGAGGAGACGATGTGGCCAGCGTGGACGAGTGCCGGCAGGCGTTGCAGGAGCTGGCTGCCCGGCTGAACGGCCACGCCGGAGCGCAGGAGCGGATCGACCTGGACCGCACCCTGGCCTGCCGGATCACCGACCTGGACACGGCGTTCCACGGCAGACTGGAGGGCGGCCGGCTGGTCGACCTGGTCGACGGCGACGACCCGCAGGCGAAGATCGCGCTCAACACCACCAGCGACGACCTGGTGGCGCTGGTGCACGGCCAGCTCGACATCGCCAGGGCGCTCGCCGCCCGGCGGGTGTCCATCAAGGCGAACCCGTTCGACCTGATGAAGCTCCGCAAGCTGCTCTGATCCGGGCGGCGCCGATCGGCCGCCCCGCCCCCGCGAGGGCTCGTCAGTCCGCCCGGCCCAGCGCGGCGAGGGCCTGCGTCGCCGCCGGGGACACCGGCCGCACCCGCGGGCCGGCCCCCGTCGACCAGGCCACCGCGCAGAGCGCGGCGAGCGCGTCGAGCGGGCGTCCCGCGCCGTCCAGCACCAGCCCGCCGTCGGCCACGGACGCCGACCAGCCGCCGCCGTCCGGCACGCCCGGCACCCGGACCACCGCCGCCGGGTCGAAGAGCCCGGCCAGGTCGACCGAGACGTACGTCGGCCGGCGCTCCTCGGGGGCGGCCAGCAGCTCGGGCAGGCCGCTGACGCCGGTGAGCACGAGCAGGCTGTCCAGCCCGGCCCGGCGGGCGCCCTCGATGTCGGTGTCCAGCCGGTCGCCGACCACCAGGGTCCGCCCCGCGCCGGCCCGTCGGGCCGCCGTGGCGAACAGCGCCGGTTCCGGCTTGCCGACCACCACGTCCGGCCCCCGGCCGAGCGCGGTGCGCAGCACCGCCACCAGGGCACCGTTGCCCGGCAGCGGACCACGCGCGCTGGGCAGCGTCCGGTCGGTGTTCGTCGCGTACCAGGGTGCACCCGCCCGGACCGCCAGGGACGCCTCGGCCAGGTCGACCCAGTCGACCTTCGGGCTGTACCCCTGGGCCACGGCGGCCGGCTCCTCATCGGCCGTCGCCACCGGGCGCAGGCCGACGGCGCGCAGCTCGGCCCGCAGCGCCTCCGCCCCGACCACCAGCACCGGCGCCCCGGCCGGCAGCCGGTCGTGCAGCAGCTCGGCGGTCGCGGCCGCGGAGGTGAGCACCTCCTCCGGCCGGGCCGGCACGCCCATGCCGGTGAGCAGGTCGGCCACCTCGCTGGAGCGGCGCGAGGCGTTGTTCGTCGCGTACGCGACCGCCCGGCCCTCGGCGTGCAGCCGGGCGACCGCCTCGACCGCGCCGGGGATCGGCCGGTCGATCAGATAGATCACCCCGTCCAGGTCGAAGACGACCAGGGCGTACCCGTCGACCAGCCGCTCCCCGGCCGCTGCCGTCACCGGCGGTCCGCCTCCTCGCCGGCCACCTCGGAGGTACGGACCGACTCGTCGCCGGGCCCGGCGTCGGCCGGATCCTGCACCCGGGCATTCCCGCCCGTGGCCGCGCGGGTGTCGTCGGCGAGCGACCGCGCCGCGGCGTCGGTCAGCTCGTCGTCGCCGAGGTCGGCGGCGTTGCGGTCGCGGTATCCGACGGCCTCGGCGGGGCGGTCCTGGCCACGCAGGCGCGCGTCGCCGTCCACGTCGTCGTCCAGGTCGCCCTCGTCGTCCTCGTCGTCCAGGTCGCCCTCGTCGTCGGCGTCACCGTCGAGGTCGTCGTCCTCGTCGAGCTCGTCGTCCTCGTCGAGCTCGTCGTCGAGGTCGTCCGCGTCGTCGGCCCGGCGGTCGAGCAGGTCGTCGGCGTCCCCGTCCGCGGACCCGCCGGTGAGGTCGGCGTCCGGCCGGGCCGGCACGGCACCCGGGGCGCCCGGTCCGGCCGCGAGCTCCTCGTCGTCCTCGTCGTCCTCGTCGTCACCCTCGATGATGACGCCGTCGAGCTCCAGCAGCCGCTCCGCGGCGTCGGTCTCGCCCTCGGCGTCCACGTCCGCGGCCCGGGAGAACCACTCCCGCGCCTCCTCGCGCCGGCCCACCGCGAGCAGCGCGTCCGCGTAGGCGTAGCGCAACCGCGCGGCCCACGGCTCGGTCGAGTCGCTGGTCAGCTCGCGCACCTGGAGCATCGCCACGGCGGCGTCCTTCTGCCCCAGGTCACCCCGCGCCCCGGCGGCCACGATCAGCAGCTCGATCGCGACAGCCTGGTCGAGCTTCTCCCGGTCCGCGCCGCGGAACAGGTCGATCGCCCGCTCCGGGCGACCCAGCGCCCGCTCGCAGTCGGCCAGCACCGCCAGGTGGCTCTGCAGCCCGGTCATCCGGTGGTACGTGCGCAGCTCCGCGATGGCGGTCTGCCACTCCCCGGCGTGGTACGCGGCCAGCCCGACCGCCTCCCGCACCGCCGCGATCCGCGAGGCGAGCCGGCGAGCCGCCATGGCGTGCGCCAGCGCCTCCACCGGGTTGTCGTCGATCAGCAGGCCGGTCGCCACGAGATGCCGGGCGACGGTCTCCGCCACCGGCTTGGCCAGCGACAGCAGCTCGGCCCGAACGGTCGGGTCGAGGTCGCTGGCGACCACCTCGTCCGGCAGCGCCGGCGCCTCACCCGTACGCCCCTCGGCGCGCTCGTCCTGCCGCTCGCGGTACGCACCCTCGGGCCGGCGGTCGTCCCGGCCGTAGCCCCAGCGCTCCCCGTCCCGCTCGGTACGCTCCCGCCCGCCGCGGAAGCCACCCTCGCGCTCCTCGCGGCGGAAGCCCCCGGGCCGCTCGTCACGGCGGAAGCCCTCACGGCGCTCGCCGCCGAAGCCACCCTCGCGGCGCTCGCCACCACGGAAGCCGCCCTCACGGCGGTCACCGCCGCGGGACCCGCCTGCGCGGTCGTCGCGGCGGAAGCCCTCACGGCGCTCACCGCCAGCGAAACCCTCGCGGCGCTCACCGCCGAAGCCACCTTCGCGGCGCTCGCCACCACGGAAACCGCCCTCGCGGTCGCCGCCGCGGAAGCCGCCCTCACGGCGGTCACCACCGCGGAACCCGCCTGCGCGGTCGTCGCGACGGAAGCCTTCGCGGCGCTCACCGCCGGCGAAACCCTCACGGCGCTCGCCACCACGGAAACCGCCCTCGCGGCGTTCACCGCCGCGGAAGCCGCCCTCACGGTCGCCACTGCGGAAGCCGCCCTCACGGCGCTCACCGCCGAAGCCACCCTCGCGACGATCACCGCCACGGAAACCGCCCTCACGGTCACCGCCGCGGAAGCCACCCTCACGGCGCTCACCACCGCGGAAACCCTCGCGGCGTTCACCGCCACGGAAACCGCCCTCACGGTCGCCGCCGCGGAAGCCACCCTCACGGCGCTCACCACCACGGAAGCCCTCGCGGCGCTCGCCACCGCGGAAGCCGCCCTCACGGTCGCCACTGCGGAAGCCGCCCTCACGGCGCTCACCGCCGAAGCCACCCTCGCGACGATCACCGCCACGGAAACCGCCCTCGCGACGGTCGCCACCACGGAAGCCGCCCTCACGGTCACCACCGCGGAAGCCACCCTCACGGCGCTCACCACCACGGAAGCCCTCGCGGCGCTCGCCACCGCGGAAACCGCCCTCGCGGTCATCCCGGCGGAAGCCCTCGCGACGGTCGCCGCTGCGGGGGCCACCCTCGCGGCGCTCGCCGCCGAAGCCACCCTCACGGCGATCACCGCCACGGAAACCGCCCTCGCGACGGTCGCCACCACGGAAGCCGCCCTCACGGTCACCACCGCGGAAGCCACCCTCACGACGGTCACCGCCGCGGGAGCCACCCTCGCGGTCGCCACCACGGAAGCCCTCGCGACGGTCGCCGCCACGGAAACCGCCCTCGCGGTCATCCCGGCGGAAGCCCTCGCGACGGTCGCCGCTGCGGGGGCCACCCTCTCGGCGGTCGCCGCCGAAGCCGCCCCGCGGGCCGCCCGAGCGGTCGTCGCGGCTCCCCCGGTACGAGGGACGGTCGTCGCGGCCGGCGTCACCGCGCCCCTGCCCGCGCTCGGCGCGGTCCTCGTAACGGCGGGGGCGATCTCCGCCCTGCGGTCCTGAACTCACAGGTACATCCTTCCTGATTGCGTCGCCTTGGACGCTAACGCAGTCGAGGGCCGACCCTGCTGGGGCGGCCCTCGACTGGAAAGATTGTCCGGCGGTGTCCTACTCT
>NZ_JBUEGB010000035.1:0-61756 GCF_054963695.1 Micromonospora sp. RTBAU3-60 | reverse complement strand
GGTCAGGATGGTGACCTCACCGCCGTGCGCCTCCTTGATCTTCAACGCCTCCTCGATGGCGTACTCGTCCATCTCATTGATGACGTTGTTCGCCGAACCGCGGTCGACGGTGTTGTCGTCCAAACGCAGGCTGCGGTCCGCGCCCGAATCAGGCACCTGCTTGACGAGTACGACGATGTTCATCGCGCTTCGACGACCCTCCTTGGTTGTTGACGAACGCTTCATCTGGCCATCGCTGCCTCCGGCGCAGGTGCCGGCGGAGCAGCGGGCGGCGAACCTGGCGCGTCGGTCTGCCCTACCGCTGCCCGCTTGGTCGATCCGCAGGTCAACCGGCAGGAGCCCGAGGAGGGCACTCCTTGATCCCTTCGTAACACGAGGGCAACATTGTGGCCCTTGACACGCCGTATGGCCGACACCACTATAACAACCTAGCGCTTGCTCGGTTGCCGGTTGTCCTGGTCAGTTGTCCGGCTCGATCGGCACCGGCGCGGACCATCGCTGGTGGCCGCAGCGCTCTCCGGCGGGAGGCAGCCGCGATGAGAAGGACGACCAAGAGTCAGTGACAGCCATATCGAGTGAGGCGGGCGAGAAGTGGCTATAAGCAGAGGAGCGACGGCGCGGTTGGTCGCCAGCCTGGCCGTCCTCGCCCTTGCAGCCGCGGGTTGCGGGGGCAAGGGCGGCAGTGACAAGCCGACCGACGGCACCGCGAAGGGCGAACCCATCATCATCGGGATGGACGAGGACAGCACCGGCCCCGGCGCCTCCTACAGCACCATCGCCGGCAAGACCATCCGGCTGGCAATCCAGGACATCAACGACAAGGGCGGTGTCCTGGGTCGTCCCCTGCGGCTCGTCGTCGAGAACGACGAGAGCGACCCGACCAAGGTCCCGGCCGTCCTGCAGAAGCTGCACAGCCAGGGCGCGAAGGCGCTCTTCCTGCAGAGCGGCAGCGCCGCCGTCATGCAGGCGAAGTCCACCCTGACGCAGCTCAACCTGCCGGCGATCGCGCCCACCGGCGTGACCGCGACGCTGGTCGAGCCGCCGAACAACGAGCTGATCTACATGCTCGCGAACACCACCACCGACTGGGCCCAGGTTTACTGCGGGGCGTTCAAGGCGGCCAACATCAACAAG
Source organism: Micromonospora sp. RTBAU3-60 (assembly GCF_054963695.1). NCBI lineage: Bacteria > Bacillati > Actinomycetota > Actinomycetes > Micromonosporales > Micromonosporaceae > Micromonospora > Micromonospora sp. RTBAU3-60. The sequence goes on along the minus strand of NZ_JBUEGB010000035.1, from coordinate 60,622 downwards.
ATCGGCATCCTGACGGATGACACGACCACCATCGCCGCATTGAACAAGTCGCTGTTGGCCGGGATGTCCTGCGTGACGACCGTGGCGACCGAGAAGGGCGCGGCCAACGCCTCCGACCTCTCGGCCCAGGTCGCCCGGCTGAAGAACGCCAATCCGGACGCGGTGCTGGTCACCAGCGTCGGTGGCGCGTTCGAGGTGCTCGCCCAGAACACCTTGGCAGCCCAGATGAAGGGGAAGCCGCGCTTCTCGCTCGCGTCGATCGGCAACCAGCCGTCCTCCTGGAAGCTGGCCAACCCGGGCGCCCTCGAGGGGCTGATCTTCATGGGTTCGATCAATTCGGAGAACCCGCGCACCAAGACCCTGGTCGACTTCCTCAAGCAGAAGAACGGCGACAACTACCAGGTCACCGCGTACGACGCCCAGGGCTGGGACTCCGTGCAGCTCCTCAAGCTCGCCATCGAGAAGGCCGGCGGGCCGGACGACCCCAAGAAGCTCAACGAGGCGATCCAGAGCATCACCGGTTACCAGGCGGCCTTCGGGCAGGCCAGCTTCACGCTCTCCTTCTCCGCCACCAAGCACCTGGGCGCGGACGGGCCGTGTGGCCTCTCGCTGATCGAGTTCGGGGCGGACAACAAGCCCAAGGGGCCGTGGGCGACGTTCCAGCCCCCGTGCTCGAACTGACCCCGCACGGAGCGGGCGAGCTGACGCGGCTCGCCCGCTCCCGGTAGGTGCTCACGAGGAGTTTCGATGACAGACCTGCAGCTCTGGCTCTCCGCCGTGGAAATGGGATGTTTCTTCGGCATGCTGGCCCTGGCGTACTACCTGATCCACGTCGGGGCCGGCTTCTTCAACTTCGCCATCGGCCCGTACGCGATGATGGGCGGGCTCTGTACCAGCTGGCTCGTCATCACGTACGACCTTGGGGTGTGGCCGGCCGCAGCGGCGGCCGTGGCGGTGACCGTCGTGCTGGCCGCCGTCACCGAGCTGGGTGTCGTGCGTCCGGTACAGCGGCGCAGCGGCGGCGGCGAGCTGCCGGCGCTGGTCGCCGTGGCGGCGGTGCTCTTCGCTATCCAGCAGCTCGCCGGCTACGTCTTCGGATACCCGACCCTGCCCGGGCAGAGCCTGGCGACCTTCGACCCGGTGACGGTCGGGGAGGTCACCGTCCAACCGAGTTCTCTCCTGATGATCGTGGTGGCGCTGCTCTCCTTCGCGCTGTCGGCCGTCTGGATCCGGTCCACCCGGACCGGCCGGCTGCTGCGGGCGGTCGGCGACAGCAACCGCGCGGCGGCACTGCTCGGCCTGCCAGTCAACCGGATCCGGCTGATCGCATTCGTGCTCGCCGGTCTCGTCGCCGCGCTGGCCGGCATCCTCTTCGCCCCGAAGGCGGGCGTGAACTCGCTGTCCGGGCTGGCCTGGTCGCTGTCCGGGTTCCTCGCCGTGGTGGTGGGCGGTACCGGCTCCGTCTGGGCGCCGCTCTTCGGCGGCATGCTGCTCGGGCTGGTCGAGGTGTTCCTTCCGTACTACTTCGGGGGCCAGGCGCACGTGTACGGGATGCTCTTCATCGCCCTGCTGTTCTTCGCCTTCAAGCCACAGGGCCTGTTCGTGCGGACGGTGCGCGCATGACCACTCAGACCTCGCAGCCAGCCGCCGCGACCGCCGGCTGGGATATCCGTCGAGTCCCCGGCATCGGCGGTCTCGCCCTCGGTGGCATCGCCGCCGTGCTGATCCTGCTCTGGGTCGGCTCGGACGGCTACAAGCAGACGCTGGTCACCTCCGCGGCGACGTACGCGCTGATCGCCCTCGGGATGTACGTGCCGTACCTGATGGCCGGGTCCCTGTCGATGGCATACAGCGCCTATGCCGGGATCGGTGGGTACGCGGTCGGGCTGATCTCCTCGAAGACCGGGTTGCCGCTCGCGGTGGCGTGGCTCGTCGGGCCGATCGTGGCAGCGCTGCTCGCCGTGCTGCTCGGGCTCGTCACCCGGCGGTTGTCCGGGTTCTTCCTCGCGGCGGTGACCCTGCTGTTCGGCATGGCGTTCACCGCGTTCCTCATCGACGCGGAGGCGCTCTCCGGCGGCTCGGGCGGGCTGGGCAACCTGCGGCCGCTCAACCTGTTCGGCTGGACGCCGAGTCACTATCAGGTGGTGCTTGGCTCGGCGGTCATCGTCTGCGTCATCGCGTTCCTGCTGGATCGGCTGCGGCTCTCGCCGTGGGGGGTGATCGTGCGGACGATGCGGGACGCCCCGCGGGCTGTTGAGGCGGCCGGCGTCCGGGTCCCGGTGCTGAACCTCGTGGCGCTGGCACTCGGGGCGGCGATCGCGGCCGTCGGCGGGGGGCTCTTCACCTACTCGGCCGGCAGCATCACGCCTGACACGTTCACCCTGAACATCGTCTTCCTCGCCATCTTCATGCCGCTGATCGGTGGGGCGGGCACGCCGTGGGGTGCGGTAGCCGGGGCGGTGATCGCGGTCGAGTTGACGCTCAACTTCCCGGCGATCCAGACCAGCGGCACGCTGCTGCTCGCGCTCGGGGTACTGGCGATCATGTTGGTCGCGCCGCGCGGCGTGGTGGGCTACGCCGACAAGCTGCGCACGCGGACCTGGGCGCTGCTGCGGAAGGAGCCGGACCGTGGCTGAGGAGATCCTGCTGGTCGGGCGCGGCCTGACCAAGCGGTACGGCGGAGTCACCGCCCTGTCGGAGGTCGACTTCCAATTGCGGGCCGGGGAGGTTCTCGGACTGGTCGGCCCGAACGGCGCCGGCAAGACCACCCTGGTCGACCTGATCTCCGGGGCGCAGGCGGCCACCGCCGGCGAGTTGACGCTGCGCGGATCGAAGCTGGCCGGGTCGGCATCACGGCGCGCCCGGGCCGGACTGGGCCGTACCTTCCAGTACCCACAGCTCGCGCTGGAGCTGGACGTCCGGGCCAACCTGCTGCTGGGCCGGGCCGCCCGCCGGCACGCCACGCTCTGGCAGATGATCACGGGGGCGTTCGTCGGGGCGCTGCGGCCCAGGGTGGCGGCCGATGAGGCCGCCGTGCGGGCGATCGCGGACGAGCTGGGCATCAGCGAGCTGGACCGGGAGGCCGGTGACCTCAGCCTCGGCGAGCAGCGGCTGGTCGAGGTCGGCCGAGCGCTTGGGCAGGATCCGCTGGTGCTGCTCCTGGACGAGCCGTTCGCCGGCTCCGACGCACGCGGCGTCGCGGGCATCGCTGAGGTGATCCACACCGTGCGGCGGCGGGGACACGCCGTGATCCTGGTCGACCACAACGTGGACCTCGTCGCTCGCCTGGTGGACCGGATCATGCTGCTCGACCGGGGCCGGGTGGTCTTCGACGGCGATCCGCGCGAGTGCCTGGCCAGCCCGCAGATGCAGAGCGTCTACTTCGGATCGGACGCCGACGACGATGACGCCGGGGACGGCTCCCCGAGGGCGGAGGTGCAGGATGTCCGGTCATGAGCTGACGGTCGAGGGGCTGAGCGTCCGTTACGGACATGCCAGCGCGTTGAACAAGGTCAGCATCACCGCGCAAGGCGGCGCCGTCACCGCGATCGTCGGCCCGAACGGCGCGGGGAAGAGCAGTCTGCTGCTCGCCGCGTACGGTTCGGTGCCCGCGACCGGAAGGGTGTACCTCGACGGTGAGGAGATCACCCGGCTGCGGCCCGCGGCCCGGGCCCGGGCGGGGATCGGCGTCGTTCCGCAGGGGCGGCAGCTCTTCCCGCACCTCAACGTCGCGGACAACCTGCGCGTGATGGCCGAACTGCTCCGGCTGCCGAACTCCGCCGTGGATGAGGCGGTGGATCGGTTCCCCATCCTGCGGACCCGGCTGCGCAGCCTGGTCGGCGTGCTCTCCGGCGGTGAGCAGCAGATGCTCGTGGTTTCTCGGGCGTTGATGGGCGCGCCCCGGGTGCTGTTGCTCGACGAGATGATGACCGGCCTCGCCCCGTTGATCGTCCGCGAGTTGGCCGCGACGGTTTCCGCGCTGGCCGGGGAGGGCGTCGCGGTGCTGCTGGCCGAGCCGGCGCTGGGCGTGCTGCGGCGCATCGTCGACCGGGGCTACGTGCTGGTGCGCGGCGAGGTCGTGGCGGAGGTGAACGACGGCGGCGTGGCGTTGGACGACGCGTACAGCGCGGCCATCGGTGTCGAGCGCCCCAGGGAGTTGCGCCCGGCGGGCTGAACGAAGCGCCGCTGGCGGACTGCCTGCGGCAAGCCGTGGGAGGACTGTGGTGATGGGTGCTGACAACGCCGTGGCTGGCTGGCTGGCTGGCAAGGCAATCGTGGTCACGGGCGCTGGCCGTGGCCTTGGTGCGGCGTACGCCCGGCTCGCCGCCGCTGAGGGCGCCTCGGTGGTGGTGAACGACGTCGACGTGGACGCCGCAGCGCGGGTGGCCGCGGAGATCGGGGCCGTCTGCGACGATTCCGACATCGCCTCGTGGGAGGGAGCCGGGCGGCTGGTCGAGGCGTGCCGCAACGCGTTCGGGCGGATCGACGGCCTGGTCAACAACGCCGGCATCTTCCGGTTGGCCGATCCGCGCGAGCAGGATCCGGTGGAGTTCCGCAGGGTCGTCGAGGTTAACCTGCTCGGCACCGCCTACTGCGGGCTACACGCCATCCGCGCCATGCTGGACCAGCCGGGCGGCGGTTCACTGGTGAACGTCACCTCCGGCTCGCACGCCGGTTCGGCGGCGATGGGCGCGTACGGTGCGAGCAAGGGCGGCGTCGCGTCGCTCACCTACTGCTGGGCCGCGGACCTCGCCGGCACGCCCGTCCGCGTCAACGCCGTGTCGCCGAACGCGCACACCCGGATGGCGGACACCTTCGAGCGCTACCTCGGTGAGCGAGCCCGGGGGCAGAACGTGGGTAAGAACCCGTCCAGCAACGCGCCGGCCGTGGTCTACCTCCTCTCGGACGCGGCCGCGGGGATCTCCGGGCAGGTCGTGCGGGTGGACGGCGAGGAACTCTCGCTCATGACCCACCCCGGGGTGGCCCTCCCGGCCGTTCGGCTCTCGGAATGGACGGTGGCGGCAGTGGCCGGGGCCTTCGACGAGGACCTCGCTCGCCGCCAGCAGGCGGTCGGGCTGCAACCCGCGCCGAGAGTGGCCGGTGGTCCAGCGGCGGGAGAGGGAGCATCGTGAGCGGGCGGACAACCAGGTACGACACCGGGGGCGCCGATGCCGGCCTATGAGATCGAGGGTGTGGTGCCGGTGGTCGACCCGACCGCCTATGTGCACCCGACAGCGGTGCTGATCGGTGACGTCCACGTCGGCCCCGGCTGCTACGTGGGACCCTTCGCCAGCCTTCGGGGAGACTTCGGCCGCATCGTCATGGCCGCCGGCGCCAACCTCCAGGATCACTGTACGTTCCACACCTTCCCCGGCACCGAAGCCGTCCTGGAGCGGGACGGGCACGTCGGGCACGGGGCGGTGCTGCACGGCTGCCGCGTCGGCGCCGGTGCGCTGATCGGGATGAACGCGGTGGTCATGGACGGTGCGGTCATCGGCGAGGCGGCCTTCGTCGGTGCGCACAGCTTCGTCCGGGCAGGCTTCGTCGTGCCGCCGCGTACCCTCGCCACCGGCAGCCCGGCCACGGTCCGCCGGGAACTGACCGCCGACGAGTTGGCGTGGAAGGCGAACGGCACCCGGACCTACCAGCGCCTGACCGAGCGCTGCCGCACCACCCTGCGGCCGGTCACGCCGCTGCCGGTGGCCGAGCCGAACCGGCCGAGCCTCACCACCGACGCCCGCGTGGCGGTCCCGCTCGACGAGTACCGGCGGGCCCACCGGGGAGCGCCGGAGTGAGCCGGTACGACGGTCGGGGCCGGAACGTGCGGGCGGTCGCCAACGGCCGTCCTGGTCGGGCGGCGGCGTGCTTCGCCGCCCGCGTCAACATGCGAATGGACGGGGCAGGTGTCTGAGTTCTCCGAAACCACGATCAGTCGCTACTACGCCGACGGTGACTGGGACGCCGACACGATCGCCGACCTGGTCGCCCGGAACGCCGCCGAGGCGCCGGACGCGGTCGCGTTCCACGCCACCGACGCGACCCTGACCTGGCGCGAGTACGACCGGCTCGCCACCCGGCTGGCCGGGGCGTACGCCCTCGCCGGCCGGCAACCGGGCGAGCTGCTCGCGGTCCTGCTCACCGGCGGGGCGCTCACCCACGTGGCCTACCTCGCGGCGCAGAAGGCCGGCCTGGTGACCGTGGGGCTGCCGCCCCGGGCCGGGGACGCCGAGGTCGCGTACCTGCTGGGGCACACCGGCGCGGGCGCGCTGGCGACCCGTGCGGCGCACCGTGGCCGGCCGGGCCGGGAGGTCGCCCGGGCGGCCGGCGCCCGCCGGCACCTGGTGTTGGACCTGGTCGGTCCGAAGCTGACCGTGGCATGCGACGGCGAGCCGGTGCCGGTGCCGTCCTGGGAGGACGCCGCCGCGGCCGTGAAGGGGCGCGGGCTCGGACCCGACGACCTCTTCTTCCTCAACTCGACGTCGGGCACCACCGGCCGGCCCAAGTGCGTGCGGCAGACCATGAACACCCGCAAGTACTTCGGTCCGCTCGCCGCGGCGGCGGCCGGGTTCGGTCCCGATGAGGTCGTCCTCAGCGCGCTGCCCGCACCGTACGGCTTCGGGCTGTGGAGCGCCCATGTCGTTCCCGCCCGGTACCGCTTCCCGACCGTGCTGACCGCCGAATTCGACCCGGCCGAGACGCTGCGGCTGATCGAGCAGCACCGGGTCACCGTGCTCGCAGCCGTGACCAGCCAGTTCATCATGATGTTGAACGCGCCCGAATTCGCCGAGCACGACCTGAGTTCGCTGCGGGTGCTCTTCACCGGGGGAGAACGGGTGCCGTACCACCGGGCGGTGGAGTTCGAGGAGCGCACCGGGTGCACGGTGCTGCAGTTCTACGGCTCGAACGAGGCGGGCCCGATCTCGGTGACCCGGGTCGACGACGACCGCGAGAAGCGGCTGCGCACGGCGGGGCGGCCCATCCCGGCGATGCGGGTGCGTTTCTTCGACCGGAACGGGAGCCCGGTCGAGGACGGGCCGGGCCAGGTGGCCGTGCACGGGCCGGGCTGCGCCCCGGGCTACTTCCGCGACGAGGCGGCCGACCGGATCCTGTTGCGCCCGGACGGCTGGCTGCTCACCGGGGACATCGGCGAGGTCGACGCTGACGGCTACCTGTCGGTGACCGGGCGGACGGCCGACTTCATCATCCGGGGCGGGCACAACATCAGCGCGCCCGTGGTCGAGGAGGCGGTCGGCGGCCACCCGCGGGTGGCCCAGGTGGCGGTGGTCGGTTACCCGGACGAGGTGCTGGGGGAGCGGGTCTGCGCGTTCGTGGTCACCCGCGACGGCGCCGAACTGGACCTCGATGACCTGCGGACGCACCTGGCCGCGGGCGGCGTCTCCAAGCTCAACTGGCCGGAGCGGGTGGTGCGGTTGCCGTCCCTGCCGTTGGGGGCCGGCGGCAAGGTGGACAAGGTGGCGCTGCGCGCGCGGGAGTGAATGCGGCACCCGACCGGCTCAGCCGCGCTGCGCGCGGGTGGGGACCGCGGCACCCCCCCCGGCCGGGCTCAGCCACGGACGCTGCGGATCAGCGTCTGGCTGACCTGCCCGTCGCCGATCGTCCGGCCGGCGACCTGCGCGGAGACGTCGAAGGTGACGTGCCGGCCCTGCACGGCGGCCACCGTCGCGCGCACGTCGACGCGCTGCCCGGCGAGGGCCGGCGCGCGGTGCCGCACCCCGATCCAGGTGCCGACCGAGGCGGCGCCCGGCGCGAGCCGCCGACGCAGGATGTCGGCGGCGGTGTCCTCCAGGAGCGCGATCAGCGCCGGGGTGGAGAGCACCGACGGGGCGCCGGGCACGTGCCCGGTGAGCATCTCAGCCGTCACCTCGAACGAGCGCTCCGACCGTTCGCCCTCGCGTACCGGGCTGGTCACCAGCTCGTCCCCGGCCGACGTCTCCCAGATCCGCATCCCGCCTCCTTGACAGGCTCACTGTGCCGGAAACAGAATGCCACAACCAAGCGCTTGTTAGGTAGGGGTGGAATTGTCGTACAGCGAGGTGACCGCGCTCTTCCCGACCGGCACAGCCCCGGTCCCCGGCAGCGCGCACGAGCGATACGTGGCGGACCGACTGGCCGAGGTCGGCCGGTGGGGCACGGAGACGCTCGCGGAACGGGTGCGCCGACACGCGGCGGAGATCCCGCAGCGGCCCGCCTTCATCGCCGGTGACGACCGGATCGGCTGGCGCGCGTACGACGAGGTGTCCGACCGGCTCGCGGCGCTGATGGTGCGCTCCGGACTCGCCCGCGGCGAGCGGGTCGGCGTGCTGCTCCCGGACGGCGTCGCGGTGCACGTCGCCTACCTGGCCGCGCTGAAGGCCGGTGTCGTGGTGGTCGGCATCGGCCCGCGCGCCGGCCGCCTCGAACTCCGGCACCTGCTCACCGTCGCCGGCGCCACGGCGCTCATCAGCCACGCGGAGCACCGGGACACCCCGATCGCCGAACTGGTCGACGGGCTGCCGCTGCGGCTACGGCTGGAGCTGCCGCACCGGCTCGCCGAAGTGGACTGGCCGGAGCCGACCCCGGAGGAACGGGCCCTGCTCGCCGAGCGCGTCCTCGGCCTCGGCGAGATCCACCTGCTCAACGGCACCTCGGGCACCACCGGCATGCCGAAGTGCGTGGTGCACAACCAGAACCGGTGGCTGTACTACCACCAGCTCGCGCTGGAGTCGGGGGCGTTCACCCCCGACGATGTCTTCCTCACCCTCATCCCGGCCCCGTACGGCTTCGCCCAGTGGACCGCGAACTTCACGCCCACGCTGCTCGGCTCGCCCACCGTGGTGATGCCACGGTTCAGCGCCGCCGGCGCGCTGGAGCTGATCGAGCGGGAACGGGTGACCGTGGTGTGCTGTGTGAGCACGCAGTTCATCATGATGCTCAACGCGGAGCCCGACCGCTACGACCTGAGCTCGCTGCGCTGCATGTTCACCGGTGGTGAGGCGGTGCCGTACGAGCGCGCCGCCGAGTTCGAGCGCCGCACCGGGGCACAGGTGCTGCAGTTCTTCGGCTCCAACGAGACCGGCGCGCTGTCGCGCACCGGGACCACGGACACCGTGGCGCGACGGCTGCGCACCGCCGGCCGGATCATCGACGAGATGCACGTACGGCTCTTCGGCGACGACGGCGCGGACGTCACCGCCACCGGCGGGCCGGGGCAGGCCGCCTGCGCCGGGCCCGCCACCTGCCTCGGCTACTTCGACGACCCGGAGGCGAACGAGCGGCTCTTCACCCGGGACGGCTGGATGCTCACCGGCGACATCTGCACCCTCGACGAGGACGGCTACCTGCGGGTGGTGGACCGCAAGTCGGACTTCATCATCCGCGGCGGCAAGAACGTAAGCGCCGCCGCGGTCGAGGAGCAGGTCGGCACCCACCCCGCCGTCGCCATGGTGGCCGCGGTCGCGGTCCCCGACCCGACGTACGGCGAGCGGGTCTGCGCCGTGGTGGTGCTCCGGCCCGGCGCCGCTCTCGACCTGGACGACCTGCGCGCGCACCTCGCCGCGCGCGGCGTCTCACCCGAGAACTGGCCCGAGCGAATCGAGATCGTCGACGAGTTGCCCCGCGGCTCCGGCGGCAAGGTGGCCAAGGCGGAACTTCGTGCCCGGCTGCGCGCCGGCTAGCGTGCCGCTTCGAGTAGGGCGGCCCTGATCCGGGAGCGCTGGATCTGACCGGTTGCCGGGGTGCGCGGGATCTCCGACACCACCGCGACCCGGCGCGGCTGCTTGAAGGCGGCCAACTGGTTGGCGACGTGCCCGCGGAGGGTGGCAACCTCCGGTGCCGCCGCCCCCGGCGCCAGCACCAGCACCGCACACACCACCTCGCCCCACCGTTCGTCCGGCAGGCCGACCACCGCCACATCGTGGATCCCGGGCAGGTCGCGCAGGGCCTGCTCCACCTCGAACGGCGACACCGACTCCCCGCCGGTGCGGATGACCTCGCGCTGACGGCCGGTGAGGTGGAGATACCCCTCGCCGTCGAGGTAGCCCAGGTCCCCCGAGCGGTAGACGCCGTCGCGCAGCGCCGCCCCGGTCTCCTCGGGAAGGTCGTGGTAGCCGGACATCAGCCCTGGCCCGCTGACGCAGACCTCGCCCACCTCGCCGGCCGGCGCGTCCACCCACAGCGCGTTCGGAAAGGCCGGGAGCCCGACGCTGCCGGACTTGTCGAAGACGTCGGCGTCCGGCAGCGCCGCCATCCGGCCCGCCTCGGTCGACCCGTACAGGACGGTGGTGGTGGTCCCCGGCAGCCGCTCCTTGATCCGCCGGAGCAGCTCGACGGAGATCCCCGAGGTGCCGGTGTCCGCGTGCCGCAGCGATGACAGGTCGGCGTGCCGGTGCTCGGGGTCGAGCAGCCGCTCCCACACGGCGGGGATGCAGTAGATCGCCGATGGACGCTCTTGCCGCACCGAGTCGATCATCTGCGCGGCGTCGGCCCGACGTACGAGGTGCACCGCGGTCCGGTTCTGCCACGCCTCCAGCACGTAGTGCCAGCCGCCGTAGTGGTACAGCGGAAAGCTGCACAGGACGCCGCCCCGGCCGCGTAGCCCGGAGGTGAAGGTGCCGCCGCCGGGCGCCGCGCGCAGCCAGCTCGCGCGGTGGCTGACCAGCGCCCCCTTCGGCCGGCCGGTGCTGCCGCTGGTCAGGTAGACGATGTGCGGGTCGGTGTCGGCGAGGCGGTCGTGCCCGTCGGGCAGCGCGGCGCAGGCGGCGGCGGCGAGGGCGTCGAGGTCCGCGCCGGGGCCTGGCGCGGAGCCCACGCGGGCGAGCGGCACGTCCTGGGGCGCGTCGGGACGATCGGTGACCAGGAGCCGCGGGTCCAGATAGGACAGGACCGCCGCCAGTTCGCCGGGGGAGAGCGTCGGGTTGATCGGGGCGAACGCCGCGCCGAGCCGGGCGCAGCCCAGGAAGCCGTCCAGGGTGCCCAGCGTCGGCGCGGCCCACCAGGCCACCCGGTCGCCGCGCCGCACGCCCAGGCCGGCCAGCGCGTTGGCGGCGCGATTCGCCCGCTCGTCGAGGTCGCGGAAGGTGACCCGCTCCCCGGCCAGGGTGGCCGCGGTCGCCGCCGGCGCCATCCGGGCCGCCTGGCGGACGATGTCGCCGATCAGCAGTTCCACGCGCGCTCCTCTCCGGCGGTCAGGACGACCTGCGCCGGGTTGATCGCGCCGTGCGCGGTCTTGTCCCGGGTGATCTCCAACGCCTTCGGCACCTCCGTCACCCCGGAGAGCCGATGGGTGACCAGCGATTCGACGTCGACGTCGCCGCGGGCCACCAGCCGCAGCGCGTGGTCGAAGACCCCGCCGCCGGGGGAGTAGCCGCCGGCGCCGGAGCGGGGGTGCAGCAGCGCTATGCTGCGCTCCCGCAGCAGGCCGAGCGGTGCCGGCGCCCGGTCGGGCAGCACCGAGACCACCACCACGCGACCGCCCCGGCGGGCGCAGCGCGCGGCCAACTCGAGGGTCTCCGTGCCGGCGAGCCCGACCTCGGGGGCGCCGCCGGCGGTCTCGATCACGACGTCGACGCCGATCCCGCCGGTCGCCTCCCGTGTTGCCGCGAGCACCGTTTCCGGTCCGCCGCTCGCGTCGATCACCAGGTCGGCGCCGAACCGGTTGGCGAGGGCGAGCTTCGCCGGGCTCCGTCCGCTGATCGCGATCAGGCCGGCGTTGCCGTGCCGGGCCACCTGCAGGGCGAGCAGCCCCATCACGCCGGCGCCGATGACCAGCACGGTCTCGCCGGGCTGCACGGCGGCGAGTGCGTGCGCGTGCAGGGCGCCGGCCAGTGGCTGGACAGCCGCCGCCGCGGAGGCCGTCACACCGGGCGGCACCGGCACCACGCATGTGGCGGGGACCAGCACCTGCTCGGCGAGGGCGCCGGGGCGGGTGAACCCGATGAACTCGGGTGCGAGGCAGGCGTCCGACCGGCCGCGCCGGCAGGCGGGACACTGTCCACACACGACGGTCTCGACGGCGGTCACCCGGGCGCCGACCGCGATGCCCCGCACCGCCGGCCCGACCGAGCGGACCACGCCGCAGAACTCGTGCCCGCCGAAGCGGACCGGGCCGGCGGCCAGGGCGTCGGCGAGGTGGGTGTGCAGCGCCACCGGCTCTCCGGCGATCAGCATGCACTCGGTGACGCTCGGCTGTACGCAGGCTACGTCGAGGACGACGTCACCGGGGCCGGGCCGGGGGTCGGGAACCTCCTCGATCCGCAGATCGCCGAAGCCGTGCAGCACCGCCGCGCGCATCGCGCCCCCCACCTCGTGGTCCCCGATGACTTGACCGTGGATTTAGATTTTGTATTCAATATCTAAGTCGAGTCAACCCTGGATCAGGAGGCCGGATGGAACGGGAACTCGTGGTCACCGGCGTCGGAGGTCAGGGCATCCAACTGCTCGCCAAGACCCTCGCCCTCGCGGCCACCAGAGAGGGGCGACACGCCATGCTCAGCGCCGACTACGGCGGCGAGATGCGGGGTGGTCCATCCAAGGCGAGCGTGGTCATCGGCGACCGTCCGTTGCGGGCCCTCCCAGTGCTCGCCTCGGCCTGGTCGGCGATCGTCGTCCACCACCGGTTCAGCGAGCCGGCACTCGCGCGGCTGCGCCCCGGCGGGCCGGCGATCCTCAATCTGCCGCTGGTCGACCCCGCGTCGCTGCCGGCGATGACCACGTACGGCGTGGACGCGGGCACCGTCGCCAAGTCGGTCGAGGCACCCCAGGCGATCGGCTTCGTACTGCTCGGCGCCTACAACGCGGTGACCCGGCTCGTCGACCCGGCGGCCCTGGTGGCCGCCATGCAGGAGTTGCTCCCGCCGTACCGGAAGCAGCACGCCGCGGCCAACGCGCGGGCGCTCACGGCCGGCGCGACCGCGCTGGACGGACCGGGCGCCGATCTGACGGAGGTTTCCCCATGACCCTCGAACTGCTCGAAGGCAGCGAGGCGATCGCCACCTCGGCGATCGCCGCCGGCTGCCGCTTCTTCGCCGGCTACCCGATGTCGCCGTTCACCGGCCTGCTGGAGAACATGTCGCGCCAGCTTCCCGCGGCCGGTGGCGTGTGCCTCAACGCGGAGAGCGAGATCGAGGGCGTCAACATGACCCTCGGCGCCGCCGCGGCCGGCGCCCGCGCGGCCACCGGTTCCTGCGGGCAGGGCATCGCGTTGATGCAGGAGGCGATCGCCGAAGCGGCGCTGAACGAGACGCCGTTCGTGGTCTTCAACATGGCCCGCAACCAGCAGGACTACTTCCAAGCCACCAGGGGCGGCGGCTGGGGCGACTACCGAACCATCACGCTGGCGCCGAAGGACGTCCCCGAGGCGGTCGAGCACGCCCAACTGGCGTTCTACCTCGCCGACAAGCACCGGGCACCGGTGATCTTCTACGGGGACCCGCTGCTGGCACAGACCCGGATCGGCGTATCGGTCCGGCCGCTCGACTTCGGCCCGCTGCCGCCGAAGGACTGGGCGCTCGACGGGACCGGCGGCGGCACCGGCAGATCCCGGCAGGTCTGGACCTGGGCGATGGGCAAGGCCACCGACCCCGGCCCCGGCCCCGACCGGCACTGGCGTGCCATCGCGGAGAAGTTCGCCGCCATCGACGCGATCGAGACGCGGTTCGAGCAGGCCCACGTCGAAGACGCGGAGACGTTGGTGGTGGCCTTCGGGTCCGCCGCCAAGTTCGTCGAGTACGTGGTCGAGGAGCTGCGGGCAGACGGACACCGGATCGGGTGGTTCCGACCGGTGACACTCTGGCCGTTCCCCGGCGAAGCGCTCGCCGCGGCCACCGCCGGCATGCGGCGCGTGCTGGTCTTCGAACTCAACGCCGGGCAGATGCTCGACGACGTACGCATCCACACCGCCGATCGCTCCGCGGTGCGCTTCATCGGTGGGGTGAGCATCGCGGAGTCCGGCCTCGCGTACGGCGACCTGATGGACGCCCCGGTCATCCGGGACCGGATCCTCACCGCTTGTTCGGAAGGTGGACCCTCATGACCGTCATCGACACCTCCCAGCCGCCCTCGGAGCCGGCCCGCAAGGTGGCCGACTTCCGCCCGTCGCTGCTGCTCGGCGAACACTCGCTCTGCCCCGGCTGCGGCGAGCCGGTGGCGCTGCGGGTGCTGCTGGAGGTGTTGCAGGAGCTCGACATCGTCCAGCGCACCATCGGGGTCGTCGGCCACGGCTGCTACGGCAGCTTTGTCCGGATCATGGACGTGGACGTGCTGCAATGCCTGCACGGCCGGGCACCGGCCTGTGCCACCGGCATCAAGCGGGTACGCCCCGACTGCGCGGTCTTCACCATGCAGGGCGACGGTGACATGGCCAACGAGGGGCTGCAGGAGGTGCTGCACGCCGCGGCCCGGGGCGAGAAGATCACCTGCGTGCTGCTGAACAACGGCGTGTTCGGCGACACCGGCGGGCAGTTGACCGCGGCCACGGTGCTCGGGCAGCGCACGAAGACCAGCCTCGAGGGGCGCGACGCGGAGACGCACGGCTACCCGATCCCGGTCGCCGACCTGGTCGCCGGGCTGCACGGCACCGCGTACGTCGCGCGGGGAGCGGTCTCCACCGCCGGCGCCGTGGCGCAGACGAAGCGCATGCTGCGGCGCGCCTTCGAGACCCAGCTCGCCGGCGCCGGCTTCAGCCTGGTGGAGATCCTCACCATGTGCCCAACCGGCTGGTTCGTGCCGGCACCCGAGGGCCCGGGTTACCTTGGCGACTCGATGGAGCAGGCCTATCCACTCGGGGAGCTGACGACATGGCGGCACTGACGCGGGCGAAGACGGGCGTGGCGGTGGCCGAGTACATCCTCGGCCTGCTCTTCGACGGCACGCTGCGCAGCGGCGACCGGCTCGACCTCGACGGCATCGCCGCGACGCTCGGGGTCAGCCGGGCCCCGGTACGCGAGGCGCTGCTCCAGCTGGAGCGCGACGGTCTGGTGGAGATGCCGCACTACCGTGGCGCGTTCGTCGCCGCCTTCGACGCGGGGACGATCCGCGAGGCGTTCGAGCTGTACGGCATGTTGAGCGCGTTGACCAGCAGCCGGGCGGCGACTAACGGGGACGGGGACCTGCGGGAGACGCTCGGCAAGCTCGTCGAGGCGCTGGCCGGCTGCGACCGGGTCGACGAGTTCGAACGGATCGCCCGCGAGTTCCGCAAGGTGGTCAACCTGGCGACCGCCGGCCCGCACCTGCGGGCCCTGCTGCGCAGCTTCAACGGGCTGGTGCCGGCCGCCGCCCGGTTCTCCATCGAGGACGCGATGGACGAGGAGCGGGCCGCACTGCACCGAGAATACGAGGCCCTGGCGGCCGGGGACGCGGAGGCGGCCTCCGCGGCGGCGCTCGACCACGTCCTGATGACGGCCGAGAACGCTGTTCGGGCACTGGGGCGGCGAGGGATCTTCCCGACCGACGCGTCGCCGGCGGATCCCGCCGACCGGCCGCAGCGGACGGACCGCTCTCAGGTGCTGGGAATCGTCCGCACGACGGCCGGAGGCGACAAATGAGCGAGCACGAAGGCGGCGCGCGGCGCAGCAGCCGGGGGACGCTGGTCATCGCCGAGGATCGGTGCAAGGGCTGCGAGCTCTGCATCGACGCCTGCCCACCCCGGGTACTGGTGATGTCGAGCGAGCTGAACGAGATGGGCTACCGGTATCCGGAACTCACCCCGGGCTGCACCGGCTGCACCGCCTGCCAGATGGTCTGCCCCGACTTCGTCTTCTCGGTCTACCAGCTCACCGCCGCGACCGCGCCGGGGGACCGGCGTGGGTGAGGCGAGAGTGTCGGTGGTCACCGGCGCCGCAGCCGGGATCGGCCGCGCCACCGTGCACAAACTCGCCGGCCGTGGGGACTTCGTGCTGGGCGTGGACCGCGACGCCGCCGGACTCGACGCGCTGCGCGAGGAGGTCGGTGCGGACGAGCGAATCGCGACGCTCCCAGCCGACCTGGCGGAGCCGGAGGCGGCCGAGGCCGTGGTGCTGCACTGCGTACAGCGCTGGGGCCGAATGGACCTGCTCGCCCTGGTCGCCGGGATCGGGCAGTTCGGTGCCACGGCCGAGGTGAGCCTCGCCGAGTGGGACCGGGTGCTGAACGTGAACCTGCGCGCCCCGTTCCTGCTCGCGCAGGCCGCGATGCCGTACCTGATCCGCAGTCGCGGGTGCGTCGTCGCGGTGTCGTCGATCGCCGGCCTCCAAGGCTGGCCGTACAGCGCGGTGTACTCGGCGTCCAAGGGTGGGCTGGTGACGCTCATGCGCTCCCTGGCTATCGAGTACGGGCCCGCGGGCGTGCGGGTCAACGTGGTGTGCCCGGGCGGGGTGGAGACCGCGCTCTCGGCGGACTTCCACAGCGGCGGGGTGGCCTACGACGAGAGCTTGCGCAAACGATCCACCGGCCTGCAGGGGCGCAAGGCCGACCCGGCGGAAGTCGCGGCGACGATCGCCTTTCTCGGTGCTCCCGAGGCGTCCTTCGTCTCGGGAGCCGTGCTGCGCGTCGACGGTGGCGCATTCGCGTAGTGCGGTGTCCACTAATGTTCACCGGGTTTCCGGTGGTTGTTGTGGATTCTCGCCTTCCGGGCGAGCGACTCCCCACCGGGTGGTGGTGGGGCGGGCCTCCGCGGGCCAACTGATCCTCGCGCCGCTGTGGTTGGGCGGCGGGGGTCACGCCGGGACTGGCCGGCACCGGGGAGGTGTCGGCCGGCTCGACGGTGCGTGACCACCTTGGGCAGCACAACGGCTGCTGTGGGGGTGGTGGGTCCGCCGCCCGGGGTGCGGGTGGCGATGATGGCGGCCGCGATCAGGTCGCGGTGCCCAGAAAATGCGCAGTGCGGGCAGGTCAGGGTCCGGCCACGGGGTTTCGGTACCCGCCGGAGGCAGGCGGGGCAGGTGGAGGAGGTGCCGCGTTCGTTGACGGGGTGGACGGTGATGCCGGCCTGGGTGGCTTTGTCTTCCAGGACCTGCATGAGGCGGCCGATCTGCCATTGCCGTAGCCGCAGGTTGTGCCGCCGCCCCGCATCGATGTCCAACACACCGCGGGGGTCGCCGACGTGCAGCACCCCGACCCGCTGCTGCACGGCCCAGGAGACGACCTGGCGGGCGGCTTCGTGTTGGGCTTGGCGGACCCGCCGCTTGTGCCGGCTCTCCACCAACCGTGCCCGGCGCCGGTATTTCCGCCACCGCCGTGACCCTTTCTGGCCCGGCTTCGGCGCCCGCTGCGAAACGGAGCGGCGGCGGGTTTTCGTGTCGGCCAGGTG
The DNA here is from genome assembly GCF_054963695.1 of Micromonospora sp. RTBAU3-60. Classification (NCBI taxonomy): domain Bacteria; kingdom Bacillati; phylum Actinomycetota; class Actinomycetes; order Micromonosporales; family Micromonosporaceae; genus Micromonospora; species Micromonospora sp. RTBAU3-60. The sequence goes on along the minus strand of NZ_JBUEGB010000035.1, from coordinate 43,341 downwards.
CATGCGGTGCTCGGCGCGGATCGCCCGCCCCGACACCAACAAGCCCTCCCCGTCACGGCTGGCCACCGCGTACGGGTGGATGATGCCCAGATCGACTCCGGCCACCTTGGCCGGGTCCGGTCCCTCACCCGGCGGATACGTCGCCACCGGCACTTCGGCGGTCACGTCCAGGAACAGGCGGCCGCCCTCGCACAGCAGGGTGACCGACCGGACCTGCTCGACCGGGTACGGCACCTCCCGCGCCAACCGGACCGACAACGGCGCAGCACCCTGGGCCGTTGGGATCCGCACCCGCCGCCCGTCCAGGGTGAAGGTGCCGTGATGCCAGCGCACCGGCATCAGCGCCCGCCGACGGCGCGGGAACCGCGCCGACACGTCCCCATCCTTACGGGCTTTCGCCGCCGCGAACCAGGCATCCGAAACCGGCGCAACACCGAGCGGGCACCCACCGAGTCCAGCTCACCGAACGTGCCCGGACCGGAAGAAGCCAGTTCCCGGCACAACGCCTGATAACCGGTCAACGGCACGTCCCGGCGGCGGCGCCGCCATCCGTTGATCTCCAACACACACGCCCACACGTCACCGGCTGAACGCAGCAGGCTGAAACACCGCCGCCGCTGCCCAGCAGTCACCCGCAGAGCAACGCGAGCGGTCCGATAGACCACCCGCGGCGCGGCAGGATCCCGACGGCGAGGCACAACCACACCCAACCCGACGGGTACGACAATCTCTCGGGGTGGCCTACCCGGCGAACGTTAGTGGTCAGCGCACTAGCAGGCGCTGGGTGCACGCAACGACGGGGTGGAGACACCGGATCGAGGGCTTTCGCGTCGGGTCCGACATCGCCTATGCTCCAAGCAAGCGCTTGGTCAATCAGCGCCGGTGCTGACCCGCTCCGGACGCGACGAGACACCGGAGGCTGCGTGAAGTACGCGATACAGGCACCCGTAGCGGCCGGCACCACGGCGGATCCCGCCTGGATCGGCGAGTTCGCCGTGCACGCCGAGGCGTGCGGGTTCGAATCGATCGCCGTCGTGGAGCACGCGATCGTGGCGAGCGGCTATTCCAGCAGGTACCCGTACGACGCGTCGGGCCGGATGGGACTGGCCGACGACTGCCCCATCCCCGACCCGTTGGATCTGCTGGCCTTCCTCGCCGGGCGGACCACGCGGATCGGCCTGGCCACCGCCGTCCTGGTCCTGCCGAACCACCACCCGGTCGTGCTGGCCAAGCGGGCCGCCACCGTTGACGCGCTCTCCGGCGGCCGGTTGCGTCTGTGCGTCGGCACGGGGTGGATGCGCGAGGAGGTCGAGGCCTGCGGCGCGGACTTCGCCAGCCGTGGCCGCCGCGCGGACGAGTCCATCGACGTGCTCCGCGCCCTGTGGGCCGACACCGGGCCCCAGGGCGCGACGCACCACGGGGAGTTCTTCCGGTTCGAGGGGGCGATGAGCTACCCGAAGCCGGTCAATCCGCTGGGGGTGCCGATCCATGTCGGCGGCCACAGCGTGGCCGCCGCACGCCGGGCCGGGCGGCGCGGCGACGGGCTGCAACCGCTCGGCGTCGTCGGTGACGAACTGCGCAAGCTTGTGGACATCATGCGTGCCGAGGCCGAGCGCTCGGGCCGCGATCCGGACCGGTTGGAGTTGAGCCTGGGGCACTCGGTGGCCAAGGTGACCCCGGAACGGGTCGAGCGGTTGGCCGCGCTGGGCGCCGATCGTCTCGTCCTCGCCGTGACCCCGACCGCCGACCTCGCGGCGGCCAAGGACGAGCTGTCCGCCTGCGCCGAGCGACTCGGGCTCGTCGGGTCGTGATCACCGCGGCCGACCGCGCGGAGATCGGCGAGCTGGTCCACCGGTACGCGCACCTCGTGGACAACCGGGAGATCCAGGCGGTCGCCGAGCTGTTCCTGGACGCCGCGGTTCTCGTGCTCCCCGACCCGCCCACCGAGCTGGGCCCGGTCCGGCGGCACGCGGGCCGGGCGCAGATCGTCCGGGCGCTGCGGTCGCTGAGCGAGATCCCGGTGACCCTGCACGCGGTCCTCGGCCTGGTCGTGGATCCGGACGGCGCGGGTGGGGCGGTCGGCTCGGTGACCGGCGTCGCCCATCACGTCAGCGATCGTCCGGACGGCACGACGGCTGACCTGGTGTGGTACCTGCGCTACGCCGACACCTACCAACGTGACGGCGGCCGGTGGCGCATCGCCCGTCGGGCGCTTCAGATCGAATGGATGGAAACCCGGCGGGTGCGCCAGCGGCGCGGGTCGGTGGGGGGAGTGCCATGACGCAGCGGTTGGCCGGCAGGATCGCCGTGGTGACCGGCGGGGCGCTGGGCATCGGCGGCGGCATCTCCCGGCGTCTCGCCGCCGCCGGTGCCACGGTGGTGTTGAACGACATCGACGAGGCGGCGGCCGCGGCGGCGGCGGGCGAGATCACGGCCCTGGGTGGCAGGTGCGGCACCCTCGTCGGTGACATCCGGGATCCGGCGGTGGTCGAGGCGCTGCGCGACCGCGCCCTGGCGGTCGGCGGGGGCCGGGTCGACATCCTGGTCAACAACGTCGGCGACTTCCGCCCGGCCGCGCGGACGTTCCTGCACGGCACTGAGGCGCAGTGGCAGGCGCTGTACGAGTTGAACCTGCTGCACGTGTTGCGGGTGACCCACGCGCTGCTACCGGTAATGGTCGAGCAGCGGTCCGGCGCGGTGATCAACAACTCGACGGTGGAGGCCTTCCGGGGCATTCCCGGGCATGCCGTCTACTCCGCCTACAACGCCGGGGTCTCCGCGTTCACCAGGAGCCTCGCGGTGGAGGTCGGACAGTACGGGGTACGCGTGAACGCCATCGCACCCGATCTGGCCGACACGCCGCAGACCCCGGCCGCCGCGATGCTCCGCGGGCGCGACCCGGCCCTGCTGCGCACCTGGCTGCCGCTCGGGCGCTTCGGAGCGCCCGACGACTACGCCGCCGTCGTCGAGTTCCTCGCCTCCGACGACTCCCGATTCGTCACCGGCCACACCATCCCGGTTGACGGCGGCACGCTGGCCGCCTCGGGCTGGTACGGCCGGGCGGACCGCAAGGGATGGACCAACCTGCCCAACGAGGCGTGAGCCGGGCCCGGCCGGGGTCATCATCGCCGGTTCGGCGCCGGTGCAGACGGCTTCAGTCGGACGGTTCGTCCACCGCGGCCCGGAGCAGTTCCCGTGCCTCGACGCTGCCGTCGAGTTGCCGGTTGATCCGGTGGGTGACCTGCCAGCCGTGCGCGGTGCGGATGAACTCCCAGCGGTTGACGCCGGTGCGCCAGATCCGGTAGCTGTCGTTCGCCTCGTCGCGCAGGACCAGCTGCGAGTAGGCGGTGGCGACCGCGCGGTCGCCGTGTACCTCGATGTGCGGGAGGCCCTGCAGATGGGCGGCGCCGGAGTGGATCAGCTGCTGGTGCAGCTCGCCGGTCACCATGCTGGCGATGGCCGCCCGGCCGTGCAGGACCGCCGGGTAGGTGTCGTAGAGCCCGTCGTCGGTCCACAACCGGGCGGTGGGCGCGGGCGATCCGCTGTCCACGGCCGGACCGTAGGTGGCGAGGATCTGCAGCAGCGCCAGCCGGTCCTCCAGCTCCCGTACCCGGCGCTGCAGCTCGGCGATCAGCTGATCGTGGTCTGGCACCGGCGCTCCTCGTCGCAGATCATGTGGTGGGTGGCATCAACACCCGAGTCACTCTAGCAAGCGCTTGGTTGGCCCGCTAGGATCGTGCCGACGACCCGGCCCCGAGGCATGGAGGCGTGCGTGGCGACCGCGGATCAAGCTGACCTGACGACGATTCCCGCGTGTCTGCGGGCGGCGGCGGCCGACGCCGCCTCCGTCGAGGCCGTCGTCGACGGCGACGTACGGCTGACCTACGCCCAGCTCGACGCCGAGGCCACCCGCTTCGCGCGGGCCGCGGTGGCGCACGGCCTGCAACCGGGCGACCGGGCCGTCGTCTGGGCGCCGAACTCCAGCCGCTGGATCATCGCCGCCCTGGGCATCCTGGCGGCCGGCGGGATCCTGGTGCCGGTGAACACCCGGTTCAAGGGCGAGGAGGCCCGGTACGCGATCGGCCGGGTCCGGGCCGACCTGCTGATCCTCGACGACGACTTCCTCGGCAACAACTACCTCGCCGCGGTGCGCGGCGACGACCCGCGCCCGCCGGCCGACGGGCTACCCGTCCCGGCGCTGCCGCACCTGCGTACCGTCGTCACGATGGCCGCCACCGACGACGCGGTGGCCGTCTCCTTCGACGACTTTCTGGCCAGCGCCGAGGAGACTCCGGCAGCCGAGATCGACCGGCGGATCGCCGAGCTGCGCGCGGACGACGTCGCGGACATCCTCTTCACCTCGGGCACCACCGGCTACCCCAAGGGCGCCATGGTCACGCACGGCTCCAACCTGCGGGTGGACGAGGCCTGGTCGGACATGGTCGGCCTGCGGCGCGAGGACCGGTACCTGCTCGTCAATCCGTTCTTCCACAGCTTCGGCTACCGGGCCGGGCTGCTCGCCTGCCTGATCCGCCGGGCGACGATGGTGCCGATGGCCGTGTTCGACGTGGACCACGCCCTGGACCTCATCCAGCGCGAGCGGATCACCGTCTTCCCGGGCGCACCGACCGTCTACACCTCGATCCTGGAGTCGCCCCGGTTCGGCGAGTACGACCTGAGCTCGGTGCGGCTGGCGGTCACGGGCGCCACCGTGGTGCCGGTGCCGCTGCTCGAGCGGATGCGCCGGGACCTCGGCTTCGAGACCGTGATCACCGCGTACGGGCTGACCGAGTGCTGCGGCACGGCGACCGTCTGCCCGCCGGACACCGACCAGCATCGCCTCTCGACCAGCTGCGGGAAGGCGATCCCCGGCACCGAGGTCGCCGTCATGGACCCGCTCGGCCGGCTGCTGGCCCCCGGTGAGTCCGGCGAGGTCGTGGTGCGCGGCTACAACGTGATGATCGGCTACTTCGAGGACCCGGCCGCGACCGCGGAGGCGATCGACCGCGACGGCTGGCTGCACACCGGCGACGTCGGCTGGCTCGACGAGGACGGCTATCTGCGGGTGACCGACCGGATCAAGGACATGTTCGTGGTCGGCGGTTTCAACGTCTACCCGGCGGAGGTGGAGCGGCTGATCGCCGAGCATCCGGCGGTCGCGGACGTGGCCGTGGTCGGCATGCCGGACGCCCGGATGGGCGAGGTGGGCCACGCGTACGTGCTGCCCAAGCGGGGCAGCACCCTCACGCAGGCGGAGTTGATCGCGTTCTGCCGGAACAAGATGGCCAACTACAAGGTGCCGCGCCGGGTGTCGATCGTCGACGAGTTCCCCAGGACGCCGAGCGGGAAGATCCAGAAGTTCCGGCTGGCCGCACCGGCCTGACCTGAGGCACTGCGGGCTGATCCGGGACCGCCCGCCCGGGGTGGTCTTCGGGGGCGCGGGCAAGCCTGGCCTGCCCGCGCGGCCCGGGTGCGGGTTCAGACGGTGTAGCCGCCGTCGACGTCGAGCTGCTGGCCGGTGATGAAGCCGGCCCGGTCGCTGGCCAGGAAGCAGACCGCCTCGGCGATGTCGTCGGCGGTGCCGAAGCGGCGCAGCGGGATGTTGCCGCGGGTGACCGCCAGCGCCCGCTCGTCGAGGTCGCCTGAGGCGATCAGCCGGGCGGCCATGCCGTCGGTCAGCATCCCGGGGCCCACGCAGTTGGCGCGGACGCCGTACCTCCCCTCCTCCGCGGCCACGCCCCGGACCAGCGCCTCGACCGCGCCCTTCGGGCCCGCGGAGAGGCCGTCGCGGATGGGGTAGCGCCGGGTGGCGGCGGTGGTGACGGCGATCAGGCTGCCACGGCTGTCCCGCAGGTGCGGCAGCGCGGCGTGCATCAGGTGGAAGAAGCCGACGGTGTCCTGTTCCAGTTGGGCGCGGAAGGTCGCCGGGTCGACCCGGCTGAGGTGGACCATGGGTACGTGCGGCCCAGCGGCGTAGACCACCGTGTGCAGTCCCCCGAAGTGCCCGGCGGCCTCGGCGAGCACCGCCGCGCAGGCGTGCGCGTCGGTGAGGTCGAGCGGCCAGACGCCGGCGCGTGCGAGTTCGTCGGCGAGTTCGCCCGCCGCGGTGGCGTTCCGGCGGTACGTGAGGGCGACCGCGCTGCCGCGCGCGGCGAGCATCCGGGCGACGGCGCGTCCGATGCCGCCGGTCGCGCCGACCACCAGGGCGGCGCCGGGACGTTTCGAGAAGTCATCGATCACCGGGCTAGGCTACCAAGCAAGCACTTGGTAGGCTAGCGCGGCGGAATCGAGCCGCCCCGGTTCACGGAAGACAACGACCCCGTGGTACGCCGTCGACGGCGGACGGGCGGCCCGGGCAGTGCAGGGGCCGGCGGGATCTCACAGGAGGGTGGCGATGAGCGGATCGGGACGGGTGGTCGTGGTGACCGGCGCCGGGCAGGGGCTCGGGCGGGCGCACGCCCTGGCGTTCGCTGCCGAGGGCGCCCGCGTAGTGGTCAACGACGTCGGCCCGGCGGCCGCCGACGTGGTCCGCGAGATCAGGGCCGCGGGCGGAACCGCCGTGGCGAGCACCGGCGACGTCGCCGACTGGGACTACGCCCGGTCGCTGATCGCGCTCGCCGTGGAGACCTACGGCCGACTGGACGCGCTGGTCAACAACGCCGGCCTGGTGCGCGACCGGATGCTGGTCAACCTCTCCGAGGCGGAGTGGGACGAGGTGCTGCGGGTCGATCTCAAGGGGCATTTCGCGCCGTTGCGGCACGCCGCGGCGTACTGGCGGGACCGCGCCAAGGCTGGCCAGCCGGTCGCCGCGCGGGTGGTCAACACAAGCTCCGGCGCCGGCCTGATGGGCAGCGTCGGGCAGAGCAACTACGCGGCGGCCAAGGCCGGCGTCGCGGCGCTCACCGTCGTCGCGGCGGCGGAGCTGGCGCGTTACGGCATCACCGTCAACGCGATCGCCCCGTCCGCCCGGACCGCGATGACCGAGGCCGTCTTCGCCGACGCCATGCGCACGCCGGGCGAGGGCTTCGACGCGATGGCGGCGGAGAACGTCTCGCCGCTCGTGGTCTGGCTGGCCGGCGAGGAGTCCGGGGACGTCAGCGGCCGGGTCTTCGAGGTCGCGGGCGGGGCGGTCAGCGTCGCCGACGGCTGGCAGCACGGCGAGGCGATCGATGCCGGCCGGCGGTGGCGCCCCGACGAGCTGGGTCCGCTCATCCGCGACCTGATCCGCAAGGCCCCGGTCCCGGCCCCGGTCTACGGAGCCTGAGATGCCGGCGGTCGACGACATCCCCAACCTGCCGGACGCCGAGTTCCGCCGGCGCGTCCGGGAGTGGCTCGCCGCAAACCTGGCCGGGGAGTTCGCCGCGCTGGTCGGCTCCGGCGGTCCTGGTCGGGAGCACGAGAACATCGAGCTGCGTACGCGCTGGGAGCACGAGCTCGGCGCGGCCGGCTGGATCGGGCTGGGCTGGCCCGAGGCCCACGGTGGGCGCGGCGCGACGATCGCCCAGCAGGTGATCTTCTTCGAGGAGTACGCCCGGGCCGGTGGCCCCGGGCGGTTGAGCCACATGGGCGAGTACCTGCTCGCCCCCACGCTGATCGCGTTCGGCACCGAGGAACAGCAGCGGCGGTTCCTGCCGTCGATCGCCGCTGCCACCGAGTTCTGGTGCCAGGGCTACTCGGAACCGAACGCCGGCTCCGACCTGGCCTCGGTGCAGACCCGGGCGGTCCGCGACGGCGACGTCTGGCGGGTCACCGGACAGAAGGTGTGGACGTCGCTGGCGCACGTCGCCGACTGGTGCTTCGTGCTGGCCCGCACCGACCCGGACGCGCCCAAGCGCCGCGGGCTGTCGTACCTGCTGGTGCCGATGGACCAGCCGGGCATCGAGGTCCGGCCGATCACGCAGATCACCGGAACGTCGGAGTTCAACGAGGTCTTCTTCGACGGCGCGGTGACCGCGGCGGAGAACATCGTCGGCGCGCCGGGCGACGGTTGGCGCGTGGCTACCGGGACGCTCGCGTTCGAACGGGGCGTGGCCACGCTCGGTCAGCAGCTCGGTTTCGCCCGCGAGTTGGACGAGGTGTTCGCCGCTGCCCGGGCCAGTGGGGCGTACGACGACCCGGTGTGGCGGGACGCGGCCGTGGACGCGTGGGTGGGCCTGCAGACCCTGCGCCACCAGGCGCTGCGCACCCTCGGTACGCCGGCGGGGGACCTGCCCGGGGTGGAGCCGTCGGTCTCCAAGCTGCTCTGGGCGCCGTGGCACCAGCGCCTCGGCGAACTGGCGATGACCGCGGTCGGGCCGACGGCCACGCTCGCCGATGGCGGCCTCAGCGACGCCCAGCGGCTGTTCCTCTACACCCGGGCCGACACCATCTACGGCGGATCCAACGAGATCCAGCGCAACATCATCGCCGACCGGCTGCTCGGCCGGGTGCCGCGGAGCTAGGGGGAGCGGGTGGAATTCGGATTCACCGCCGAGCAGACGGACCTGCGCGACACGGTGCGGGCCTTCCTGACCCGGCACGCCACCTCCGCGCGGGTGCGGGCCGCGGACGGCTTCGACGCCGAGCTCTGGCGGCGCCTCGCCGGCGAGCTGGGGGTCACCGCGCTGGCGATCGACGAGAAACACGGCGGGTTCGGCGCCTCCGAGGTGGAGCTCGGCATCGTCCTCGAGGAGGCCGGACGGGTGTTGCTGCCCGCGCCGTACCTCTCCACGGTCACGGCCGCGGCAGCCGTCGACCCGGCGCTGGCCGCCGATCTGCTGCCCAGGCTGGCTGACGGCAGCGTCATCGCCACGCTGGCGCTGGCCGAACCCGGCGCGGGCTGGACGCCGGATCGCTGGGCCTGCACCGCCCGGCGCAGCGGCGACGGCTACGTCCTCGACGGGGTCAAGGAGCACGTCCTCGACGGCGCGATCGCCGACGTGGTCGTCGTCGCCGCGGTCTGCGACGGCGAGCCGGGCCTGTACGCCGTCCGCGCCGCGGACCTCCGGCGCACGCCGCACGACACGCTGGACCCGACGCGGCGGCAGGCCCGGCTGGAGTTCGAGGCGGTCCCGGCGTCGCTGGTCGGGCGCGACGTGCGGCGGGCCGTGGAGCTGCTGTGGGCGGCGCTCGCCGTCGAGTCGGTCGGCGTCGCCCGGGCCAGCCTGGAGCTGACGGTCGACTATCTGAAGACGCGGCAGCAGTTCGGTGTGCCGCTGGCGCACTTCCAGGCGCTGCGGCACCGGGTCGCCGAGCTGGCCGTGGCCGTGGAGGCGGCGACCTCCAGCGCCTGGTACGCGCTGCGGGTGGCCGGCACCGAGGAGTTCGCGATCGCCGCGCCGCTGGCGAAGCTGGTTGCCACCCGGGCCGCCTACGCGGTGACTGCGGAGAGCATCCAGCTGCACGGTGCCATCGGCTTCACCTGGGAGCACGACGCCCACCTGTATTTCAAGCGGGCGACCGCGAACCGGCTGCTGCTCGGGGACGAGGTGGCGCTGCGACGGGTGATCGCCGCGCGGGCCGGGCTGTGACGCCGGACGCGTTGACTCCCAAACCAAGCGCTTGTTAGGTTAAGGACAGGAGCCGATCCGCCCGACCGGAGGCCGCCCGATCCCCGCCCACTTCGGCGACGGGCGCCACCACGGCGACTGATCGGCCGACGAGTAGGGGGCATCTGTGCCAGAAGCCGTGATCGTGGCCGCGGCCCGTTCGCCGATCGGGCGGGCGTACAAGGGGTCATTGACCGAGATGCGGGCCGATGATCTCGCCGCCGCCATGATGCGGGCGGCGTTGTCGCAGGTGCCCGCGTTGGATCCGCACGACCTCGATGACGTGGTGGTCGGCTGCGCGCAGCCGGCCGGCGAGCAGGGGTACAACCTCGGCCGGATGGTCGCGCTCCAGCTCGGACTCGACGACGTGCCCGGGACCGTGGTGCAGCGCTACTGCGCCTCCTCCCTGCAGGCCACCCGGATGGCCTTCCACGCGATCAGGGCGGGCGAGGGACACGCCTTCGTGGTGGCCGGGGTGGAGGTCGTCTCCCGCTACGACCGGGGCAAGTCCGACGGCGCGCCGGGGACCCACAACAGCCGGTACGCCGCCGCCGAGGAGCGAACCGCCCGACGCGCCCGCGGCGGCGCCGAGGTTTGGCGCGACCCGCGCGAGACCGGCGAGGAGCCCGACGTCTACATCGCCATGGGGCAGACCGCGGAGAACGTCGCCCAGCGGTACGACGTCAGCCGCCGCGAGCAGGACGAGTTCGGCGTGCGCAGCCAGAACCTGGCCGAGCAGGCGGCGGCCGCCGGCTTCTGGGAGATCGACATCACGCCGGTGGCGCTGCCCGACGGCACCGTGGTGAGCCGGGACGACTCGCCACGCGCCGGGGTGACGCTGGAGAAGGTGAGCGCCCTGCAGCCGGCGTTCCGTCCCGACGGGACGGTCACCGCGGCCAACTGCTGCCCGCTCAACGACGGTGCCGCCGCGCTGGTGGTGATGAGCGACGTCTGGGCGCGCCAGCTCGGGATCACCCCGCTGGCGCGGATCGTGGCCACCGGCGTCTCCGCGGTCAGCCCGGAGATCATGGGCCTGGGGCCGGTGGAGGCGAGCCGGCGAGCGTTGGCGAACGCGGGGATGTCCATCCGGGACATCGACCTCGTCGAGATCAACGAGGCGTTCGCGGCGCAGGTCATCCCGTCCTGCCGGATGCTCGGCGTCGACCTGGAGCGGGTCAACGTGCACGGCGGAGCGATCGCGCTCGGTCACCCGTTCGGCATGACCGGAGCCCGGATCGCCACCACTCTGATCAACGGGCTGCGCTTCCGTGACAAGCAGTTCGGCCTGGAGACCATGTGCACCGCGGGCGGCCAGGGGATGGCGATGGTGCTGGAGCGGCTCTCCTGAACGGGGCGGGCGGCCCCGGTGCTCCCGGCGCCGCCCGCGCTCATTCGCCCTTTGCGGTGAGGCCGTCCAGGAAGAGCGAGGTGGCGTCCTCGGCCAGCTTGGCGATCGGGTACCCCTTGCTCGGCTTGAACCAGCGCACCGACAGCCACACCGCGTCCCGCATCAGCCGGTAGAGGATCTTCGCGTCCAGGTCGCCGCGGAACACGCCTTCGGCGACGCCGGCCTCGATCACCTTGAGCCAGGTGTCCTGCACCTGTCGGCCGGCGTTGCGCAGGTAGCTGAAGCGTTCGATCCCCAGCAGGTAGTTGACGTCGTTCTGGTAGATCTCGGCGGCGTGCGGGTGCGCCTCGACCACCTCCAACGACGCCACGATCAGGTCGTGCAGCCGGACGCGCGCGTCGGCCTCCTGGGCCAGCACCTTCGCGTACCGATCCTTGAGGTCCCGCAGGAACGACGAGATGATCTCGTCGACCATGGCCTCCTTCGAATCGAAGTGGTGGTAAAGGCTGCCGGAGAGGATGCCGACCTCGTCGGCGATCTGGCGGACGGTGGTCGCCGCCACCCCCTTGCGGGCGAACAGGGCGGCAGCGGTGTCGAGGATCGCCTCGCGCCGGTCCCCAGGCTCTCGCACCAATGTTTCCTCGCAGACAACTAGACGGGATGGATCGTGTTCGGCCCGAGGCATGCGGCCACTGCCGCCGGCGGCGTTCGGGGCACCTAGCCTACCAAGCGCTTGTTACGATGGTGTGCCCGGCGCGCCGTTCCGCCGGGCCGACCGTCTTCGACCGGCGCCCCACCCGGCCGTCACGTGCGGTGCCCCGTGTCGTGCGCGGCCCCGGGCGGGTGGGCGAGGGTCGATCCCCGGCGGAATCGGCGTCGATTGCTCCCGCAGGATGCCACGACACGGCGCGAGGTCGCTAGGTCTCGGCTCTGCTTCGACGGCGGAGGTCGGACCGACGGACGTCACCGCGGCGCGACCAGTCGCGCCGCTGCTCGGCGAGCCTGCGCGGCCAGCGCCGCGGCCTGCTCGGCGAAGGACTCGGGGGAGCGGTCGGTGACGCCCATGGCGCCCCGGCGCATCCGGGCGTAGACGTCCTCGACGATGCAGGCCGTCTTCCACCAGCTGAAGGCGAGGTGGTAATCCAGCGCGGCCGGGTCCTCGCCCGTCGCGGCGCAGTACCGCTCGGCCAGCTCGGCACGGGTGGAGAAGCCGGGGACCACGGTCGGCGGCGCGTACAGCGCGGTGCGACGGTCGGCCGGCTCCGCCCAGTAGACGAGGAACTGCCCCAGGTCGACCAGCGGGTCGCCGACCGTGGTCAGCTCCCAGTCGAGGATGCCCCGTACGGCCATCGACGGGTCCAGGATGCAGTTGTCCAGCCGGTAGTCGCCATGGACGATGCCGGTGCGGCGCTGCTCGGGCACGAGCTCGGCCAGGCGCGCGTGCGCCGCCTCGAGATCGGGCAGCTCGCGGGTGCCGCCGCGCCGCCAGTTCCCGTACCACCGGCGCAGTTGCCGTGCCACGTGGTCGCGGCGCGCCGTCAGGGCGCCGAGCCCGACCCGCGCCGGGTCCACCCGGTGCAGCCGCACCATCGCGTCGATCAGCGCCGGGCCCACCAACCGCCGCTGCGCCACGCTGAGCGATGCCTCGACGCCGGCCGGGTCGCGCAGCACCAGGCCGTCCAGGTGCTCCATCACCACGAAGGGTGCGTCGGTGACCGAATCGTCCGCGCAGACGGCGAGGACGGCGGGCACCGGCACCTCGCCCGCGAGGCCGTCCAGTAGGCGCGCCTCGCGGAGCACGTCGTGCGCCGTCGCCGCGTGCGAGCCGAGCGGTGGCCGGCGGAGCACCCGGTGTACGCCTGCGGCGTCGGTGACCAGGTACGTGAGGTTCGAGCGCCCGCCAGGCAAGCGGGTGAACCCGAGCGGCGGTCGCAGCCCCGGAACGTGCTTGGCCAGCCAATCGGGGACCGCGGGGGAGATCCCGAGCGGCAGGGGTGGCGCGGCGCTCATCGGCGACTCCCCGGAATCGGCTGCGGCGACTTCCCGACGACAGTAGCAAGCGCTTGGTTGGCTCGCTATAGTTCCTCAATCGGCGTGACCGCCGCCACGGCGACCGAGAGGAGGTGCGGTGACACCGATCTGGTCCGGCCTGTCGATCGGGGCCGTCTACGCCCTGATCGCGATCGGCTACAACGTCGTCTTCATCGCATACACGACGTTCAACTTCGCACACGCGCAACTCATGATGTTCGCGATCTTCGTGACGTACTGGGGCCTGGTCGTCGCCAAGCTCCCGGTCGTGCTGATCTTCGCCATCGCGGCGGTCGGCATCGGGCTCATCGCTCTGCTCGAGGAGTTCGTGGCCATCCGACCGGTCAAGGGGGCGCACGCCCACCTGGTGACCACCCTGGGCATGGCCACCCTCCTCGACGGCACCACCCGGCTGATCTGGGGCGACCAGGTGCTGAAGGTGCCGGCCGTCGGCTCGGACGCCACCTTCACGCTGCTCGGCGGCCGGATCAGCGTCCCCGAGGTGGTGCTGATCGTCAGCGTCGTCGCGATTGCGGTGGCGATGATCGTCTACAGCCGTCGGTCGCTGACCGGGCTGGCCCTGCTGGCCATGGCCGAGGACCGGGACGCGGCGCTGCTGCGGGGAGTCAACGTCAAGCGGCTCGCCCTGGGGGCGTTCGTCTTCACCGGGGTGCTGGCCGGCCTGACCGGCCCGCTGGTCGGCCCGAAGACGTTCGCGGTCTCCACACTGGCCGCGGCACTGGCGCTCAAGGGCTTCGTGGCATTGGCCATCGGTGGCTTCGGCAGCCTGCCCGGGGCGCTGCTCGGCGGCTTTCTCGTGGGGCTCGTCGAATCGCTGACCGGGCGCTGGCTGGGCAGCCAGTTGCCCACGATCATGGTGTTCGTCGTCCTGCTGCTGATCCTGATGCTCAAACCCACCGGGCTGTTCGGCACGACGCGGGAACGGATGGTGTGACCATGGCCCTGCCGCGTCAGCTCCGTGCCCTGCCGTCCTGGACGATCCCCCTGGTGCTGGCGGTGCTGCTGGTCGCGGCGCCCTGGCTCGGCATCAGCTCCGGCACTCGGCGGCTGCTGCTGCTCACCTGCATCCTGGCCCTGCTCTCCAGCGGGCTGAACCTGAGCTTCGGGTACACCGGCGAGTTGGCCCTCGGGCAGGCCGCCATGTACGCCACCGGCGCGTACCTGACCGGCTACCTCGCCATGCACTGGATCAACGACCTGGCGCTGCTCGTGCTCGTCGCGGCCGCTGCGGCGCTGCTGGTCGGGCTGGTCTCCGGGGTGCCCGGGCTGCGTCTCGGTGGCTGGTCGCTGGCCATGACGTCGTTCTTCCTGGTGTTGCTGGTCCCGCAGTTACTCGACCTGCTCGAGCACTACACCGGCGGGGCGGTGGGCATGGTCGGCATCCCCCGGCCCCGGCTCTTCGGCGCGGAGCTGAGCAGCCTCGACATGTACGTCGTGGTCGCAGTGATCACCGTGTGCTGGTTCGCGGTGATGCGCAACCTGATCACGTCCCGGCACGGGGTCGCCTTCCAGGTTCTGCGGGAGAGCCCGATTCTGGCCTCGTCGCTCGGCATCTCGGTCTACCGGATGAAGCTGACCGCGTACGCGATCGGCGCGATCCCGGCCGGTATCGCCGGGGCCCTCTTCGCCTATGTGGACAAGTACCTCGCGCCGCACTCGTTCGGCTTCACGCTCGCCGTGACCGTGCTGGCCGCCTCGATCCTGGGCGGCGCCAAGAGCATCTACGGACCCTTCGTCGGCGCCCTGGTGATGCAGTACGGTCCGCTGCGCTCCACCGAGTTCGAGCAGTACACCCAGATCGTCTACGGAATCTTCCTCATCCTCGCCGGCACGCTGGTGGCCAACGGCCTGGCCGGGCTCGCCAACCGGGCCGTCGCCCGGCTGGCGACGCGCTGGCGACCCACGCCGGATGCGGCCGCCACCGGCGAGGCGGCGCCGGGCGGCCCGACACCCGACGGTCCCGCGCTGCCGCCGCTGACCGGTGCCAGGCTTGCGGTGACCGACGTACGTAAGCGCTTCGGCGGCCTGCAGGCGTTGGGCGGGGTCACGCTGACCGCCGTGCCCGGGCAGATCACCGCCCTGATCGGTCCGAACGGTTCCGGCAAGACCACGCTGCTCAACGTCATCTGCGGCTACTACCGGATCGACTCCGGGTCGATCCACCTCGGGGACGCGGAGATCACCGGCCGTAGCACCCACGACGTCGCTCGGGCGGGGGTCGCCCGGACCTTCCAGACGCCGCTGTTCCCCGAGCACATCACCGTACGCGAGGCGGTCGCCGCCGGGGCGTACTCGCCGCGCCACGTCGGGATGCCGGCCGCGATCCTCCGGCTGCCTCATTACCGGCGGGCGGCGGCCGCCGATCGGGCCGAGGTCGACGACGTGCTGCGCCTGGTCGGCGCCGCGAGGTTGGCAGACGTGGAGGCCGCGTCCCTGCCGCTGGGCACCCGGCGGCTGCTCGAGGTGGCGCGGGCGCTGGTGGCCCGGCCCAAGGTGCTCCTGCTCGACGAGGTCGCCTCCGGCCTCGACGAGGACGAGATCGAACGGCTCGCCGGGCTGATCCGCGCGATTCGTGCCGCGGGCACCACGGTGATCCTGGTCGAGCACAACTTCCGGCTGGTGCTCGACCTGGCCGACGCCATCCATGTGCTGGCGCAGGGCGAGCTGATCGCCTCCGGTACGCCCAACGAGATCGAGAACCACCCCCGGGTGCTCTCCGAGTACCTCGGCGTGCGGCAGGAGGTCCATCCGTGAGCAGTTCGGCCACTGTGGAGAACCCGCTGCTGGAGGTCCGCGGCCTGGCCAGCGGGTACGGCGACATCCGCGCGGTCTGGGACGCCTCGTTGCAGGTCCGCGCCGGTGAGATCACCGTGCTGCTCGGGCGCAACGGCGCCGGCAAGACCACCACACTCCGGGCGGTCGCCGGACTGAACCGGGCGGACGCCGGCTCAGTCGTGCTGCGCGGCCGGGACATCACCGGCGCGCCGCCGCACCAGCGGGTGCGGGCCGGCATCGGACTCGTGCAGGAGGGCAAGCGGATCTTCCGCCGCCGGACCATCGAGGAGAACCTGCTGCTCGGTGGCTACACGCGCGGTCTGAACAAGCGGAAGCTGCTGGTCGAGCTGGACCCGATCTACGAGATGTTCCCGGCCTTGGCGCAGCGTCGGCACGTCACCTCGGGTCAGTTGTCCGGCGGGCAGCAGCAGATGCTCGCCATCGGGCAGGCCCTGATGGCCCAGCCGTCGCTGCTCATGCTCGACGAACCGTCGGGTGGCCTGGCGCCGTCGGTGGTCGCCGAGGTGATGGCCACGGTCGCCGCACTCAAGGCCACCGGGATCGGCATCCTGCTGGTCGAGCAGGCCGTGACGGCCGCGCTCGAGGTCGCCGACCGGGTCACCGTGCTCGACGTGGGCCGGGTGATCCTGGACCGGCCGGCGGCGGACGTCGCCGGATCCGACGCACTCGCCGACGCGTACTTCGGCCGGCTCCAGTAGAAGCGGCGCCCGGCCTGCCCGCGCCCTCGCCCGAGGTCGTCGGGGCCACCCGACTGCCGGCAGCAGCCGGACCTTCGGTTGGCGCCCGACGACCCGTCGGCGGGGGAGAACCGTGCGTGGCGGGCCGGTGCCGGGACGGGCGGATCACGCGATGGGCGCCACCGTCTGCACGACCGGGTCGGAGCGCAGGGAGACCTGCACCTCGATCCGGCTCGCACACGAGGGACAGTGCAGGCGCCGAATGACGAACCGCTCCGAGCCGGGGTAACGCGCGGGAAGTGGCGCCACCTCGTGCACCAGGCCCTCCACGACAGCCATGGCCAGGTAGGGGTTGCCGTCGACCGGGCTGAGCGGGGCGGCGCACCGCGCGCACGCTATGTGCCGCCCGCCGGTTCCGTCGACCAGATCCAGCGCGTTGGTCAGTCGGCGGCCGGGCCGCTGCGCCACCGGGGCCGCCGGTTCCCGGCCGCCGATCCGGTCCGAGCGCATGAGCCGGCGCCGGGCCGTCGTCGCCTCCCGGTCCACCGTCCACGACGTCGCGCCGGCCCGCACGAGCACGACGCCGTAATCCCGGTCGGCCCCGGCCACGCTCACCAGCCCGTCCTCGACGTCGCTCAGCACCGCCGCGCGGTCGCGCTCCAGCGGGTCGCCGTACCCGCCCCCGCCCTGCGTCACCGCCAGATGCACGGCGTCGCCGGTGAGCCGGGCTGCCGCGTCGGGCAACGGCAGCGCGTGCTCGACCCGCCCGCCGGCCAACAGGTCGTCCACGACCTCGACGCCGCCGGCGTAGAACATGCTCTGTCGTCCAGGGTCACCCCCGTCGAGACCGACCGCGGCCGGATGCTGCAGTCCCTGCGCGAACGAGACGACCCGGATCGGCTCGTCGGTACCGTGCGGCCGAAGCGCGATGACGCACCCCACCCCGCCCCGCTGCCGCCCCGGACCGGCAGAATCGGCGAGTTCGGCCCGCCGTAGATACAGCACCGGCAGGTAGCTCTCGTTGACCTCCACGTTGGCGCAGGACGCCCCGGGTGAGGTGGTGGAGCCCGACGAATCGACGCCGTCGAGCAGCAGCGTCGCCCCGCCGCCACCGGTCAGCTCGTCCAACGTCATCGAGCCGAACGGCTCGCCGGAGCGCGAGACACCGGAGAGCACCCCGCCGCCCGCTCCGGACGACTGGCAACTGGCCATCGCCAGCCGGGCGAGCTCCGCCGAACCCTCCAGCATCCGCGACAGGCACGCGTTGACGCTGACCCGGATGGCCTGGCAGGAGGTGGCCGTGCTCATCGCCACCCCGGCGGGCCAGGCGGCATGCACCACCGTCCCCTCCTCGCTGATGATCTTCACCACCCGGGCGACGGCACCCGGCACCCACAGCAGGTCCGCGCAGAGGTAGACGAGCACCGACGCCACCGCGAAGTTGACCAGGGCCGGGTAGGCGGCGTTGATCGCCCCCGGGGCCTGTGGCGAGCTGCCGCTGAAGTCCAGGACCAGCTCGTCGCCCCGCTTGGTCGCGACCAGCCGCACCGCGTACACATCCGAGTTGTCCGGGGCCGGTGCGCCATGTTCGAGATAGGACACGTGCCGCCACCGGCCGTCCGGCAGCTCCCGTAGCCGCGCGCGAAGTTGCTGCTCCGCGACGTCGACGAGATGGTCCATCGCCGCGATCACGGTCTCCGTCCCGTAGCGGCGGCACAGCTGCTGGATCGCCGCCACGGCGGCGCGGTTGGCCGCGATCTGGCCCGCCAGGTCCAGCGCGTTCAGGCGTGGGGTGCGGGACCGGATGAGGTAGCCGCGCTCGATGTCGCGGCGGATCCGGTCATGTTCCACGATCCGCACCGGGGGGACCGGCAGTGGCTCATCGAAGATCGACCCGGCGTCCAGCGCCAGCCCGCCGGTGGCCGGACCACCCACATCCGGCTGGTGCACGGTCGAGCCGCACCACGCCACCAGCGTGCCCTCGTGGAACACCGGTGCCACGACGACGACATCCGGCTGGTGCAGCGTGCCGACGTACGGATCGTTGGTCATGAACTGGTCACCGGGGCGGATTCCCGGGTCGGTGGCGTAGTTCCGGATGATGTCGGAGGTGACCAGATCGAGCGAGGCGACCTGACACAGCACGTAGTCCCCACAGGCGACGACGGTGCCGTCGGCCGTGGTGATGGCGGTGTTCAGATCGTTGGCCTCGACGGCGATCTGCGATCCCGAGACCTGCCGGAGCATGATCGCCGCTTCGTCGTTGATCCCGGCCAGCCGGTGCCGGATGATCTCCAGCGTGATCGGGTCGGGCGCGGTCGCGCTCATGGGGTCTCCTCAAGTACGAGGCGGAGGTCTCCACCGGGGAGTGCCTGCAGGGCCTGGCCCGGATAGACCACGACGGTCGTCTGGTCCGACTCGACCAGGCACGGGCCGGTGATGCGCTGACCGCCGCCGAGGGCCTCCCACCGGTACACCGGCCAGTCGTCTGCCCGGCCTGCGAACCAGGTGGGGGTGGTTCGCACTGGTTGCGCCCGCCGGCGCGGGCGCGGCGAGGGTTCGGGTACGACGATCGGGCGTACCGCCGCCACCCCGACGGCCACCACCTCGACGGGCGTGTCCGGAGGCGCGCTTCCCGGCCCGACGACCAGCTCGTAGGCCTTGTGGAACCGTGCCAGCAAGTCCTCGATCACGTCCGCGTCGACCGGGCCGGCCGGGACCGGCAGGTCGATGCGCTGCAGCTGCCGGTAGAACCGCAGCCCGACACTGCGACGGACGGTCAGGTGGCCGCCCCCGAGTTGCGCCACCACCTCGGGCTCGAGTTCGGCCAGCGCCGCACCGATCGGTGGGCCCGCCTCGACGAGCGGGACCGGCCGCAGGTCGCGCTCCTCGGCGACGCGCAGGTCGGCCGAGATCGCACCGTAGGCGGAGAACTCGGGGGCGAGGGCGGGAATGATCACCTCGGACACGCCGAGATCCTCTGCGTACCGGCCGACGTACTGCGGACCGGCGCCGCCGTACGCGACGAGGACGAAGTCGGACGGATCGTGTCCGCGCTGGATGGTGGTACGGCGGACCAGGTCGCGCATCTGCGCGCACGCCACCTGGACGATGCCCTCGGCCGCCTCGATGACCCCGACACCCAGCGGGCGTGCCACGTGCTCGTCGATCGCCCGGCTCGCCGCGTCCCGGTCCAGGGTCAGTGTTGCGCCAAGTCGGGTCACGTACCCGAGGACGACGACGGCGTCGGTCAGCGTCGGTCGGGTGCCACCCAGCCCGTAGCAGGCCGGCCCGGGCCGGGCGGCCGCGCTCTGCGGCCCGACGCGCAGGGTGCCGAGCGCCGGGTCGTACCAGGCGATGCTGCCTCCGCCGGTGCCGATCGACGGGATGTCCACCGCGGGCACCGCCAGCGGTATCCGGTCGATCGTGGGCAGCCGGGCCGAATAGGGCTCACCGTCGATCACCAGGCCGACGTCGAAGCTGGTGCCACCGACGTCCGTGGCGATCAGGTTGGCGTGACCCAGCCGGGCGCCCAGCGCCCGGGTGGCGGACACCCCGCCGGCCGGCCCGGAGCGCAGGGTCTGCACCGCCTGTCGACGCGCCACCGGGGCCGGCTGCACGCCGCCGCCCATCCGCATGACCACGAAGTCCCCGACGAATCCGTGGTCGCGCAGTCGGGTTTCGAGCCGGTGCAGGTACGAGGCGACCAGCGGCGCGGTGTACGCGTCGACGACCGTCGTGCAGGTGCGCTCGTACTCGCCGATCCGGGCGGCCACGTCGCTGGAAAGTGTCACGTGCAGGTCCGGTGCGATCTCGCGAACCAACTCGCGGATGCGGTGCTCGTGGCGGGGGTTCACCGGCGCCCACAGCAGGCAGACGGCGATCGATTCCACGCCGGCGGCGACCAGTCGCGCGATGGCGGCTCGGGCGGCCGCCTCGTCGAGCGGGACGATGATCTCTCCGGTCAGGTCGACCCGCTCTGGCACTCCGGCGACGTCGCCGCGGCGTAGCGGCAGGTCCGGCTTGCGCCACCGGCTCGGCGCACGGAGGTCCTCCTCGGGCAGGTGATGCAGTTTCGTCGCCTTGGCGATGGCCGGTGTCGACTCGAATCCGGCGGTGGTCAGCAGGCCGACCCGGGCGCCGGAGCGGGTCAGCAGCGCGTTGAGGCCGACGGTGGTGCCGTGGGCCAGTACGTCCGTGGCGGACAGCAGGTCGCGGAGGGTGAGTCCGAGACTGTCCGCGACCGTGCCGACGGCGGCGAGGACGCCGTCGTCGACCCGCCCCGGGGTCGACAGGGCCTTGCCCACCGTCGTCCGGCCGCCGTGGTCGAGCACGACGGCGTCGGTGAAGGTTCCCCCGGTGTCGATGCCGATCAACTGCATCAGCTCGCTCCTCCGTGCACAGGGACGGTCACTCCGGTGAGGTAGGACGCCTGGTCCGAGCAGAGGAACTCGATCACGGCGGCGGTTTCGTCGGCCGCCTGGGAGCGTCCGAGCGGGACGTCCCGGCTGAGCCACCGGTCGAGTGAACCGGCTTCCCGTTCCGCCAGCGCGACCAGGCCGGGGTTGGGGTGGAGGCGGCTCGGGCCGACGGCCAGTGGGCTCACCGCGTTGCACCGGATGCCGTACGGCGCGACCTCCTTGGCCAGGACCGCCACCAGGTGTTCGACGGCGGCCCGGGCGGCACCCAGCGCCCCGATGTTCGGGGTGGGGCGACGCGCCGCGTGCGACGACAGGGCCACGAGCGCGCCGGGCCGGCCGAGCTGGATCATTGCTCGCGCGGCGGCGCTGAGCAGCCGCAGGCTCCACGTCACGTTGACGTCGAAGCATCGTTCGAAGGACTCGGGCGCGAGGTCGAGCAACGGTCCGTCCCCGGCCTGGGCCCCGGTGGCGCCGTTGAGGGCGCAGCAGATGTCGAGGTGCCCGAACTCGGTCACTACCTCGTGGACCAGATCCGGCCAGTCCCTTCGGTGCGGGTACGGCACACCGAGCGTGCGGCCGGGGCCGGCCGCGTCGACTTCCGCGACGATCTCCTCGAACAGCGCCGGTGGCACCTGCGCGGTGTCTCGCGGTCCCTGCTCGTCGGCGAGATCGTCGACGCAGATCACGTGCGCGCCGCCGGCGGCCAGTCGCAGCGCGGTGGCCCGGCCGATTCCCGGGGGCCGGCCCACGCCGAGAATGAGCGCCACCCGGTCCTGAAAACGCCCTGCCTCGCTCATGCCGCCACCACGCTTCGCTCGGCGTCGACATGAGGCACCACGACGCTGCACGGATGATTCGCTCGCTGACGCTCGCTCATGCGCCCACCAGAGGCGGGTGCTGCAGGGGCGTGCCGGTGCGGGTGTTCGGGTGGCGCAGCCCGTCGACGAGGACGGCGCAGAGGGCGGAGACCGTGCGTACCGTGGGGTCACCGAGGACGTCCGACCGGTAGCCCTGATCGACCAGGCCGGTGATCGCGGTGAAGATGAGCCAGGTCGCCGCGGCGGGGACCACGTCGTCGCGTACCACCCCGTCGCGCTGCCCGGCGGCAAGGACCCGGTGCCAGAGCGCGATGCAGGCGAGCCCCGACTCGACCAGTGGGGCGAGGGCGGGGGTCCGCCGGATCAGCCGCATCTCGCCGACCAGGGCCTGGTGCTCGTACCGGTGGGTCTGCCCGACCTCGGTGGCGGCGGTGATCAGTGCGAGCAGCCGGTCGAGTGGGCCACCGGGATGGTCGCTGGCGGCCCGCAGCGCCGGCCACATGGCGGCGAAGTAGCGGTGCCCCACCGCCAGCAGGATGTCCTCCTTGCCGGGGAAGTGGTTGTAGAGCGAGGCCGGCCGGATGTCGGCTGCCGCGGCGATGTCGCGCATCGACGTGCCGTGGTAGCCGTGCTCGGCGAAGAGTTGCGACGCGGCCAGCACGATCCGGTCACGCGTCGGTTCCGTCTGCGGGTGATCCATCCACGCACCCCTGATCACGGTGTTGA
The DNA here is from genome assembly GCF_054963695.1 of Micromonospora sp. RTBAU3-60. Classification (NCBI taxonomy): domain Bacteria; kingdom Bacillati; phylum Actinomycetota; class Actinomycetes; order Micromonosporales; family Micromonosporaceae; genus Micromonospora; species Micromonospora sp. RTBAU3-60. Next base: position 20,976 of record NZ_JBUEGB010000035.1, on the reverse strand, counting down.
CACAAACGAACGTTTGTTAGTAGAGCTATACCTACCAAACGCTTGCTTCATTTGGAAGGGGTGACGGATGAAACCAGCCTCACCGCCGGTGCCGGTCCGGGACGCGGCGGAAGCGGGCGTCCCGCCCGATCCGGAGCTCGACCTGCTGTTCCATCCCCGTACCGTCGCCGTCATCGGCGCCTCCGACACTCCGGGCCGGCCGACCACCCTCAACTGGCGTCGCGTTCGGGACTGGGCCGTCCGGACCGGTGCGACGGCGGTGCCGGTCAATCCCCGGCGGGCGGAGGTCGACGGGACACCCACCTACCCGTCGGTCAAAGAGGTTCCCGGGGACGTGGATGTCGCCGTGGTCCTCGTCAGCGACGTGGACCGGGTGGTGCAGGACGCCGTCGACAAGGGCGTGCGATTTCTCGTGGTCTTCGCCGCCGGATTCGCCGAGACCGGGGCGGACGGGGCCCGACGGCAGGCCGACCTGGTCCGTCGCCTCGCCGCCGGCGGTGTCCGGATGCTCGGGCCGAACACGAACATGAATCTCTTCGAAGCCTTTCGCGACGACCTGCCCGGCCGGGCGATCGCGCTGATCACCCAGAGCGGGCATCAGGGCCGACCCGTCTTCCAGGGGCAGGAGCTCGGCATCCGGTTCAGCCACTGGGCACCGACCGGCAACGAGGGGGATCTGGACGCGGCCGACTTCATCGACTACTTCGCCCGGTTACCGGAGACCGGCGCGATCGCCGCATACCTCGAGGGCTTCCACGACGGGCCGGCGTTCCAGCGCGCGGCGGCTCGGGCCGCTCAGCTCGGCGTGCCGATCGTCGTGGTGAAGGTGGGCCGCACGGCGGTCGGACGGTCCTGGGCACAGTCACACACCGGACACCTGGCCGGCGCCGACCACGTTGTCTCGGCGCTGCTGCGCCAGTACGGGATAGCCCGGGTCGACGGGCTGGACGAGCTGCTCGACACGGCCGCCCTGTTCGCCCGGGCCAAGCGCCCGCCGGCCCCGGGCGTCTGCGTGTACTCGATTTCCGGCGGGACCAGCGCGCACATGGCCGACCTGCTCACCGCCGCCGGCATCGATCTGCCCGAACTCACCCCGCAGACGCGTGAGCGGTTACGGGAGTGGATTCCGGACTACCTGCGGATCGACAACCCGGTGGACAACGGCGGACACCCGGTGGGCGACTGGCGGGGACGGAAGATTCTCGACACCATCCTCGCCGACCCCGGCGTGGGCATCCTGGTCGTACCGATCACCGGGGCCTTCCCGCCGATGAGCGACGCCTTCGTGGCCGACCTGGTCGCGGTGTCGGCCACCACCGACAAGCCGGTGTGTGTGGTGTGGGGCTCGCCGTCGGGCACCGAGGACGCCTACCGGGTCGGGCTGCTGGGATCGCAGCTGCCCGTGTTCCGTACCTTCGGCAACTGCGTCACCGCCATCCGGGCCTTCCTCGATTTCCACGCGTTCCAGGACGACCTGTCCGAGCTGGTGCCGCCCGAACCGCGCGCGAACCCCGCGCCTACCGCCACCCCCGGGCGGACCTGGACCGAGGTGGAGTCCAAGGAGCTGCTCACCCGGTACGGGATCGCGGTGACGCGGGACGTGCTGTGCCCGGACGCGACAGCGGCCGCCGTCGCGGCGGCGTCGTTCGACGGACCGGTGGTGCTCAAGGCGGTCGCGGCGGGCATCGCGCACAAGTCCGACCTGGGCCTGGTCCGCCTCGGCGTACGCGGTCCGAACGAGGTGGCGTCCGTGGTGGCCGAGTTCGAGCAAGTGGTCGCGGCGCAGGCGGGCGCGAGCTGGCAGGGCGTCCTGGTCAGCGAGCAGCTCGGTGGCGGGGTGGAGATGGTGGTCGGCATCGCCCCTGACCCGGTGTTCGGGCCGGTCGTCATGGCCGGCATCGGCGGCGTCGCCGTGGAGGTGTACCGGGACGTGGCGTTCCGGATCCCACCGTTCGGCCGGCGCGAGGCGCATCGGATGCTCCGCGAGCTGCGTGGCTTCCCGCTGCTGGCCGGGCACCGGGGCGCGCCGCCGGCGGACCTGGCGGCCCTGGTCGATGTGATCATGGCGGTCCAGGACATCGCCCTCGACGGAGTGGTGACCGAGCTCGATGTCAACCCGCTGCTCGCCCTGCCGGACCGGGCGGTGGCGCTCGACGCCCTGGCGACGGGAGCGGATCATGGCTGAACGCGGACTGCTGGCCGGCGTACGAGTGCTCGAGAGTTCGCTGCTGGAGCCGGGTGCCCTCGGCATGACCCTGGCCGAGCTGGGCGCCGATGTGATCAAGGTCGAGCCCCCGGGCGGCGACTACGTCCGCACCATGGCCTGGCCGATCATCGAGGGCGTGTCGTTGCTGCACTGGCATGTCAACCGGGGCAAGCGCAGCGTCGGCATCGACCTGCGGACCTCGGCCGGCGTGGAGCTCTACCTGGACCTGGCCGAGCGGTCCGAGGTGGTCATCGAGGCGATGCGTCCCGGTGCCCTCGCGCGTCGGGGCATCACCGTGGAGCGGCTGCGGGAACGCAACCCGGCGCTGGTGGTGTGCAGCGTGTCGGGCTGGGGGATGACCGGCCCCTACCGGGACATCCCCGCGCACGGCATCGGTTTCGACGCATGGGCCGGCCTCGCCGTGCCGGCCGTGGACGACGAGGGCTTCGTCAACCTGCCGCCGCACACCACGGTCGGGGTGCGGGTCACGCCGGTCTGGGGTGCGTTGGCGGTGTGCGCCGCGCTGCTGCGGGCCCGGGCGACCGGGGTCGGCGCCCATATCGACCTCGCCCAGAGTGATGTCGCCGCGGCCACCAACTGGTATGCCATCGAGGGCACCCGGGCCTATGAGCGGCCGGCGACGGAGGTGACCGGGAATCCGTCGGACGGCGGCGCCCGGCGGGCGCCGGGGGTGGCCGGGATGGCGGGATCCGTCCGCTACCAGTACTACCGGTCGCTGGATGGTCATGTCCTGCTGATGGCCTCCGAGCGGGAGTTCTGGCGGAACTTCTGCCTCGCGGTCGGCCGGTCCGACCTGTTCGAGGCGAACCCGGGCGAGCGGTACGCCGATCACGCTCGCGGCAATCAGACGCTGCGGCGGGAGCTGCAGGCGATCTTCGAGACGCGCACCACGGCGGCGTGGGTACGTCTCGGCGCCGAGGCGAACTGTCCTATCGCGGCGGTCAACGACGCCGCCTCGATCGCCACCGATCCGCAGTTCCGTGCGCGGTTGCCGTGGTCGCCGGCGGAGGAGAGCGGCGCCGAGCTGATGCCCGGCCCGATCCGCCTGGTGGACGAGGAGCGGGTTCCCCTGTGCGCGGCGCCGGGCGCGGGGGAGCACACCGACGAGGTGCTCCGGTCGGTGCTGGGCATGACCGGCGCGCAGATCGCCGACCTGCGAGCGGCCGGGATCGTCGATGGCCCCGTACCTCGCGAGGAGCCGGGGGCAGGGGCTTGACGCAGATCACACCCGAACCTACAGTGCCAACCAAGCGCTTGCTACATCCGTGGCCGGCATCGGAACCTAAGGAGAGCCTTCGTGCGGAAGCGACTCGGTGTAGTTCTCGTGGCCGCCGCACTGGCGGCGACCGCTTGCAGCCCCGACCCTGACGCGGATTCTGCTGACGCCAGCGGGGGAGATCAGCCTTATCGGATCGTCCAACTTGTGGGTCTGAGCCAGCCCGGACCGTCCGCGCTGAACGCGCAGGCCGCGTCCCAGGGGGTCAAGGCCGCCGTTGCCGTGCTGAACAGCAAGGGCGGGATCCTCGGCCGCAAGGTCGAGTTGGAAATCATCGACGAGGGTGGAAACCCGACCACCGCCGTGACCAAGCTCCAGGAGCGGCTCGCCAAGGGCCCGAAGCCGAACCTGGTGCTGCCGGGCAACACCAGCGCCGAAGCGCTGCCCATGGCCCCGATCCTCACCGAGGCGGAGATCTTCTCCGTCCAGCAGGCCAGCGCCTCCGCGCTCGACGACCCGGCCAAGTTCCCGTACCTGTTCAAGACCCCACCCGTCCCCGAGACCTGGGCGAAGTCGCTGGCCGACTATGCCAAGTCGAAGGGCGCTACCAAGATCGCGATGATCGCCGGCAAGGACGCCTTCGCGCAGGCGACCGCTGAGGCGACGCGCAAGGCGATCGCCGACGCCGGCCTGACCCTCTCCGGAGACGAGACCTACACCGCGGAGGACCTCGACGTCACCGCCCAGCTCGAGCGACTGCGGGCGACGAAGCCGGACCTGCTGTTCATGCAGGGGGCCGGTGCCTCGGTCGGCTACGTACTGCAGAGCCGGCTGAAGATCGGCTGGACCGACATCCCGCTGGTGGCCGACTCCACCTCGGCGACCACGTCGTTGCTCAACCACGGGGCACCCGACGGCCTCGTCGGGACACCCGCCGCGCAGAACGTCAGCGTCCAGATCGTGTCCGCGGCCGTCAAGGGGCACCAGGGAGCCAACCCGGGCAGCCTGGACACCATGATCACGGCGCTGAAGAAGGAGGGCGAGATCAAGCTGCCGCTCAACGTCTACTACGCCTACGACGCGGTCATGCTGGCCGCCAAGGCGGCGGAGAAGGCCGGCACGATCACCGACGCCAAGGCTGAGGCCAAGGCCCTGGAGACGTTCACGCCGCAGGAGACCGGCCTGTGGGCGCTGGGCAAGTACACCTTCACCGCCACCTCGCACGGGCCCGCCGTCGACGTCTCGTCGGTGGCCATCATCCCGGCGGCGGTCCTCACCGAGGGGCAGTACGCGACCGCCTCCTGACGATCCGACGCGGCCCCGGCCCGACCCGCCCGTGCGGGACGGCCGGGGCCGCGGCCCATCAGCGATCCCCGGACCCGAGACGAGGTGGCGACGATGACAGCCGGGCAACGCATCTCCGTCAACGGGGTTGCCGCCCTGGGCCGGCCCCTCGCCGACGAGCTGGCGATCTACCGGGAAGCCGGCGCCGAGCTCATCGGGCTGCCCGCGGGCAAGCTGAAGCAGATCGGCTGGGCCACCGCGCTGGACGAGGTCAGGGCCAGCGGCCTGACCGTGGCGTACCTCTTCATGCCGCTCACCTGCCACCCGACGGACGGCGCGGGTTGGGCTGCGCAGGCGCGCACGCTCGCGGCGGCGCTGGACGCGGCGGCGGCGCTCGGCGCCGGCACCCTCTACCTCACCAGCGGCCCGTCCGGTGCCCTGAGCTGGGAAGAGGCGGCTGACTCGCTCGCCGAGCGGCTGGCCCCGGCGATCGGGCGGGCCGCGCGGCTCGGCGTCGCGCTCGCGGTGGAGAACACCATGTCCATCCGCGGCGACCTGAGCTTCACGCACAGCCTCCAGGACGCGGCGGCGCTGGCCCGGCGGCTCGACATCGGGCTCTGCGTGGACTTCTACTGCTGCTGGCAGGAGCGGGGGCTGGTCGACACGCTGCGCGCCGAACTCGACCGGGTACGGCTGGTCCAGGTCAGCGACTTCCGGTTGGGCACGCTGAGCCTGCCCAACCGCTGGGTGCCCGGCGACGGGGACATCCCGCTGGAGCGCCTGCTGCGGCAGCTCACCGGGCTCGGCTACCGCGGTCTGCTGGACCTGGAGCTGCTCGGCCCGGCGATCGAAGGGGAAGGGACGCCGCAGGCGCTGGCCCGCGGCGTCCGATGGCTCGCCTCCCGGATCGGCCGCTGACGCCGGCGCGCCTCAGCCCTGCTTCATCGAGCGCGCGGTCTGCCCGGCCAGCGAATCCCCCCCGACCTCGGCGTTGTGCGCGTGCGCGGCGTGGTGCAGGCCGAAGACCGAGTCCATGCCGGCCCGCAACCCCATCAGATCCTCCGCCTGGTTGACCGCCTTCTTGGTCAGCGCGAGCCCCAGCCGCGGCATCTTCGCGATCCGCCCGGCCAGCGCGAACGTCTCGTCCTCCAGCGCCGCCCGGGGCACCACCCGGTTGACCATGCCCAGGGCCAGCGCCCGCTCGGCGCCGATGCGGTCCCCGGTGAACAGGAACTCCTTGGCGAACCGCGGGCCCATCACCCACGGGTGGGCGAAGTACTCCACGCCGGGGATGCCCATCCGCACCACGGGGTCGGCGAAGAACGCGTCGTCGGCGGCGACGATCAGATCACAGCACCAGGCCAGCATCAGGCCGCCGGCCACACAGGCGCCCTGCACCATCGCGATCGTCGGCTTGGGCAACTCACGCCAGCGTCGGCACATCCCGAGGTACACCTCGGACTCGCGGGCGTACCGGCTCTCCACGCCCTGCTTGCCGACGTGGTCCCACCAGAGGCCAGCCCGCCGCTCGAACGACGTGTCGACGTCCCGGCCGGGGGTGCCGATGTCGTGCCCCGCCGAGAAGTGCTCGCCCGCCCCGGCCAGCACGACCACCTTCACGCCGTCGTCCCCGGCGGCCCGGTAGAACGCGTCGTCCAGCGCGTACGTCATCGCCGAGTTCTGGGCGTTGCGGTACCGCGGCCGGTTCATGGTCACCACCGCGACCTCGCCCCGCTGGTCGTAGGTGACGACGTCGCTCTCGGTCTCGGTCTCGGTCACGGTGTGCTCCTTGTCGAAGTCAGCGGACGGGAACGGTGCCGGTACGGGCCAAGCCCAGGTGCTCCGCGATCCGGGCCCGGTGCCAGGCCGCCGAACCCCAGTCCGCGGCGAGCGCCCACGCGCGCTTGGCGTACAGGTGCAGGTCGTACTCGGTGGTGTAGCCGATGGCGCCGTGGCACTGCATCGCGGTGCGGGCCACCAGCTGGGCGGCCTCCGAGGCCAGCGCCTTGGCCAGCGACACGTCGCGCGCCCGGTCCGGGTCGCCGGCGGCCACGGAGAATCCGGCGCGGGCCACCGCCGGGGCGGCGAACTCCACCTGCAACAACGCCGAAGCGAGGTGGTGCTTGACCGCCTGGAAGCTGCCGACCGGCACCCCGAACTGGGTACGCGAGCCGGCGTACTCGACGGTCAGCTCCAGCATCCGCCGGGACAGCCCGATCAACTGGGCCGCGGCACCGAGCACCCCGCGCTGCCAGGCCCGCTCGACCACCACCGGGTCGTCGACCGTGCCGAGCACGGTGCCCCCGCCGATCCGGCACAGGTTCGCGGCCGGGTCCACCGCCGGCACCGGCTCCAGGCGCGCGTCGGACAGGCCGACGAGCTCGACCGGTCCGCTGCCGCCCCAGCCACCGCAGACCAGCAGGGTGGCCCGGTCGGCGAACCGGACCGGACCGGCGCCGGTCGAGTCGGCGGCGCAGGCCATCCCGCCGGCGAGCAGCCGGTCGGCCAGGCCGGCGGCCTCGAACAGGGCCGGCGCGACGCCGACCGTCTCCAGCACCGGCAGCGGGGCCGCGGCCCACCCGGTCTCGGTCAGCAGCGGGACCAGGTAGTTTTCGTCCAGGCCCAGGCCGCCGGAGCGCTCCGACAGCAGCAGCCCGGGCGCGCCGAGCTCGACCAGCCCGCGGTCCAGTGCGTCGATCGCCGGGGCGTCCGGCGTGGACCGGACCACCGCGGGCGGGCACAACCGTTCCATCAGCTCGTGCACGACCTCGCGCAGGTCCTGCTGTTCGGCCGTCAACGCGAACCGCATGCGATCACTTCCTGGGCAGGCCGAGCACCCGCTCGGCGACGATGTTGCGTTGGATCTCGTTGGTCCCGGCGTAGATCGGTCCGGCCAGCGAGAACAGGAATCCGCGGCTCCACGGGTTGTCCGTCTGCCCCTCAGGGCCGAGCAGCTCCAGCGCCGCCTCGTGCAGCCGGATGTCCAGTTCGGACCAGTAGAGCTTGTTCAGGCTGGACCGCGCCCCCGGGGAGCGCCCCTCGACGAGGTCGGTGACCTGCGCCAGCGTGAACAGCTGGTACGCCTGAGCCTGCATCCACACCGCGGTGACCTGGTCGACGAGCGGATCGGTGGCGGCCTCCGGGCGCGCGGCGGCGAGCTCCACCAGGCGGTCCGCGGCCCGCAGGAACCGGCCGGGCGAGCGCAGGGTCAGCCCCCGCTCGGATCCGGTGGTCGCCATCGCCACCTGCCAGCCCTGGTTCACCGCGCCGAGCACCGCGCTGTCCGGCACGAAGGCGTCGTCGAAGAACACCTCGGCGAACCCCTCGTCGCCGTCGAGCCGCTCGAAGCCACGGACCGTCACGCCCGGGGTGTCCAGCGGCACGAGGAAGTACGTCAGGCCGCGGTGCCGCTGCGCCGCCGGGTCGGTGCGGAACAGACCGAACAGGTGGGTGCAGAACGCGCCCCGGGTGGTCCAGGTCTTCTGCCCGGTCAGCCGCCAGCCGCCGGCCTCGTCGTCGCGCTCGGCCCGGCTGCGGATGCCGGCCAGGTCGCTGCCGGCCCCGGGTTCCGACCAGCCCTGGCACCACAGGTCCTGCGCGGCCGCCATCCGCGGCAGCAGGGTGTCGCGCTGCTCCGTCGTGCCGAACTCGAACAGCGTGGGCGCCAGCAGGAAGATGCCGTTCTGGGTCACCCGCTGCGGCGCGCCGGCCCGGTAGTACTCCTCCTCGAAGATGAGCCACTCCCAGAGTGAGGCGTCGCGTCCGCCGTACTCCTTCGGCCACGAGACCACCGACCAGCCGGCGGCGTACAGCTCCCGCTCCCATTCCAGGTGCCGGGCGAAGCCGTCGCGGGTGTCGCCGGAGGGCAACGGCTCGGCCGGCACGTGGGCGGCCAGCCACTCCCGCGCCTCCGCCCGGAATGCCTCCTCGGATTCGCTCCAGGTCAGGTCCATCGCAATCTCCGTCGTCTCGCCGTCAGCGATACCGGCGTAGCTCCTGGCGAGCCACCGTCCGGATGTGCACCTCGTCCGGCCCGTCGGCGATCGCCAGGATCCGCGCGCTGGCCCACATCCGGGCGATCGGGAAGTCCTCGGTCACCCCGCCGCCGCCGTGCGCCTGAATGGCCCGGTCGAGCACCGCGCGGGCCACCCGGGGCGCCACCACCTTGATCGCCGCGATCTCGGTGGCCGCACCCTTCGCGCCCACCCGGTCGATCAGCCATGCGGTCTTGAGCACCAGCAGTCGGGCCTGCTCGATCTCCATCCGGGACTCGGCGATCCAGGTCCGCACCACGCCCTGGTCGGACAGCGGCCCGCCGAACGCCACCCGCGACATGGTCCGGCGCACCAGCAGCTCCAGGCCGCGCTCGGCCATGCCCAACGTCCGCATCGCGTGGTGCACCCGGCCCGGCCCCAGCCGGGCCTGCGCGATGGCGAAGCCGTCGCCCTCGCCGCCGAGCAGGTTCGTCACCGGGACCCGTACGTCCGTGAACCGGATCTCGCAGTGCCCGTGCTGGTCGTGGTAACCGAAGATGGGCAACGAGCGGACGATCTCGACGCCCGGCGTGTCGACCGGGACGAGCACCATCGACTGCTGCCGGTGCGGCGCGGCACTGGGATCCGTCTTGCCCATCACCACCAGCAGCTCGCACCGCGGGTCCGCCGCGCCGGTGGTCCACCACTTGTGTCCGTTGATCACGTACTCGTCGCCGTCACGCATGATCGAGGTGCTGATGTTGCGGGCGTCGGAGGAGGCGACCCCGGGTTCGGTCATCGAGAAGCCCGACCGGATCCGCCCGTCCAGCAGCGGCGCCAGCCAGCGGGCCTGCTGCTCCGGCGTGCCGAACAGGTGCAGCAGTTCCATGTTGCCGGTGTCCGGGGCCGCGCAGTTCAACGCCTCCGGCGCGAGGTACGGCGATCGTCCGGTCAGCTCGGCCAGGTAGGCGTACTCCAGGTTGGACAGCCCGGACAGGTCCGGCAGGAAGAGGTTCCACAGGCCCCGGCGGCGCGCCTCGGCCTTCAGCTCCTCGACCACTGGGGGGAGGGTGTGGCTGCGCGGGCCGGCCTGCTCCAGCTGCGCGGCGTACACCGGCTCGGCGGGGTAGACCCGCTCGGCCATGAACTCCTCGAGCGCCGCCAGCAGCTCGCGGGCCCGCTCGCTCGGGCCCAGATCCATTCCCGCGTACGCCGTCCCGGTGGTCACGGCCGCTCCCCGATGGTCAGGACGATCTTTCCCAGTGCGCCACGGTTCATCACGGTGGCCAGCGCGGCGGCGGCCTCGGCCAGCGGGAAGCGCCGGTCCACGTGCGGCCGCAGCAGGCCCGCCGAGTACCACTCCAGCAGCCGGGACATGTTCTCCGCGTTGGCCCCGGGATGCCGGCCGGCCCAGGCGCCCCACAGCACGCCCAGCAGTTCGCCCTCCGTCAGCAACAGCCGGTTCATCCCGACCCGCGGGATGTCACCCGAGGCGTATCCGACGGTCAGGTAGCGGCCGCCCCAGGCCAGCGCCCGCACCGCGGCCTGCGCCGCCGAGCCGCCGACCGGGTCGTAGACCACGTCCACCCCGGCGCCGCCGGTCACCTCGTTCAGCCGCGCGGCCAGGTCCTGCTCGCGGTAGTCGATCAGCTCGTCGGCCCCGTGCGCGGCGCAGAGCCGCAGCTTCTCCGGGCTGGACGCGGCCGCGACCACCCGGGCGCCGAGCACCTTGCCGATCTGCACGGCGGTCAGCCCGACCCCGCCGGCGGCGCCGAGCACCAACAGCGTCTCGCCGGCCCGCAGCCGCGCCCGGTCCACCAGACCGTGGAACGACGTGCCGTAGACGACGGGGAAGGCCGCCGCGTGGCCCAGGTCCATCCCGTCCGGGAGCCGGTGCACCCGCTCGGCCGGTACCGCGACCTGCTCGGCGTAGCCGCCGATGCCGCAGAAGGCGGCGACCCGGTCACCGGGGGCGAGTCCGGTCACCCCGTCGCCGACCGCCCGCACGGTGCCGGCCACCTCGCACCCCGGGCTGAACGGCAGCGCGGGCTTCGTCTGGTACGTGCCGGCGACCATCAGACCGTCCGGGAAGTTCACCCCGGCGGAGCGGACGTCCACCACGACCTGGCCCGGGCCGGCGACCGGGTCCGGCACCTCGGCCTCGACCAGGTTCTCCGGCCCACCCAGGGCGCGACACAGCATGGCCTTCATCCGTGTCTCCTCACGCCGTGGATCCGGAGGACCCGCCGAACTGGTCGCGGATCCGGTCGGCGACCCCGGCCAGGTTGAGCTCGAAGGTGAAGCTCTGCTCGAACCGGTAGCTGCGGTTGACGTCCCACAGGTCGATGCCGTTGAGCGACGCCTTCGCCGCACGGATCACCGTCGGGTCCTTCGCCGCGATCTGCCGGGCCAGCTCCAGGGCGGCGTCCCGCAGCCGCGCCGTCGGCACCACCGCGTGCACCGACCCGTAGGCGTGCAGTTCGGCGGCGGTCGCGGTGGCCGCGGTGTAGACCATCGCCCGCATCCGGTGCTGCGGCACCAGCCGGGCCAGGTGCGTCGCCGCGCCGAGCGCGCCCCGGTCCACCTCTGGCAGGCCAAAGGTGGCGTCCTCGGCCGCGATGATCATGTCGGCGTTGCCGACCAGGCCGATCCCGCCACCGAGACAGAAGCCGTTGACCGCGGCGATGACCGGCACCGGGCACTCGTAGACCGCCTTGAAAGCCGCGTAGCAGCCGCGGTTGGCGCCGAGCAGCGCGGTGAAGCCCTCGGTGCGCTGCATCTCCTTGATGTCCACGCCGGCGTTGAAGCCGCGCCCCTCGGCGCGCAGCACCACCACGCGTACGGCCTCGTCGGCGCCGGCGGCGTTGAGCGCGTCGGCGACGGCGAACCAGCCGGCCACCGGCAGCGCGTTGACCGGTGGGTTGTCCATGACGATCTCGGCGATGCCGTCGGCGTCGACGGTCAGGGTGACGATCCGGCGATCGGCCGCCGGGGACTGTTCACGCGACATCGGTCGCCTCCTGCTCGCGTTGCGCCGCGTCCGACACCACGAATGTCGACCACACCGTGACCGCCGCGCCGCCGGTCTGGCGGCGGCAGGTCAGCTCCACGTCCACCCGGCGCTCGCCGTCCTGCTCGTACTCGCGCACCACCTTGCCGTGGCAGGTCAGCGTGTCGCCCGGCCAGACCTGCTCGAGGAACCGGATGCGGAAGCCGCGCACGTTCTCCGCGCCGAGCCAGTCCGTGGCGTACGTGCCGAGCAGGCCGGCCTGCCACATTCCGACGGAGAACGGGGTGGGGAAGCCGGCCGCCCGGGCGAACTCCTCGTCGTGGTGGATCGGGTTCATGTCGCCGGACGCGCCCTGGTAACGCACGAAGTCGGTGCGGGTCACCGGCCCGACCGTCCAGGGGGCGGGCGCCGCTGGAACGCTCATGCCATCGCCTCGTCTGCTCGTGGCTGCTCCGCCGGGGGGCGTGCGGTCTCGACGCCGGTCAACCGGCCCTGGGCCACCAGTCGGCCGGTCTCGTCCCGGAACTCGGTGACCATGACGGCGAAGGTCAGCTCGCCGCCGCGGCGGCCCTGCTTGGTGTAGATCTCGCTGATGTGCGATTGGCAGGTCAGCCGGGTACCGGCGCGTGGCGGCGGGCCGAAGAAGGTGTACTCCTGCTCGGCGTGCAGGCCGCGCCGCTGGTCCAGCTCGACGGCCGGCCAGGGGTCCGCGTCGCCGGACTGCCAGAAGAACGTGGTGGTCAGGAACGTCGGCGGGACGACGGGCCGCTCGGCGTCCAGGTATGCGGGACTCGTCGAGCGGGTGGCCCGCGCGAACTCGCGGATCTTGCCGCGTTCCACATCCATCTGGAACGGGGCGCCCCGGGTGCCGACGGCGTCGGGATTGGCCATCTGATGCTCCTCCGGCTCAGGGGTGCTGGCTGCTGACCGAGACGATCTCGCCCGTCATGTACGACGAGTAGTCGCTGGCCAGGAAGACGAATACGTTGGCGACCTCCCACGGCTCCGCCGCCCGGCCGAAGGCCTCCCGGGACGCCAGTTCGGCGAGCAGGTCGTCGCTGGTGGCCCGGGCCAGGTGGGGGTGGACCGCGATGCTCGGCGCCACGGCGTTGACCCGGATGCCGTACTCGGCGACGTCCATGGCCGAGCACCGGGTCAGCGCCATCACGCCGGCCTTCGCGGCCGCGTAGTGGGCCTGCTCGGCCTGGGCGCGCCAGCCGAGCACCGACGCGTTGTTGATGATCACGCCGCGGCGGCGGGGCACCATGTGCCGCAGCACCGCCCGGCTCATCTTGAAGGCGGAGGTCAGCGTGACGGCCAGCACGGTGTCCCACTGCTCGTCGGTCATCTCCACCACGCTGGCCATGCCGCCCAGGCCCGCGTTGTTGACCAGTACGTCGATGCTGCCGTATTCGGCGGCGACGGTGTCCACCAGCTGGTCGATCTGCTGCTGGTTCGTCACGTCGCAAGGCACCGCGAGCGGCCGGACGCCGGTCAGCTCGGCCAGCCGGTCGGCTGCCTCGGCGAGGCGCCGCTCGTGCCGGTCGCTGATCGCGACCCGGGCGCCCTCCTCGGCGCAGCGGCGGGCGGTGGCGTACCCGATGCCGGTGCCGGCGGCGGCGGTGACCAGCACGGTCCGGCCGGCCAGCAGGTTGTGGGCGGGGCCGGCCCAGCCGGCCGTGGTGGGTTCAGACACGCGCGCGCAACTCCTTGTCGATCTCGGCCACGGTCCAGCGGGTGCCCCGGTCGACGCTCCAGCCGTAGCTCCAGCCCACAAACTGCCTGATCTCGCCGCCCTTGGCGTAGTAGACCGCGCCGTTGGCCGGGCAGTCCGCGGTGAGCAGCCAGGCCACCAGCGGGGAGACATTGCCGGGGTGGTAGACGTCGAAAGCCGCCGGGTCGGCCGGCGCGGCCACCATCTCGCCGATGCCGGGCAGGTCCTGGGTCATCCGGGTACGGGCGACCGGCGTGACCGCGTTGACCCGCACGCCGTACCTGGCCAGTTCCTGGGCCAGGATCACGGTCAGCGCGGCGATACCGGCCTTGGCCGCGCCGTAGTTGGTCTGGCCGACCGCGCCGATCAGGCCGGAGGTCGAGGGGACGTTGACCACCGCGGCGTTCGGCTGACGGCCCGCCTTCGACTCGTTGCGCCAGTGCTCGCTGAAGACCCGGGCGGGCGCGAAGGTGGCACGCAGCTGCCCCCGGATCACCGCGTCCCAGTCCTCCTCGGACATGTTCACGAACATCCGGTCGCGGAGGATGCCGGCGTTGTTGACCAGTCCGTGCACCGCGCCGAACTCGCCGAGCGCCAGCTCCAACAGTTCCCGGGCGCCGGCGATGGTGGCGGCGTCCGCCGAGCTGGCGACCGCCTGCCCGCCCGCCGCCCTGATCTCGTCGGCGACGGCCCGGGCGACCGCCGGATCGGCGTTGCGGCCGTCGGCGTCGGCGCCCACGTCGTTCACCACGACCCGGGCCCCCTCCGCGGCGGCGAGCAGGGCGTGCTCCCGGCCCAGGCCCCGGCCCGCGCCGGTGATCACCACAACGCGGTCGTGCAGTGCGGACATGGGCAATCCTCCTAGCAAGCGCTTGTTTGGTTAGGCTAGTGGCCGCCGCACCCGCCGTCAATGCCGGCGTCCCACTCGTGGATCGGCACGGTCGGCAGGCAACGCGGCGACGGCGGGTAGGAGGCCGACGCGGCGAACCGGGAAGTGACGTGTCGAGGCGGCGCCGCGGGGTCACCCGCCGGGGTGCTGCCGGGAGGTCACGCCCCGAGGCGGCCCAGCACCTCCGCCGCCTCGGCCATGATCCGGTCGATCAGCTCCTGGCAGCTCGGCAGGTCGTCGATCAGGCCCACCACCTGGCCGGTCGCCATGATGCCGAGGTCGGTCCGGCCTTCCAGGAGCGCGGCTCGGTAGAGCATCGGAGCGTTGGCGGCCATCACCACCTGGCTCCAGGTCAGCTCGTGGCCCCGCTTCATGGCCAGGCCCTCACGGACCATGTCCGACCACCGGCTGCCGGACAGCTTCCGGAAGGCGACCGCGTTGCGGGCCGCCCGGATCAGCCGTCCGGCACCGGACGTCTTCTCGATCTTGTCGATGGTGCCGGCCCGCAGCACCCGTTGCGGCACCCCGTCGACCTCCCGGGTGAGCACGGTGTCGGTCACGGTCTTCGAGAGGTAGACCTCCTTGACGGCGGGCGCGACCGGGGAGTCGGTGGTCAGCAGGAATCGGGTGCCCATGGCGATGCCGGCCGCGCCGTACGCGAGCGCGGCGACCAGGCCGCGGCCGTCGAAGAAACCGCCGGCCCCGATCACGGGAATGTCCACCGCGTCGACCACCTGCGGCAGCAGGAGGCTGGTCGGCACGCCACCGGTGTGACCGCCGCCCTCACCGCCCTGCACGATCACCGCGTCCACGCCCCAGGCCGCGACCTTCTCGGCGTGGCGGCGGGCCCCGATCGACGGCACCACCACGAGCCCGGCGTCCTTGCATTTGCCGATCAGGTCCTGCCGAGGCGCCAGCGCGAACGAGGCGACCCGCACCCCGGCCGAGATCAGCAGGTCGATCCGGCGCTCCACGTCGGGCTGGTCGGCGCGGAGGTTGACCCCGAACGGTCGGTCCGTCCGGGCCTGCACCGCGTCGATCGCGGCGGCGAGCTCCTCGTACGACAGCAGGCCGGCGGAGAGGATGCCGAGGCCGCCCGCGTTGGCGGTGGCGGCGGTCAGGCGAGGGTCGGAGACGTAGCCCATCCCGGTCTGCACGATCGGGTAGCGCACCCCGAACAGCTCACAGGCCCGGGTGTGCAGCGCCGACGGGATCGGACCGTCCTGGGGCACGGTCGTGCCATCTGCCGCAGGCCGGGTCATCCGGCCACCTCGCGGTCGCGCAAACCGCGCGGGTCGAGCACCTCGCGGATCAGCCGCAGCTCCGCCGCGGAGGGCTGCCTGGTCTGCGGCACCTCGTCGCCGGCCTCCAGCGGAAAGCCGGTGGCGTCCTGCACCTGCGCCACGGTGACGCCCGGGTGGACCGAGGCGAGGCGGAGCGTGCCGTGTTCGGGGTGGTAGTCGAAGACGGCCAGGTCGGTGACGACCCGGCGCAGGTCGTGGTAGCGGCTCGCGCCCGGCCCGGCCTGTGCGGCCCGGTCGTTGCCCACCCCGGAGACCATGTCGACCCGCGGCACGAACACCCGCGTGCTGTGTCGGGGAACCCAGTAGCTCGTCGGGTGGCAGACGGTGTTGCCCGGGGCGCCCCGCACGCCGAGGAGTTGCACCTTCGGCCGCCGGTAGTCGCCGACCGCCGAGATGTTCGTGTTGCCGTACCGGTCCACCTGGCTCGGGATCATCATCACGTGCCGCTTGCCGTGCCACACCAGATCGAAGATGGTGCGGAACGGGGCCCACGCCTCGACCTCGCCGGTCGCCGGCGTGCCGACCGGCCAGGTCCCGCGCACCAGGTACGACTCGCCGTCAGAGATCAGCAGGTCGGGGGAGAAGGTCTCCCGGGCCAGCCGTACGCCGATGGCGGGGATGGTGCCGAAGGCGCTGGCCAGCATCTCCCCGCTGTCCCGGAAGGCGTCGGCGCAGGCGACCACGCACACCTCGGCCCGGCTGGCGACGGCGTCGGTCGCCTCGGCCCGCGAGTCCATCACGTTCGTCATGCCGCCACCTCCTGACGGCGGGCCGCCACGGCCGCCTGGTAGTCCGCCTCCGAGCCGGCCAGGTAGCGGTCCCGGAACGCCTGCCAGGCGTCCGGTCCGGCCGCCGAACCGGCGTACTCCCGCTGGAAGTCCTCGTCCCGCTCGTAGTCCGGAGTGCACGAGGTGAAGTGGGCGCCGTTGGGGGCCTCGACCACACCGGTCACCAGCAGCCGGTTGATCCGGAGGGTGGCCGGGTGCGCCACCGCGGTCAGCTCGGCGGTCGGCACGATCTTCTCGCAGGACATGTACGCCTGCTCGGCGGCCATGCAGTACAGGTCGTCGAAGTACGGGTCCGGCCCGAGGAACTGACCGTTGCCGTGGATGTCGGCCCGGTTCATGTGGATCAGCGCGGCGTCCAGGTGCAGCGGCGGCATCGCCACCACCTCGTCACCCCCGTACGGGTCGGCGACGGTGCGCAACTGCGGGTTGTGGGTCAGCACGTCCGAGCCGAGGCCGGCGCGGGTGGGCAGGAACGGCAGCTTCAGGCCCGCCGCGTACAGCCCCCACTGCAGCATGCCCTCGTCGTACTCGACGACCTCGATCGCGCCCGCCTGCCGCGCGGCCCGGAAGTGCGGGTCCAGGGCGATCGAGTCCAGCGAGACGAAACCGAAGACGAGCTTGCGGATCTTGCCGGCCGCGCAGAGCAGCCCGATGTCCGGGCCGCCGTAGGAGACCACGGTGAGGTCCCGCAGGTCGGACCGGAGGATCTCCCGGACCAGGGCCATCGGTTTGCGCCGGGACCCCCATCCGCCGATCCCGATGGTCATCCCCGAGGTGAGCCGGCTGACCACATCCTGCGCGGTCATCCGTTTGTCCGCCATCTGCAGCTCCCGATTCTCTCCCGCGCCGTAGCAAGCGCTTGGTTGGCACCATAGCAGTCGCGGCCCGCCCGTCAACATCTGTCGCGGTGGGCGTCCCGCTGATACGGTGCTGCCAACCAAATGCTTGCTTGAGAGTCGGCCCCCGTGGCCGCGTCGTCCAGGAGGGCCCGGTGACTGATCTCGCCGCCCGCATCGACCGGCTGGAGTCGGTCGAGCAGATCCGCCAACTGGTGTCGCGCTACGCGCTCGCGCTGGACAGCCGGGATGTCACCGCCCTCGCCGCGCTCTTCGCCAGCGACGTACGGGTGGGCGACGGCCGGGTCGGCCGGGCTGCCCTGGCCGAGTGGTTCGACGGCATCCTGCGGCCTTACCGCATCACGTTCCACATCGTCGGCAACCACGTCATCGACCTCACCGGCCCGGACTCCGCCGACGGGCTCGTGTACTGCCGACCCGAGCACGAGGTGGGCGACCAGTGGATCGTGATGCCGGTGATCTATCACGACCGCTATGTCCGCGAGGCGGACGGCAGATGGTACTTCCGCAGCCGCAAGCCCAAGCCCTTCTACGCCGCGGACATCCGGGAGAGCCCGCTGCGGGTGCCGGGACGGTTCCACTTCCCGGACAACCCGTACCTCACCGGGTCCAGTCTGCCGGAGAGCTGGCCGAGCTGGCGGCGGTTCTGGGGCGAGAGCGACCCGCCGGCGGTGGGCTGACCGGCGCTGCCCGGCTCATGACGCAAGCCGGGCGAGCAGCGCGTACAACGGGTCGCGGCGGTCACGGAAGCCGGTCGGGCCGGGCGCCTCGCGCGGTGCCCACCGGCCGGCCTCCGACCGGGTCCACTCCCGTACCGCCCAGCGCTCCGCGATGGCCCACCGGCCGGCCCGACGGGTCATCAGATCCACGTAGCGGAAGCCGCTGGTGAAGTTGAACCTCGGGTCGTCGGCCGGCTCCCCCCAGTGCACGGCGGTCCCGTACGTCTCGACCACCGCCCGGTCGCCGTGCAGCTCGGCCAGGTGGTTGCCGACGATGTGCATCGTGCCGGTGAGCCGGCGCAGCAGCGGCTCCACCCACGCCAGGAACTCGTCGACCGGGCCGTCGAAGCCGGTGTGGTGGTCGATCCCGTCGGGGTGGTACGCCGACCTGACCAGATCGAGGTCGAGCCGGTCGACACCGCGGCAGTACCGCAGGACGACCTCATGGATGCGCTGCCGGTCGGCCAGCTCCGTGGCCTGGGTGCCGGACATCCGGCGACTCCTCTCCCGCCCGACTGCGGCGCGGTTACTGGGTGACGGTCCAGCCGCCGTCGACCGGCAGGAAGACCCCGTTCACATAGCTGGCCAGTGGGGACAGCAGGAACAACACGGCGTACGCGATGTCATCCGGCGTGGCCATCCGATGCAGCGGAATCCGGCCCAGCACCCGCTGCCCGACCTCGCTCTCGGCGAAGCCGGCGAGTCGCGGGGTGTCGGTCATCCCCGGCGCGACCGCGTTGCTGCGCACCTCGTCGCTGCGGTACGCCGCGAGGTGGCGGGTGTAGCCCATGATCGCTGCCTTCGCCGCGCAGTACCAGTCGGAGGCGGTGCCGACCAGATTGCCGGCGACGGACGCGATGTTGACCAGCGCCGCGCCCTCCGGCGCCCCGCCGGTCAGCCAGGTGTCGGTCACCCGCCGGACGCTGCCCATGGCGATCCGTAGCGCCTCGTCGAACTCCAGCTCCACCGCGGAGGACGGGCCGGCGTTGTTCACCAGGTAGCGGATCACGCCGAGCTCCCGGGCGCGAGCGAACGCCGCCGCGACGGCTGCGGGGTCGCTGACGTCGGCGGTGATCGCCACCGCTCGGCCGCCCGACCGCTCGATCCGCTCCACCGTGGCCCCCGCGCCCGCCGGGTCGAGGTCGACAGCGGCGACGGCCAGTCCCATCTCGGCGGCCCGGGTCGCGATCGCCCGGCCGATGCCGCTGCCGGCGCCGGTGACCAGCACGACGTCGCCTGGGGTGAAGCCGAACTGCGGCACGCTCATCGGGTCTCCTTCGGCGTCCTATCAAGCGCTTGCTCGGACGGTAGGCCGGTTGCCGGCACCCGTCAAGCCCGAATGCGGCGGGCGCCCAGCGCGAGGGCCAGACCGGCGAGGCCGGCGACCGCCCCGTAACCAGCGAACGCCCAACCGGCGCCGACCAGCCGGACCAGACCGCCAAGGCCCAGGCCGCCGAAGGGGAGCAACCCGCCCCAGCAGACGAAGTACAAGCTCATCACCCGCCCGCGCTGCGCGTCGTCGACCAGATGCTGAAGGATCGAATTGATCGAGGTCATGATCGACAACGTGAGCCCACCACCGAGGATCATCAGCACGGTCAGCAGCGGGAACGACGGCACCACGCCGAACAGCGCCATCACCACTCCGAGCACCACGAGCTGGACCGCCGCCGGGACGGGGCTCAGCCCCCGGCCCCGCCAGGCCACCGAGAGCACCCCGATGAGCGAGCCGACGCCGCCGAGGGTCACCAGGGTCGGGAAGGCGGACTCGCTGTCGCCGCCGACCCGGGCCGCGATCAGCGGGAGCTGCGCCAGATAAGCCGAACCGAAGACGGAGGTCGCCGCGACGATACCCAGCGCCGGGAGGGCCGGGTGCCGCTCACGTACATGATGGAACGCGGCGGCGAGCCGGCGCCCTGCCGACTCACCAGGCGCCGCCCGCGCCGCCCGCGCCGCCGGTCCGCCCGCACCGAGCCGGCCAGCCAGCGCCGCGGCGCCCAGCGACAGCACCGCGTAGACGCCGAACGCGCTGGCCGGGCCGCCGATCAGCAGCACCGGACCGACCAGCGCGGGGCCGGTGATCCGGGCAAGGTTCAACCCGGCCGACTGGAGCGGCACGGCGCTGGCCAGGTCCTCGTCCGGCACCACGGCGGCGATCAGAGCCTGGCTGGCCGGAGACACGATCGTGATGACACAGCCGGCCAGGAAGCTGAGCACCATCACCGCCGGCGTCGACATGACCGCCAGCGTGGCGAGCAGGGTGGCCGCCACCGCCAACAGCGACGCGGCCGCCTGGACGGAAACCATCAGACTGTGCGAATCCCAGTGGCCGGGTTGCCGGAACCGATCACTCGTCGCTGATCTCACAGGCGGATCCGGACAGGCTGAAATTCTGCTGTGCGGTGGCGTCATGTCCATTGCGGACTCAACGGCCGGCGGGCTCGGCTGCGGGTGGCTGACGTCGTCTTCTCCGACACCCGCCGGCCGCAAGAGGTTGCCTGTGGTTCCGACCGCCATCGGCGGGGCCGAAACGCATGGGCAACTGTGGAGATGCGCCGGGGTAAAGCGGCCGGGCAGGCTGGTCAGCGAGTCGCCCGTCGTGGCGCGGGGACCATGAGGGCCATTTGGCTGGTCGGGTCGTGCTAATCGGAATGAGGTTGCCATGACTAATCCGTTCGAGGACGCTGACGCCCTGTACCTAGTCCTGATGAATGACGAAGGGCAGTACAGTTTGTGGCCGGCTGGCATTGCCGTCCCGGATGGCTGGGTTACGGCGCATGACACGGATTCCCGCTCGAATTGCCTTCAGTATGTCGAAGAGCACTGGACTGACATGCGTCCTAACAGCCTTGTCCAGGCTGAGCGGGCGTGAGTGACATGGAGTTGCTGACGGAGGCGGAGCGGGAACTGGTCGTCTCGCAGTGGAATGACACGGCGCGGGATGTGCCGGAAGTGGTGCTGCCGGAGTTGTTCGTGGCGCAGGCGGCGCGCACA
>NZ_JBUEGB010000034.1:0-63508 GCF_054963695.1 Micromonospora sp. RTBAU3-60 | reverse complement strand
TTTGACGAGTGGATGAAAAACCCACAAGCACACGCGGGTGCCGCGTCATGGCAGGTTGGTGTGCCGGGCAAAGGCGGGCAACACCAGGAGGATCCCGGCCGCCAGCGCGAGCAGCAGCAACACGCCGTCCGCGATCATCGACCCGGCCAGCAGTGCGGCCGCCCAGTCCGGCACCTGGCTGTTGCCTCCGGTGGCCCAGCTACTGACCGCCCAGAAGAGGAAGAAGAGCTCGGTGAGGCCGTAGTTCGCCGCCGCGCCCGGCACGAAGCAGAACATCAGGGCCGCCAGCCCGACCCGCCCACGCCTGCTCCGCGCCCGGGTACGCCGGAGCAGCCGGAGGGTGCCGGCAAGCGCGGCGATGCCAACGACGGCCGGTGCCGCGACCACGAGCAGCACCAGCTGGTAGTCGTCGACGTGATCGCGCCACACCCAGGTCACGGTGAACAGGCCCACGGTGTTGGCCACCAGGTCGAGCGCGCCAACCGCGACGCCGTTCCAGACCAGCGCCAGCGCTACGACAACCAGCCTCGGGCGCGGTTCCTGCGGCGCCTGCGCCGCTGTCGGCAGACACCGCTGGGGCCCGATATCGACCATGGGCGAGACGGTACTGCGGACTGGACCTGCGCGGGTGCCGACCACACCGAGGGACTCGGTGCCACGCAGCCGTGCCGCCAGGATCTCGACAGGTCGGCAGGGGCCGCGGCAGCACCAGTCCGGCGGAATCCCAGCGATCCATTTGTTGTCGGTGCCCGGAGGTAGCGTCCGCTGCGTGGATGACACAGCCGGGACCCGGCAGATCGCGATCGCGTACGTCGAGAGCCTCGAACAACGCGACTGGCCCCGATTCACCACTTTGCTGGCCGACGACGTGGTCTATGAGATGCCGCAGACCTGCGAGAGGATCCGTGGCAGGTCCGCGTTCCTCCAGTTCAACATCGAGTACCCGGGGGACTGGCATCTGCGCGTGCGCCGCGTCGTCGCCGATGGCCGCCTCGCCGCGTTGTGGCTTGACGTTCGGGTAGGCACAGAGGTGCAGGATGCGTGCGTCTGGGTCGAGGTGAGCGAGCAGGGCCTCATAAACCGGATCACCGACTACTGGCCCGAGCCATACGACCCGCCTTCGGGACGAGAACATCTCGTGGAGCGGTGGTAGGAGCCGCAGCAGCGTTCAGCAGACCAGTGGTTGCCTCAGCCCACCGATCCTGTTCCGCATCGCCGCAGTTCAAAGCCCACCTCGCAAGCCGACGCACAGCAGGACCCGCGAGAAAATAGCTGCCGCCCACTTGCCGAACCCACCTGCAAAGTTACGGCAACCGTCGATGCGATGAAAATCGTCGAATGAGGACAGCCGTGGGCCTTGCTTTGAAGGTCATCCGTCGGGAAAACTGACCGCGATCCATCCTTCGACCGACCGTGACGAGCGGTTCGCGATGTGAATGAAGGGATTGACCGTGGGCACTGGCTCGGCGCGGCGCGGTGGGATCCGTGACAGCCGATAGTGCCGGTGCGACGGGCCCGATGCTCATGCTGCTGACCCGGGGCGCGTTGGCGGGATTCGCGCCGTCTCCCCATCAACCGGTGTGGACGGCACGGCTGTGCTCGCACGCCCGTGGCCCGGCCGGAGCCGCCGCGTGCGCCGCTCTGCACCGCCAGGCCTCCCGTTGCGTGTTACTCGGTGCCCTGGCGTACCGGGTGTTCGTCCTGCCCGTCGCCCTAACCCTGCTCGCGGTACGCGGTGGGACGGTGGCGCTGGCCTCGCTGCTGCCGGTCGGGATGCTGCTGCTGGCCGGCAACGTCGTCGCGTTCGTCGCGTCCTGGCGCCGGCCCACGGCGGACCTCGCGCGGCTGCGCGGAGCGGCGCTGGTCGACCTGGCTGTGGCGTACGGCGTGAACGTGGTGGCCAGTGCGGCGGCACCGGACGTCGAGGTCTTCTGGTCCTACCTGGCCGGGGCGGTGGTCCTGACCACCGGGGCGTACGGCCTGCTCGGCGGTGTGGTGGCGGTGCTGTTGTCGGTGCCGGTGCAGGTGTCGATGGCCGCCTTCGGGGCGGCCGCGGACGCCGGGGTGGTGGCCGGCCGTTTTGGCTGGCTCGGATCGGCCGTGGCCGTCACGATGGTGGCGCTGGTGATCTGCGGGTTGAGCGTCCACATGGCGATGCTGTACGGGATCCGGGCCGGCCGGGAGGCCGAGCGGGCCCGGTCGCTGCGGTCGATGCATGACACGGTGCTGCAGACCCTGGAGGCCATCGCGCTGCACAGCGCGGCCGACGAGACGTCGCCGGCGGCCAAGCTCGCCGAGTTGCGGGGTGTCGCCCGGGCTCAGGCTGGTCGACTACGCCGGGTCCTCGACGAGTTCGGCGGCGCGCCGGACACCCCGCTCGCCGGTGCGCTGGCCGAGCTGGTCGGGGAGCTCGCGGTCCGCGGGCTGCGGGTGGAGTTGGCGGTGGCCGCCGGTGCCGGCAGCCAGTTGCCTGGGCGGTGGCGGGACGCGCTGCTCGGCGTGGTCCGGGAGGCGTTGAGCAACGTGGCCAAGCACGCGGGGGTCGGTGACGCGGTGGTCCGCGTCGACGAGGCGGGCGACACCCTGGTCGTGGTGGTCCGCGACCACGGCTGCGGCTTCGATCTGGCGGGCCGGCCCGGCTTCGGCATCCGGGAGTCGATCGTGGCGCGGACGCGCGAGGTCGGCGGGACCGTGAGCGTCGAATCCTGGCCGGGCCGGGGCACCCGGGTGACCCTGCGGATGCCGGCATGAACCGACCGGCCCGGCTTCCGCGTGCGTTCGGCCCGACCCGGTCGGATCGGGTCGGCGTCCGGCCCGGCCTCGGCATCCTGGCTGGCCTCGCCGGCGTGCTGCTCTGTGCGCCGCCGGCCGGTGCCGCCCCGGCCGTGGGGCATCCGGCGCCGGCACGCCTCGCGGTCCCGGGCCTCGCGGCGCCGATCGGGTGTGCCAGACCGGCAGGCGTGCACACCGCCGGCACCCCGTGGGCGACGGAACTGCTCGACCCGGGCCGGGTCTGGCCACTGACCACCGGCACCGAGGTACGGGTCGCCGTGCTCGGCACCGGTGTCGACCGCCGCAACGCACAGTTCCGCCGGGGCCAGGTCGAGGCTGGCCGGGATGTGCTGGCCAACCGGGGCGGGGCCATCGACGACTGCGACGGCCGGGGTACGTTCGCCGCCGGGTTGATCGCCGCCCAGCCCGACGAGCGGACGACCTTCGCCGGTCTGGCTCCCGGCGTGTCCGTGTTCCCGGTGCGCTACACCCAGAGCACCCGGCAGGGCGACGTCGCCGACCCGCGCCGGCTCGCCGACGCCATCGACGTGGCGGTCGCCGCCCGCGCCCAGGTGATTCTCGTGGCGGTACCGGTGACCACGAACACCGCCGCACTGCGGGCCGCCACCGCGCGGGCGGTCGCCGCCGACATCGTGGTGGTGTCGCCGGCCGCGCCCGGTACGCAGGCCCGCGGCGCGACCAGCTACCCGACCGCGCTGCCGGGCGTGCTGGCGGTCGGCGCGTTCGGGCCCGACGGGGCGGTCGCGTCGACCGAGTCCGGGGCCTACCTGGGGGTGGCCGCACCAGGAAAGGGTCTGCTGAGCGTCTCCGCCGGAGCGGGCGGTCGACTGGGGCACACCCCGGTGGTCGACGACCCGATCTACGCGGCGGCGTTCGTGGCCGGCACGGTGGCGCTGGTGCGGTCGTACCGGCCGGGGCTCAGCGCCGCCGAGGTGGTGCGGCGCGTCGAGTCGACCGCCAACCGGACCGCGGTCGAGGGGCATCACCCGCAGCTCGGCTGGGGGATGGTCGACCCGTACCGGGCGGTGACCGCCGAGGGCGTCGAGACCACACCGGGCGCCGGGCAACCGAGCGTGCAGCCGGTCGCCGCGGCTCGGCCGGACACCGGCACCGGAGCGGACCGCCGGGTGGCGCCGCTGGCACTGGGGGGACTCACGGCGGCCCTGCTGATCGGGATCGGGACGGCCGTGGCGCGTCGGGGCCGCGCCCGCGGCTGGCGCCCCGGGTAGTACGCCAGCCGTAGTTGCTGGATTCGGTGCCTTCGCTGGCAGTGAGCTGGGAATTTTCGGCGACATTGGCGTGGCTGCACGTCTCCGGGTTTGACCCGGCTGGCTATCAGATCGCTGTCTATCGATTGATAAGTGGTCGCCGTGCGCCGTTCACCTCACGCTTCGCCGCTGTACGGCAAAGCACCACTATGTTCTCTGTACCCGAATTCGAGGAGGGTGCCCGGCACGTCGTACGTCTGGCACAACGCGCCGGACGGCGGTGCAGTGATCCCGAACGGCACCGGCTGGATCTACGTGTCCAACGCCGAGACCAGCGCCACGTCGGGCGGTGGCGCATCGATGATCTCGTTCAACTCCAACGGGCAGATCACCGGCGCCTCCCGCATCCTGTCCGGCACCAACAACAACTGCGCCGGCGGCAAGACCCCGTGGAACACCTGGCTGTCCTGCGAGGAGATCAGCCTCGGCCGGGTGTGGGAGACCTACCCCCTGGGCGGTACGGCCGTCGCACGACCGGCCATGGGCCGGTTTAAGCACGAAGCCGCCGCCGCCGACCCGGTCCGCAAGGTCATCTACCTGACCGAGGACGAAACCGACGGCCGGTTCTACCGGTTCGTCCCGACCACCTGGGGTGACCTCTCCGCCGGCGCCGTGCAGGTCCTGGTGGCCGGCACCGCAACCTCGGGTACGTTCACCTGGGCCACCGTCCCCGACCCGGACGGGTCGCCCACGGTGACCCGCAAGCAGGTCTCCGGCGCCAAGGTTTTCAACGGCGGGGAAGGTTGCCACTACGCCAACGACACCGTCTGGTTCACCACCAAGGGCGACAACCGGGTCTGGCAGGTCAACCTCGCCAACAACACCTACGAGTTGGCCTACGACGACAACCTGGTCAACCCGGGCCCGGCGCCGCTCACCGGGGTGGACAACGTCACGGGCTCGACGTTCGGAGACCTCTACGTCGCCGAGGACGGCGGCAACATGGAGATCTGCATGATCACCCCGGACGACACGAATTTCGGTGTTCCTGCGGATCACTGGACAGAGCTCGTCGGAAATCACCGGCCCCGCCTTCACCCCCGCCGGTGACCGGCTCTACTTCTCGTCCCAGCGCGGCACGACGGGCTCCTCGTCCGGCGGCATCACCTACTGCGTGACCGGGCCGTTCCATACCTGACGCCTGATCCGTACGGGATCACCCTGGCCCGCCCAGTCTGCGGGCGGGCCAGGATTCCCGGCCGGGCCGGTCGACCGGTGCGGCGATGGCCGCCTACCACCTTCAAGCCGCAGTGCGCCGCCCTCAGGGCGGTGATGAAGCGGCTTTCCAGTTCTGAGCGACGAACGGCTGCGAGGGTTTTTACCGGTCGGGGTGGTTCTGTTGCTCATTGTATTGGCGCGGCGCTGTCAATGGTGCGCCTCCGACAGAGCCGGCGAAGTAGGGTCCGGACCACAGTCGGGCGCCCGCCAGTAGTAGCGGCGAATCTCGGGGAAGCTGCGGCGTAGATAGCGCGAGGACACGCCTTTGAGGGAGTTGGCCACTTTCGACAGTGCCAGATTGGGTGGGAAGCCGACCAGGAGGTGGACGTGGTTGACGTCGCCGTCGAACTCGAGCAATTCGCACTCGAACTGCTCGCACACCTGGCGCGTCACACGTTCGAGGTGATGCAGGTGTTCGTCGTTGAAGAGCCAAATACTTCGCTGCGAAAACCAAATCGGCGTGAACCAGGAAAAGTGCAGTGCCAGCCGGGGCGAACCGGGTGGTCAGCGGTGATGAAATCGAATGTAGGATGAGGGGTGTGAAAGTGCACGCCGGCCGGCGATACCGGCTGTACCCTACCGAGGGGCAGGCTGAGCGTCTGACGTCGTGGGGGCACACGTGCCGCTGGCTGTACAACACCGCGTTGGAGCAGCGCCAGTTCGCGTGGCGGCAGCGCAAGACAACACTCGGGGTCACCGCCCAGTGCGCCTACCTGACTGAGGCGCGTGAGGAACTGGACTGGGTGGCGGATCTGCCGGCGCAGTCCGGCCAGCAGGTGTTGCGTCAACTGGATCAGGCGTACCGTAACTGGTGGAATCCGCAGCACCCTGCCGGGGCGCCGACACACAGGCGCAGGTCGGCGCGGTTGTCGGTTCCGTTCCCGGGTCAGGCGATCCAAGTCTGGCGTCTCAACCGCCGGTGGGGTGCCGTCAGCCTCCCGAAGGTTGGCGTGGTCAAGTTCCGCTGGTCTCGTCCGTTGGGCGGCGCGGTCCGCAACGCGGTGGTGTCCTTCGACGGCGTTGCCTGGTACGTCGGATTCGGCGTCCACATTGATGTCACCACACCCGAGATGCACGCCCGGCCCGACACCGTCGTGGGCGTCGACCGTGGCGTGAAGGTCGCCTTGGCGATGTCCGACGGCCGCATGTGGAACCGTACCTTCACCTCACCTGGTCAGGAACGCGACCTGGCCAGACTCAAGTCGAAGGCCGGCCGGCAGGATACCACCCGTCGCAAGCGCGGCGCGAAGACCTCGAACCGTGCCCGTAAGGTTCGTGCGGAGATTGCCCGGGCCGAGGCGAAGACCCGCAACCGACGTCGCGACTTCGTGATGTGGGCGGCGAACCGGCTCTGTGCCCAGCACGCGGCAATCAGCATCGAAGGCCTCAACATCAAGGCCATGACCGCCACCGCGAAGGGTACCGTCGAGGAGCCTGGCACGAACGTGCGCCAGAAGGCCGGACTGAACCGGGCGATCCTCGACAAGGGCTGGGGTCTGTTCCAGGTGGCCTTGGCCAACCGTGCACGTATCACCGGCACGCGAATCGTGAAGGTGCCAGCCGCGTTCACCTCCCAGCAGTGCAGCCGCTGCGGGAACACCAACCGGAACAATCGCGAAAGCCAAGCGGTGTTCCGGTGCGGGTCCTGCGGATACCAGGCGAACGCTGACGTGAACGCGGCGATCAACGTCAGGGACGCCGCCGAGGCGGCGCCCCAGCTCACCGGGCGGGCAGCCCGGGACAGGGGTCGACCGGCGCCCTGTCGACCACCCGCCCAGCGGCGCAGACAACCAGCGCTGGAAGCGGGAATCTCCCGCCATTAGGCAGGGGAGGATGTCAAGCGCCGGTCGGGACGCAGCGGCTGGAGCCGCCGACCACCACGTCGCCGGTGCCGTCCCGGGAGACGTGCACGCCGAGGTTCGTCCCGTCTCGCTGGAACTGGTACGCCAGCTCGGTCATGCTGCTGCGGTCGGTGGCCCGCCAGCCGTCCGCGGTCAACGCCGGCACCACCTCGGCGAGCAGGATCCCGGCGGCGTCCGGCGGTGTGGGCACCCGCAGGTTGTATTCCCAGCGCACCGATTCACTCGGCGCGCCGGCCGGCCGGAACGGATCGCAGTCGAGCTGCTCGTCGCGGCTGATCCGGACGTCGGCGCCGAACCGCGCGGCGATCCCGTCCAGCACGTCCCGCAGCGGCCCCGCCACCGCGGCCAGCGGCTCGAAGTCGATCGGTCTGGTCATGGCGCCGACGGTACCGTCACCACCGCGCCACCCGTGAACACCTGATAGATGTTCCACCACGCGTCACTGTGGTATGTCAGCACGTCGGAGTGCGCGGCGACACCCCGCAACGGCCGTCCGTCGGGATAGTTGCCGGTCTCCAATCGGACCACGCCGGGGAACTCGTCCGGGTCGGCGCCGTGCCCCCAGTTGCCGATGTTGATGTCCCGGACCCAGGCGATCGGGTCGCCCGGCGCGGTCATCGAGTAGCGCTGCACGTCGGGCCGGGCCGGATGCAGGTCCTCCGGGCCGTCCACGTCGTGACCCATGCCCGCCGACTCGATGTGAAGCACCCGGTTGGCGTCCAGGCCGTACTGTTCGGCGGTGCCGACGACGGCGCCGCCGTAGGAGTGGCCGGCGAAGGTGACCTGCACGTCGTTGCCGGCCGCCGCGGAGCCGGCGATCTCGGCACGCAGCTCCCGGGAGAAGTCGGCGAGCCGGGGCCCGAGCGCGTCGGCGTAGCTCGCCGAGGGCGCCTGCGGGAACAGGTTGGACGGCAGGTCGCCGTCCATCCAGACGACCATGGACAGGTCCCGCCGGGGGGCGGCGTCGACGAAACCGGCCGTGGCGTCCCGGTACCGCTCGAACGTGGCCAGCTCGGAGTAGGTGCCCGGCACGAACACGGCGACGTTGCGGGTACCGGTGCCGAGGTCGCCGACGAGTTCGACCATCGAGCCGTCGCCGGACGGGTCGAACGAGAGGATCTTGCGGTGCTCGGCGAGAACGTTCTCGTACAGGTCGATGCGGGCCTGTGAGCGGGTGATGGTCTCGCGCAGCTCGCGGTCGGTGGCCGGGTCGCCGGTCAGTTGGGCCTGGTAGCCGGCGAGGCGTTGCCGCTCGACCGCCAACTCGGTGGCGACCGCCTCGCGGTTGGTCGTGATCCGGGTGGTGAACGGGATCGAGCCGCCCGGTGCGCCGGCTCCGGCGTCGGCCGGGGCGGTGCCGCCGGTCAGTCCCAGCAGCTGCCGGAATCCCTGGCTCGCCTGGGCGTCGCCCTGCCGGTAGTTGGCCACCGTCGCGGTCATCCCGGTGGCCAGCCGCCGGGTGCTCACGACCGCGGCCTCCAACTCGGTGGTGCTGAGCTGGAGGCTGCTGCCGTGTGCGTGCATGAGCTGTTGGGACTGCGGCACGAGCCCGAACGCGTTGCCGTCGACGGCTGGCGCGGAGAGTTGGCCGCGGATGGCGGTCAACCGGTCGGCGCCGGTGGTGAACTCGGCCGCCGCGTCGTCCAGCGCGGTCGGGACGACCCGGAAGCCGGCAGTGGTCAGGTCCATGACGGGGTTCCCGGCTGCTCGGGCTCCTCGCCGATCACGGCCGGTGCCACCACGGACCGCTCGCCCCAGACGTCCTCGGTCTCGACCAGCCAGGGTGGGATCCGCCGGCCGCCGGCTCCGTCGGCGCCGCCCATCGGGGCGTACGGCATGGCCGGCATGAAGCCCCCCGCCATGCCCTTCGCCGCGGCCGCCCCGGCGGCCATTCCCGCCGCTCCGGCGAGGCCGCTCACCGCAGGCCCGCCGGCGTGCCCGGCCAGCGTCTGGTTCGCCACCGGCGAGAGGTCGGCGCCGCCGCCCCCGACACCACCGACACCGCCGCCCCCGCCGGTGGGGATCCGGGCGCCGCCGGCCGCATTCTCGGTCGTCGGCGGCTTCGGGACGGCGTCCTTCTTCTTGTCGTCCTTCTTGTTGTCGTCCCTCGGCTTGGCGCCGAGCCGGGGTGGCACGGTGGCGAATCGGCCGCCGAGCGCGGCGGACGCCGCGGCCAGCCCGGCGGTGAACATCGTGCCGAACAGCGGAGGCGAGGCTGCCGGGAGTTGCCCGCCCGGGGCGAGCGGCGCCGGGGCGGCCGGTGGGGCCGACGGGTCGCCGCCAGGCTGCGGCGCAACCGGCACGGCCGGCGTGGGCGGCGACACCTCCTCGACCGGGGTGCCGGCGGCCGGGGGCGACACCGCGTGCGGGGTGGCCGGCATCGAATCCTCGGCGATGACGTATTCGGCGGCGAGGACGTTCATCACCTGCACCGCCTGCTGGTGCGCCGCGTTCGACGCGGCCTGTGCCTGCTGCTGGGCGCGGACCTCGACGGCCGCCTCGGCCTGCTGCTGGCGCAGCGCGTCGACCGTGGCGGGCGGAGTGTCCGCCGGCACGATGAGCGGCGTCGTGGCGGCGGCGATGACCGAGGGGGCGAGATCGGGTACGTCGACCGGTGCGGGCATCGCCGCCATGGCGGCGGTGAGCGCCTCGGCCGACGAGTGGGCCAGGTCCCGTACCGCGAACGCCGTGTCGGCCACCCGCCGGATGCCCGAGGTCAAGTCGTTGATCATCGTCTGGTACTGCCGGGCCGCGCTGCCGTCCCACCACTGCTGGAACTCGCGGAGCTGGCGTTCGATGTCGCCCGCGCGTTCGTGCAGTGCGGTGCCGGCGGCCCCCCAGTCCTCCGCTGCCGCGGCCACCGACTCCGGCTTGCCGGCGTGCAGCATCTGGACCAACTGGTGGTGGTTGTACTGGCTGAAGTCGGTCCGCGCCCGACCGTGACCCGGCATCGTGTCAGTCCTTTCCGTGTACGCGGAAGGACGTGGCGACGCCGACGTCGTAGTCGGCGTACCCGTCCGCGATCATGCGGGTGACGTCGTTGGCGAAGGCGATCGCCGCCCGCACGGTGTGCAGCAGGTCGTGCATCTGCTCGGCCGCCGCGCGATGCCGGTCAGCCAGCGAGGACGCCTCACCGAACTCGCCGAGCAGTACGGGCCGGATGCGCAACTGACCCATGCTGTCCGTGGGTCTGCGCATCGCCTCCAGTTGGTCCTCCAGCTCGCGGGCGAACGCCAGCAGCGATTCGAGGTGGACCCGGAACGACTCCTCGTAGGACATCGTCACGCTCTCCTGTCTCGGAGCTCGGCTGAGAGCCGTGCCGACCAGCGGGGCGGCGTGGGGTGGGACGACCTCGCCCCACCCCACGCCGCCGTCGCCGCCCGGTTCAGGCGAAGAAGCTGGTGTTCCTGTTCTCCAGCGCCAGCTGGGTGTCGTGCGCCTCGTGCACCTTGCCGGAGAACTGACCGATCACCGCGATGATGTCGGCCAGCGCCGCCCGCAGCCGCGTCTCGGACTGCTCCGCGGACTGACCGGCGGTGCTGCCGGAGGCGTACCAGGTCTCCTTGATCGGGGCCAGGCTGCTGTGCAACTGGTCCATGTGGCTGTTCAGCGCCTGCGCCTTGACCTGCAGCGAGTCGGCGGCGGCCCGCAGCGCGGCGAACTCGACGTTGATCACGTCGGCGGTCATCTCACATCACCCCTTTCTGGGCTGGTTAGGCGCCGGCCATCCGGCGCAGGACACCGCTGCCCTCGCTGACAGCGCCGGTGAGGCCCCGCAGCGAATCGGCGGCGGCCGCGTCACCGCTGTCGTAGTTGCGGAAGCTTTCGTTGACCAGGCCGGACATGGTCTGCAGCTCCCGCGACGCGGCCTTCATGCTCTCCTGCAGCCGGTTCTGCAGCTGCCAGAACGCGGTGGCCTGGTTGCCGGCGTACCGGCTCAGCACCGATACGAGTTCGCTCTCCAGCTCGGACATGGTCCGGGCCGTGTTGGTCGCGGCTTCGTCGAACCCACGGACCGCTCGCGTCATCGCGGCGGCATCACTCTGGTATCCGGGACTGGCCACGTCGGGTCACCTCCTCTTGGCGGAGTTGCGCGCCGACTCGCGGCGCCCTACACGGTGGGGATGCTATGCAGCCGTGACCCGGTGTCAGTACGGCACAACTACCCGGCACGTATCGGCACTATTACCCACACGGCACCGGCACCGGCACCGGCACCGGCGCCGGCAGCCCGGTGGCCGGCGGTCAGCCCGGGTCGGCGCCGACCCAGGCGACCTGTACCAGCGACACCCCGGTCCGCCGGTCCACCAGCTGCCCGCGTCCGGGTGGCTGCTTGCTCGGCTTGACGTCGCCCAGCAGCGCGCCCTCGTCGCGGGAGCCGGACAGCAGCAGGCCGGGCGTGCCCAGGTCACGCAGCCGCTGCACGACCGGTTCGAACAGGCTGCGGCTGGCGCCGCCGGAGCGGCGGGTGAGCACCAGGTGCAGGCCAACCTCCCTGGCCTGGGGCAGGAATTCCAGCAGCGGCGCGAGGGGGTTGTGGCTCGGCGAGACCACCAGGTCGTAGTCGTCGACGAGGACGAACAACTCGGGGCCGGTCCACCAGCTGCGGTCCCGCAGCTGCGCGGTGGTCAGGTCCGGGCCGGGCAGCCGCCGCCGCAGTCCCTCCGCCACCTCGGCGACGAGCTGGGTGAGCACCGGCTCGCTCCCGGCGTAGCCGAGCAGGTGGGGCCCGGTGACCGCGTCGAGCAGCCCGCGCCGGTAGTCGGCGACGACGACGGCGGCGTCGGCGACCGGATAGCGGGCCACGATCTGCTCGGCGATCACCCGCAGCAGCCCCGTCTTGCCGGACTCCACGTCGCCGAAGGCGATGAAGTGCGGGTCGGCGTCGAAGTCCAGACAGGCCGGTCCCAGGTCCGCCTCCGCCAGCCCGATCGGGATCCGCCGGTCGTCGCCGGTCGGACCGGGCAGGTCGGTGGCCGGAACCAACCGGGGCAGCAGCCGCACCTGGGGGGCTCGCGGGCCGCGCCAGCTCGCGGCCACCTGCCGGACCAGGTCGGCCGCGCCGTCCGGCAGATCGGCGACCGAGGTGCGGCCGTCGATCCGCGGCAGTCCGCCGAGGAAGTGCAGCTTGTCGGCGGTGAGGCCGCGGCCCGGTGCGTCCTTCGGCACGCCGGCCGCGGCCCGCCGGTCGTACGCCGAGTCGGCGGGGTCGCCGAGCCGAAGCTCGACGTGGGTGCCGATCAGGTCGCGCAGCGCCGGCCGGATCTCCATCGACCGGTTGGCGGACAGCACGACGTGCACGCCGAAGCCGAGACCCCGGGCGGCCAGCGTGGTGACCGCCTCATCCAGCGGCTCGAACTCCTGGCGCAGGGTCAGCCAACCGTCGACGACCAGGAACACGTCGCCGAACGCCCGCCCGTCCGGGCTGGGCGGGGGCCGCCGACGGAAGTCCGCGACCGAGTCGATGCCGTGCGCGGCGAACGACTGCTCCCGCTCGGCCAGCAGGCCGGTCAACTCGGCGATCATCCGGCGGACCCGTTCGGCGTCCATCCGGTTGGCGTAGCCGCTGACGTGCGGCAGGCCGGACAGCGTGGCCAGACCGCCGCCGAGGTCGAGCAGGAAGAACTGCACCTCGGCCGGGGTGTGGGTGAGGGCCAGCGCGGTCACGAGGGTACGCAGCAGGGTGCTCTTGCCGCTCTGCGGAGCGCCGAGCACCAGCGCGTGCCCGGCGGCCCCGGACAGTTGCGCCCACAGCAGGTCCCGGCGCTGCTCGAAGGGCTTGTCCACGATGCCCAGCGGCACGGTGAGCTGCCCGTTGCCGGCCCAGCCGACCGGGCACAGGCCGCGCTCCGGGTCGATGTCCAGGGGCGGCAGCAGCTGGTCGAGGGTGGGCGGGTCGGCCAGCGGGGGAAGCCAGATCTGGTGTGCGGCCGGCCCGCGGCCGAGCAGCCGGCCGACCATCGCGCTCAGCACCGTCTCGCCGCCGGACTGGTGAACGCCGGGACCGCTCGCCGGTGCCGGGGTGGTCACCGGGTCGGCCGGCGCCAGCGGGGCGAGCCCGAACGGCAGGATCCGCCGCCCGTACGGCACCTCCTCGACCGCGGCGGCCGGCTGCTCGGGCGGCAGCTCCCCGGAGACGTACGCGGCCTTGAAGCGTTGCAACGTGCTGGTGTCCAGCCGCAGGTACGCCGAGCCGGGTACGGACGGCAGCTCGTACGCGTCGGACACCCCGAGCACCGCCCGGCTCTCCGCGGCGGAGAAGGTGCGCAGCCCGATCCGGTAGCTGAGGTGGCTGTCCAGGCCGCGCAGCCGTCCCTCCTCCAGCCGCTGCGAGGCGAGCATCAGGTGCACGCCGAGGCTGCGCCCGAGCCGGCCGATCATCACGAACAGGTCGATGAAGTCGGGTCGGCTCGACAGCAGCTCGCTGAACTCGTCGATGATCACCAGCAGCGAGGGCATCGGTTGCAGCTGGGCACCGCCGGCGCGGGCCCGCTCGTAGTCGCGTACCGAGGCGTGGTTGCCGGCGGCGCGCAGCAGCTCCTGCCGGCGCACCAGCTCGCCGCGCAGCGCGTCGGCCATCCGGTCGACCAGGGTCAGGTCGGCCGCGAGGTTGGTGATGACCGCGCAGGTGTGGGGCAGGTCGGTCATGCCCGCGAAGGTGGCGCCACCCTTGAAGTCGATCAGCGCGAGGTTCAGCGTCTCCGAGGAGTGCGTGGCGGCGAGCCCGGTGACCAGGGTCCGCAGCAGCTCGCTCTTGCCGGAGCCGGTGGCACCGATGACCAGCCCGTGCGGCCCCATCCCGCCCTCCGCGGACTCCTTGAGGTCCAGGTCGACGGGGCGTCCGTCGGTGTCCACCCCGATCGGGATGCGCAGCCGGTCCCGGGCCGACCGGGGCTGCCAGGTGACCGCCGGGTCCAGCCGGCGGGGGTCCCCGATGCCGAGCAGGTCGGCCAGGCCGAACGTGCCCGCCAGCGGCTGCTCGCTGGCCACCGGCGTGCCGGTGTGCAGCGCGGTGAGCTGCCGGGCGACCACCTCGGCACCGGCCACGCCGAGCCGGTCCGGTACGCCGACCAGCGCAAGCCCGTCCGGGGTGCGCATGCCGAGGTGCCCGTCGGCGATCACCAGGTCGAGGGTGCCGGCACTTGCACCGGCGCCGCCGCCGATCTCCAGGATGGTGGTGCCGGACAGGCCGTCGGGTGGGTCCAGGCCCGCGTCGGGCAGGGTGCCGGCCCCGTCGAGCAGGATGAGCAGGTGCGGCGCCTCGGGCCGGGCCCCGGGCTTGAACGGCCCCCGGGCCGCCGGCGCGGCCGGGTCGTCCGCGAGCAGCGCGGCCAGGTCGGTGAGGGTGGGCGCGACCAGCCGGGTCGGCCCGCTGGCGTCGGCCCGGCCCGGGTGCACCGCGTGGGGCAGCCACTTCAGCCAGTCCCAGCCGTCGTGCCGGTCGGGTGCGAGGCAGGCGGCGACGCGCAGATTGTCCGGGGAGTGGAAGGTGACCAGGTGGGCCAGCAGGGCCCGGGCGAGGTCCAGGACCTCGGGGCGGTCACCGGCCAGGGTGACCCGTCGGAACGAGCGCAGCGACACCGCGACCGGCAGTCCCTCCACCGTCGCGTATGTGCGGATGAAGTGCCGCAGTGAGGTGGACGAGACCGGGTCGAGATCCTCCAGCGGTGCGGTCTGCGGCGCCCGCAGCGCCGTGGCCAGCCGCTGCGGCCCGGTGCCGACCCGGACCCGAGCGAAGTCCGGGTCCGTGCGGCCGCGTTCCCAGAGCCGGTCGGTGCCGGCGAACGACCACAGGTCGGCCGGGTCGGGCAGCGCCGCCAGGGCCGCCTCCCGCTGCCGGACCGCCACCTCGCGGACCTGCCCGCGAAGGCCGCCGAGGTAGCGCAGGTAGTCGCGCCGCTCGTCGTTGATCTGCGCCTTCTTCGACGCGCCGCCCCGGGACAGGCTCATCACCAGCATGCCGACCATGGCGCTGAGGTAGAGCGCGCCGAAGACCCAGGTCATCGCCCCACCGGAACGGCCGATGTAGACGAACGACATGGCGCCCATGCCGAGCATCATCGGCAGCATGAACATCAGCTGCAGGCCGCCCTGCCCGGAGCCACGGGGGAGGGCGGGCGGGGCCTGCAACATGATCTCGCCCCGGGGCGGTTCGGGCAGCGTGGCCCGGCGACGGAAGGTGTCGACGGACATTCCGGGAACGCCTCCTCGGCTCGATGGAGCGGTGCTCGATGGTCACTTTGACGGACCAGGTCGTGGGTAGTTTTGCCGTTCAAGCGGCGGCCGGCATCAACCTACGATGACCCGCGTCCATTTCGGAACCGTGCGGTCGCCGTGAGCCGTCCGGCCCCGCGTGTCCGGGCCGCTCGATCCGGCGGGAAGGTGCGATCGATGATGACAGGCTCTTCGTACAACGTGCGGCCGGACGCCGTACGCGGAGTGGTCGGGAACGTCGTCGGCATTCTGCTCCAGGTGTACAGCACGGTGATGGAGCTGGAGCGGCTGACGCTGGCGCCGACCTCGTTCGCGAAGCTCGGCTCGCCGGTCGCTTCGGCGAACATCGCGATGCAGGGGCAGCTCGTCGGCACCATGCGCACGCTGCTGCAGCTGCTGCAGGAGACCAACGACCTGGTCCACCGCAGCGCCAACGACTACGACGCCGCGGACCAGGCCGTCGCCGCCGCACTGGGTGGCGGCCTGAACGGCGCCGGGGAGTCCACCGGCCCGGCACCCAGCGCCGCACTGGCCGGTTACGCGATCAACGACAGCGCCGGCGCGGCAGGTGAACCCGGGTCCGTCGGCAACGTGCTGGACTACCTGAGCCGGGCGCGGCTCGGCGAGCTCTCCGTCCAGCCCCTGACCGACGTGACCTTCCGCGACGCCCGGGACTTCGCCGACTGGCTCGACAGCAGCCCCGCCAACCAGGAACGGGTCGGCCTGCTCGCGGTCTACTCCGGCAGCGGACGGGACGTCTCCGGCCTGGTGCACCCCGGTGACGTGGTGGTCGTGCAGCCGTTCGCCGCCGACGCCGGCCCGGTGATCGGTGTCGCCGGGGCGAACGGCCAGCTCTACAACCACGGCGCGGTCGGCTCGGCGGCGGCGTTCGGCCGCGTCCGGGTCTACCGGCCGCTGACGGACGCGACCCCGCTGTGGTGACCCCCGACGACCTGCGGCCGAGACCCGACCACCTGAGGCTGAGAGAGGTGCGCCGTGTTTGACATCCCCAACTCGGGCGCGATGGACGCCGCCGCCGGCGGCCGCGGACCCAGCACCGTCGCACTGCCCTCCATCGTGGGCGGTGACCCGGCGGCGATCGTCGCCCACGCCGCGGCGCTGACCGTGCGGGTGGCCCGCCTGGTCACCCTCCTCGCCGACCTCGAACGGGCCCGCGAGCAGCTCCGCGAGGTGTGGTCCGCCGGATCGGCGAGCGAATCGGTGGCGCAGAAGCTGACCCAGTCCTTCGCCAGCTTCCAGCAGATCATCGAGACCGTGTACGCCGGCATCCGCGAGCTGGAGGGGGCCGCCGCGCAGCTGGCCACCGCCCAGGCGGGCTACCGGGCCGTGGTCAGCGCGGTCAACCCGACGGTCGCCGCGCTGATGTCCAACCCGTACACCCGGGCGGCCGGGCGGGCGCTGGCGGTCAGCACCACCGGGATCCTCAAGGCGTTCCTCACCGGCATCGGTGGCATCCTCACCGCCATCGGGGTGACCAACCTCGGCCAGATCCTGACCGGTCTGGCCACCATCGTCGGCCAGGTCGAGGCGCTGTTCTCGACGAACAACGACGCTGGCTCGTCGACCACCCCGACCGTCCGGCCCGGGTTCGCGGACAACCCGGTGGTCGCGCCGCCGGTGATGTCCGGGGTCGCCACCGCGGTGGGGCAGGCGGCCCTGGGCGGCGGTTACGGCACCGGCGGCATGCCGTCGTTCACCGGTACGGGCTATCCGGGCGGCGGGTCGATGACCAGCTACGTACCCCCGGCGCTCGGCGCCGACCAGTGGGTCGCGGTGCAGCCCGGGCAGTCCGCCTCCGGCTCGGCGCCGGTGACCGTCACGCCCGACGGCCCGGTGCACACCCTGCCGGCCCCGACCACGCCGGGTGACGCGCACCCGCTGCCCGCACCGGTCGAGTCCGGCGGCGACCACGACGTGACCATCACGGCCAGCAAGGGCGACCTGAAGGTGACCGTCGAGGTGCCGGTGGACACCGGACGAGCGTTCGACGTCGAGGTCACCGCCAGCTCCGGCGGGCAGACCGTCGACGCCGACGTCAGCGTCGGCGCCGACGGCTCGGTCAAGGTGAACTGAGATGATCGGCGCGCTTCCCGCCCTGGCCCGGACCACCCTGGACCTGTCCGGCGTACTGTCCTGGCTGCTCGACCGCTACGCCACCGTGCTGGCCGAGTACCGCCGGCGGATGACCGGCGACCCGGCGGGCCTGCGGGCCGCGGCGCAGACGTATCTCGGGATCGCCGACCAGGCGGCCGGCACCTCCGGCGACCTGCTGCGGCGCCGGGCCGGGCTCGCGGCGCACTGGTGCGGCCCCGCGTACGACGCGTTCGGCTCCGCCACCTGCCGGGTCGCCACCGGCCTGGACGGCGCCGAGGCCCGGCTGCGCCGGCACGCCGCCGCGCTGGAACGTGCCGCCGGCGGACTTGAGGCGGCGGCGAGCGGCGGCGACGCGGTCATCGCCCGGTTCCGGGCCGACGCCCAGATCCTGATCGCCACCGCCCGGGCGGTGCCGATCAGCCAGATCCCCGCCCTGCTCAACCGGGCCAGCGGCCTCGGCGAGCAGGCGGTGACCGCGATGCGCGGGATCCAGGACACGCTCGGTGTGGTGCTGGCGCAGGCCACCGCCGAACTCGGCGGGGTGGACGGCCCGGCTACCGCCGAGCAGACCGCCGCGGCCGGCGCCGACGGGCGTACCGCGGGGGAGGCGGTGCGGGCCGCGCTCGCCGGAGCGGCGTCGCCGGCGCGGTTCCGGCAGGCCATGGCGCAACTGGGTACGGTCACCGACCGGCTCCGGGCCGGCCGGCCACCGTCCGCCGCGGACAAGGCCTTCCTCACCGCGTTCTACGGCGCGCTCGGCGACCGGGTGTTCGAGCTGCCCGGCTACCTCAACGCCACCGAACACCGCTACCAGACCAGCCTGTTCGGCCTGCTCGGCGAGGTCGACCCGGGCTTTGCCGCCGCCGACCGGCAGGCGATGCTGCGGACCGTCGGCAACGGCATCCTGCTGCTCTCGCAGGATCCGGCCGACCTGCCCGCCGCGGTCCGCGACCTCGTGCACGATCCGGCGACCACCGAGACCAACATCGGGGTCGACTCGTTCGGCTTCAGCCACGAGGTGCCGGCCACGCCGGGCCGGCCGCCGCTGACCGGGGTGATTGGCGAGACGGTCTACACCACCCGGCTCGACGTGCCCCGCTACGCCCAGTGGGAGGCCCTCTCCCAGTTGACCGGCGCGGCCGACCGGGATCTCGTCGGCGGGGCCGACTACTCCGCCGCGGTGACCCGCCGGGTCGGCGAGATCGCCGACGTCACCCAGCGCCTCGACGACCTCTCCCGGCACAACCCCAGCCAGCCCGGGTACTACGTGTCGACCAACGACGCGGTGCTCTGGGACAAGCAGCGGGTGGATGCGACGTTGACCCCGATGCTCGACGTGTCCACCCGCAACCACGTCGCCGATGCGGCGCTGGCCAGCGACCCCGCGACCTTGCGTCGGCTGGCCGGCTTCGCGTGGGCTGACGACGGCCGTACCGCGGGCCGGGTCATCGACTGGATCGGAGCTGGGACCGCCGATCCCGCCGAGCACGATCTGGCCCGCGGTGCGTACGTCAACCTCACCCAGACGATCACCGACTCGGCGTCGTACCCGCAGGCCCTGGCCGCGATGCGGGAGAACCCGCACTTCGCCGAGGCGATCGCCCGGGCCACCGTGCCGAACATGGACCTGTACGCCCAGCCGCTCGACGGGCTGGACACCAACCCGGCCGCGCACCGGCTGGGCAGCACCGACGCCCGGCACATGCTGATGCTCGCCCAGGTCACCCAGGACGGCCGCAACGAGATCAACGCGGCCGCCGACCTGTACCAGGACTACGTGCTGCGGCAGG
Organism: Micromonospora sp. RTBAU3-60; assembly: GCF_054963695.1. Taxonomy (NCBI): domain Bacteria; kingdom Bacillati; phylum Actinomycetota; class Actinomycetes; order Micromonosporales; family Micromonosporaceae; genus Micromonospora; species Micromonospora sp. RTBAU3-60. The sequence continues at coordinate 44,248 of NZ_JBUEGB010000034.1, read as the reverse complement.
CCGACGCGGGCACGATCCCGATGGAGCAGGCCGGCCGGTACGCCGGCAACGTCGACGGTCTGACCAACGCCGCGGCCGCCAACGCGATCTGGTACGCCAACGTGCAGGACGCCGAGCAGGCCACCCGGACCGCCCAGGAGGCCTACGCCCGGCAGGTGGCGATCGCCAACGCCGTCAAGGACGTGGTCGGCTTCGGTGTCGGCAAGCTGCCGGAGGTCGGCTCGTTCGCCGGTTTCGCCGTCGGTCAGGCGGCCAACGTCATCACCGGCGCCATGCAGGCGCCCGTCCCGGTGCATCCGCAGAGCCTGCCCACCGACGTGTTCCACCATCCACAGTTCACCGGCAACGGGACCGTCTACACGGCCGCCGCCGACCTCGCCAACTTCGAGCTGCGCGGCGGGGGATCGGCGCCGGCCGTACCGGTCGGGTCGGTCGACGGCGCCGCCGCCGAGGAGGCCGTGCGGTGGGCCCGCACCGACCCGGGCCGCGCCGACTACGTGGCCGCCTACACTACGGCGGCGCAATACACGTATCTCGGGAACCTCGCCACCCAAACCCGCGAGTCGATCCAGTACGACGTGCAGGGTCGGCGGCCGTAGTACCAATGTGGACGTCGCGGCGCCCGGCGGGCGCCGGCGCAACGGGAAGGAAACGGTACATGGAACCGGCGATCGAGGATCTGCTCGCCCAGGTCCGTGAGCAGCAGCAACGGATCGAGGACATTCAGCGCTCGGTGGCGACCATGGAGCTGACCGGATACGCCGGCAACGGCGACGTCACGGTGAAACTCAAGGGCGACGGCCGGTTCACTGACGTGACCATCGACCCGCAGGTGCTCCGCCGCTACGACGCCCACACCCTCGGCCAACTCGTCCTCGAGGCGGTGAACGACGGCCTCGCCAAGCTCGCGGCGGCCACCGCGGCGCGGTACGCCCCGCTGCTCGACGAGGCCCAGCAGTGACCACCGTGGTCGCGCCCCGACGGGTCACCGTGGTGGCACCACACGCCCGACTCGACGTGTCGCTACCGGCGCAGAGCACGGTGGCGGAACTGCTCCCACAACTGGTCCGGCTGCTGGCCACCGAGGCCGACCGGGCCGGCGGGGCCGGCTGGGAACTGCGCCGCCTCGGCGGTTCACCGCTCGACGGCTCGGTCACCGTCACCGGCGCCGGGGTGCGCGACGGCGAAGTGCTCTACCTGGGTACCGTCGACCGGCGGGCTACCCCGATGCTCTTCGACGACGTGGTGGACGCCATCGCCAGCGCCGCGGCGGACCGGCCCGGCGTGTGGCGGGCCGCGATCTCCCGGAAGGTCGGCGGGGCGGTCGCCGCGTTGGCGTTCACCGCGGTCGCGGTCGCGGTCGGCTGGAGCGGGCTGGCCGCGCCGACCGTCGCTATGCTCGCCGGCGTCCTGGCCCTGGCGGTGCTGATCGCCGGCGGGGCGTTGTCGCGGGCGTTCGGCGACCGGGGCCTCGGCGCGGCGGTGGCCGCCGCCGGCGTGCCGGCCACGATGATCGCCGGGGCGGCGGCGGCCGGCGGCCTGGACCTGGCCACCGGACTGACCGCGGGACGGCTGGCGCTGGCCGGTGCGGCGGGCACCCTCTACACGATGCTGGCCGCCGCGGCGGTCGCCGAGCAGCGGTTCGTCGCGGCCGCAATGGCCACCACGGTCGGCAGCCTGGGTGCGCTCGCCGCGCTGCTCACCACCGCCCCGCCGGCCGCCATCGCGGCGGTGACCTGCTGCGCGGCGGTGATGGCGAGCCCTGTGCTGCCGACGCTCGCACTGCGGCTCGGCCGGCTGCCGCTGCCCGGTGTGCCGACCGACGTGGAGGCGTTCCGGCGGGACGAGCGGCCGACGCTCGGGCCTGAGGTGGTCGGCGACACGGAGCAGGCGGAGCGGATCCTCACCGGGCTGCTGTGGGGGCTGGCGGTCATCGTGGCCTGCTGTGCCGCAGCGCTGCTGCTGGTCGGCGGGCGCTGGGCGTGGGCCCTGGCCGGCCTGGTTGGCGCCGCGCTGCTGCTGCGCGCCCGTGCCTACGTCGGCCTCGGCCAGCGGGCGGCGCTGCTGCTCGCCGGTGCCGGGTCGGTGCTCGGCCTGGCGGTCCGGGCGAGCCTGGCCGGTGGACCCGGGACGCGGCTGCTGGCCGCCGCGCTGCTGCTGGTGACCGGAGTGGTCTGCGCGACGTACGCGGTCCGCGCGCCGGCCGGCGCGCCGTCGCCGTACTGGGGCCGGCTGCTCGACGTGGTGGAGTTCCTGGCGCTGGTCAGCCTGGTGCCGGTCGCCGCCGCGGTGCTCAACATCTACGGCGCGGTACGCGCATGGGGCGGTTAGGAGCCCGCGCGCTAACCGACCCGCAGGCCAGCCAGCGGCAGCGTCTCCCGGGCCGCCTCGGCGTGCGCGCCGTGCAGCGGCACCAGGGTCCCGTCGAACCCGGCGGTGGCCTGGCGGACCGCGTCGGCGACCGCCTCCTGGGCCGGCCCGGCGGGCACCCCGACCCGGATCAGCGCGCTGCTGCGGGTACCGCCACCCCGCTGCCGGTCCCACCGCACCGACACGGCGCTGACCAGAGCCGGTGGGGTGGCGTGCCGGCGGAGCAGCCGGAGCACCGCGTGCCGGTCCCGCACGGCGCGGCGGGGGCGGTAGCAGACCTGGTGCAGCATGCCCAGCGACCAGTAGCGCCAGGTCTCGCTGCCCGGCTCGTCCGCCCGCCGCGGGTCGACGCCGAGCACGGTGGCCCACGCGTCGCGCAGTTGACCACCGTCGAGCGCGGTGACCTGATGTCCGGCGGCGCGCAGTTCGTTGACGAGCCGCAGCGCGGCGGTGCCGACGGCCCGGACCGCTCCCGGCTGGCCGCCGCCCCGGGCACGTACCGCGCGGGCGGCCAGCCGGGGGTCGAGCCGGACGGCGATCCAGCGGGCCGCGTTGCCGGTGCCGGGGGACGTCCAGTCGACCAGTTGCGCACCGGCGAGCGGCAGGTCGGGATCGTCGTAGCGGGCCAACAGCCGGCACAGCAGGTCGTCGAGGTCACCGTCCGGTTCGACCCGCAGCAGCGCGCTCCACGTACGGCCGTCACCGGCCAGCCCGACCCGGTTGCCCGCCCGGTCCGCGTAGGTGCGCGTCGGCAGGACGGGCAGCGCCACCAGCGTGCGCCGGGCCCGGCGCCGGTAGCGGTGGCGCACGACCATCCAGTCGGGCAGCCAGCGGCCCTGCCAGCGCGCCCCGGCGGCGAGCGCCACGACCGCCGCCAACCCGGTGAGCGTGCCGCTGATCGCGTCGTGCGGGCCACGGACGGCCACCACGACCAGCACCGCGCACTGCCAGAGCACCAACCGGCCGACGCCGAGCCCCAGCCACCGGCGCGGCCCGGCCGGTGGCGCCGGCATCGGGGGTACGCCACCGGACCGTCCGGGACTGGTCGGTGGCGCGATGGCCGTAGCGGCTGGCGGCATGACTCGGCTCCCCAAGCTCGATCCCTACCTTGCCCCCGTAGTTCTAGTGCACCCGGTGTGCACCGCACCATCCTGAGGACGATCTGATGTGGACACAGCGGGACCAACTGCAGGCGTACCAGTTCCTGCGTCGCCGGCTCGTCTCGGCGCTGCAGGTCGGTGACGCCAACCACCCGGTCTCGCCGAGCCGCCGCCTGGTCATCGGGTGTGCCCTCGGCGCCGCGGCCGCCCTGCTGGTGACCGCCGGCTTCGGTGTGTACGGGTTCCTGCGGCCCGGCGCGAACACCGACTGGCGCAAGCCCGGCCGGGTGGTGATCGAGAAGGACACCGGCGCGGTGTACGTGATGGGCGCCGACGGGTTGCTGCACCCGATGCTCAACTACGCCTCGGCGCGGTTGCTCGCCGGCGGGGACGGCACCGCCACCAGCCAGGTGTCGAGCAAGTCCCTGGCCGGCGCGCCACGGGGCGTACCGCTCGGGATCCCGGCCGCGCCCTCGTCGCTGCCGCCCAGGGACCGGTTGCTGACCGGTCCGTTCACCGTCTGCGCGCAGACCGCTCCCGGCCGGCCGGCGGGTACTCCGCCGGTCACCACGGCGCTGGCGGGGGTGCCGCCGGCCGGCACGGCGGTGAACCCGGCGGCGGCGCTCGTGGTCGCCGGCCCGGACGGGGTGGCGTACGCGCTGGTTTCCGGGCGCCGGCACCGGATCGTCGACCAGGCCACCGCGGTGGCCCTCGGCTACGACGCGGTTCGCCCACTGCCGGTCAGCGCGGCCTGGCTGAACGCGGTGACGGCCGGCCCGGACCTGCGGCTGCGCACCGTGGACCGGGTGGGCGCGGGTGGGCCCCGGGTCGGTGACCGGAACACCCGGGTGGGCCAGGTGCTCGTCGTCGCCAACATCGGCACCGGATCCCGCTACTACCTCGTCCGCGCCGACGGGCTGCTGGCGATCGGGCAGACCGAAGCGGCGCTGGTGCTCGGGAACCCGGCCAACCGGGCGGCGTACCCCCGCGGTGCCGCCCGCGAGATCCAGGTGACCGCGGCCGACGTGGCGGAGTCACGATCCGCGACCGGTGGGGCGGCCGACTACCCCGCCCGGCTCGCCCCGCCGGTCGAGACGCCCCCGGACCAGGTCGCGGTCTGCGCGACCATGGACGGCGACGCGACGGTGATCAGGCTCGGTGCCTCGACCGGCGTACCGGCCGGGGCGGCGCCGATCGCGGCCGGCGGCGGCGCCCGGGCCGACGCGGTGTTCGTGCCGGCCGGCCGGGCCGCCGTCCTGCGCGAGCGGCCGGCGCCGCAAGCCGCCCTCGGCGCGGTCTACCTCCTCACCGACCAGGGAATGCGGTATCCGGTACCGGACGGCGACGCGCTGAAGGCGCTCGGGTTCGGCGGGGTCAGCCCCACCCCGGTGCCGCCGAGCATGCTGGCGCTCTTCCCGACGGGCCCGGTGCTGGACCCGGCGGCCGCCCAGCGGCCCGTGCCGCCGGACGCCGCCAGGCCGTCCGCCGACGTCGGGGAGACCACCCGGTGACCGACGCGGCGACGATCGAGGTGTCGGTGGTGGAGGATCATCCCCTCTACCGGACCGCGCTGGTCCGCGCGCTCGGGGACGCGCCGGACATCCGGGTCAGCGCCACCGCCAGGTCGGTGGAGGAGTTCGCGGCGTACCGGCAGCCCGCGGGCGCGGTGGTGATCCTCGACCTGAAGCTGCCCGGGGTACGCGACGCCGCCGCGGTGGTGGCGGTGACCGGGATGGGCCACCGGGTGCTGGTGGTTTCCGCGCACGGTGACCAGTCCGACGTGCTCGGCGCGATCGCCGCGGGGGCCCGCGGCTACCTGACCAAGGACTCCGACGCCGACGAGATCCTCCGGGCGGTGCGGGAGATAGCAGCCGGCAACACGTACGTGTCACCGACCCTGGCCTCGATCCTGCTGGACTCGTCCCGCAGCCGGCAACCGCTGTACCGGGTGCCGCTGTCCGACCGGGAACGCCAGGTGCTGTCGCTGCTGGCGGCCGGCGAGCGGGATCAGGACATCGCGGAGGCGCTGGCGATCAGCGTCCGCACGGTCCGCTCCCACCTGGACCGGATCCGGGAGAAGACCGGGCGCCGAAGGCGGCCGGAGCTGACCCGGCTGGCGATCGAGGAGGGCATCGCCACCCCGGCCCGGGAGCACTGACCCGGCCGACGTGCCTCGGCGCCCGCTCCTGCCGGGGCGGGCGCCGATCGGACCGCGACGAGTTCACCCGGCCTTGCGCAGGCCGGCGAACTGCAGGACCGTGAAGCCGGCCACCACCACCGCCTGGACGATCACCAGCGCGGTGCCGAGGCCGGTCAGCGGGAACCAACCGGCGACGAGCAGTTCGACGCTCGCGACCACCCAGGCGATGTTGACCGCCATCACGGCGCCCACCGCGGCCCTGCTCACCGCCGGCCGCGCGGCGAGCAGGAACAGCGTGGCGGCCCAGGCGACCAGGAACACACCGATCGGGTAGAGGAAGGCGGCGGGGAGGCCGAACAGCTCCCCGAAGATCGCCGCGACGACGACGTAGACGACTCCGTTGGCGCCCGAGCCGATCGCGTCCTGCTTCAGGGCGAAGCGGAGCAGCTTGGCGTCGGCGGCGGGGCGGGCGGTGCTGGCGACGGCGGTCATCTCGGTCCCTTCGTAGTACTGCCGTGCGGATGATCACGAAGCTACGGAGGTCCAGGCCAAGCCGAATCAGTCATCGTGACGGTAGCTTCCTGACCGTGCTGCACGGACGAGCTGGGGAGCAGGCGACGATCGAGCGGCTCCTGGCGCAGGCCAGGAGCGGCCGGAGCGCATCCCTGGTCATCCGCGGCCCGGCGGGGATCGGCAAGTCCGCGCTCCTGGACCATGCCGCCGCCCTGGCCGAGGGCACGCGGGTGTTGCGCGGCGTCGGTGTCGAGTCCGAGGCCACGTTGCCCTTCGCCGCACTCCACCTGCTCCTGCGCACCGGACTCGACCGGATCCACACCCTGCCCGACGCGCAGGCCACCGCGCTCAACGCCGCCCTGGGACTGGGCGACACCGCTCCGGAGAGCCGGTTCCTGGTCGGGCTGGCCACGCTGAGCCTGCTCACCGAGCTCGCCGGGGACGGCGCGCTACTCTGCCTCATCGACGACGCGCAGTGGGCCGACGAAGCGTCCCTCGACGCGCTGATGTTCGCCGCCCGCCGCCTCGAGGCCGAAGGCGTCGTCATGATCTTCGCCGCCCGCGCGGGCTTTCCCGCCGTGGGCCTGCCCGAGCTGCGGCTGGGCGGGCTGGACCGCGCGGCCGCCGCCGCCCTGCTCCCCGCCGACCTCCCACCGCAGGTACGAGAGCGCCTCATCGACGAATCGGACGGCAACCCGCTGGCGCTCATCGAACTGCCCGCCGCACTCAGCGCCGAGCAGCGGGCCGGACGGCTGTCACCGGTCGGTGCGATGCCCGTCGCCGATCGCGTCCAGGAGGCCTTCCAGGCACAGATCGCCGCGCTCCCCGAGCCCGCGCGAACCGCGCTGCTGATCGCGGCGGCGGACGGCTCCGGTGAGCTGGCGACGCTGGTCGCCGCGGGCGCCACGCTCGACGGGCTGGGCGCGGCCGAACGGAGCCGGCTGATCGAGATCAGGGGAACCGCAGTCGGTTTCCGCCATCCCCTGATCCGGGCCGCCGCCTACCAGAGCGCTCCGGCCACCCGGCGCCTCGCCGTACACCGGGCCCTTGCCGACTCCCTCACCAGCTCGCCGGCCGTCGACGCGGCCGACCGGCGGGCGTGGCATCTGGCCGCCGCCGCGCTCGGTCCCGACGAGGACATCGCACGGGAGTTGGCGGAAGCGGCGGAACGGGCCCGGACCCGCGGCGGCCACGCCGCGATCGCGGCCGCCTACGAGCGGGCCGCCGAGCTCACCGCCGATCCGGTACGCCGATCCGGACGACTCGCCGCCGCCGCGCTGGCCGCAAGTGACGCCGGACTGATGGACCGGGCCGCCGCGCTCGCCGACCGCGCCACGCCCGACGTGGACGACCCGGACATGATCGCCGCGCTGATCCAGGTACGCGCCCACCGCGAATTCGAGTTGGGCACACCGCTCGCGGCGGGCCGGATCATCATGGACGGCGTCCCTCGCCTGGCGGCCCGATCCGCAGAGCGGGCCACCTGGCTGCTGGTGGAGGCCATCCGCTGTGCCTGGTTCGCCGGCGACACCCAACTGGCGGAGGAGGCCGCCGCCAGCCTCCGCGACCTCCCCCGGATCGATTCGCCGCTGGTCACCGGGGCGCTCGGGCTGACCCGCCTGCTGGGCGGTGACATCGGCGGTGGGATCACGCTCATGGCTGAGGCGGTGGACGCACACCAGAACGCCGGGCTGGGGGTGCCCGGACTGACCTTCACCGCCTCGCTGTGTCTCGCACTGGGCCGAGCCGCCCTCAGCGAGGCGATCACCGGCGGCGTCATGGCGGACTGCCAGCAGAACGGGATGATCGGCTGGCTCGCCAACGCCCTCCAGGACCATGGGTTCGCGCAGGGGTGGCTCGGCCGGTACGGCGAGGCCGCGGCAACCCTCAACGCCGGGTTGCGGCTGGCGACGGACCTGGGCCACGAACACCGGATCAGCCACCTCACCTGCTCCCTCGCCTGGGTGCTCGCGCACCTCGCGGATGCGCAGGGATGCCGGGCGAAGGCCGAAGCGGGCGTGACGCGAGCCGACAAGCAGGGAATGGTGCTCGCGGCGGCCATCGGGCGTTGGGCCCTGGGCCTGCTCGACCTCGGCCTGGGCCGTCCGGACGCCGCCCTCGCGCAGCTGCAGGCCATCCCGGTCACCAGCATCGCCGTGCTGTCCGCCCCGGACCAGATCGAGGCAGCTGTCCGCAGCGGCCAGCCGGCGCAAGCAGCGGAGCCGCTCGCCCGCTACCTGGCCTGGGCACGGCACGTCCGTCAGCCGTCGTCGGACGCGATCGCCCTGCGCTGCCGGGCACTCGTCGAGGAGAACGAACCGCATTTCGCGCGGGCCGTGCAACTCCACGACGACACCCAGCCGTACGAGCTGGCGAGGACGCGGCTCGCCTACGGCGAGTGGCTGCGCCGGGCGCGGCGGCGGTCGGACGCCCGCCTACAGTTGCGCGGCGCTCTGGAGATCTTCGACCGACTCGGTTCGGGGCTGTGGGCCGACCGGGCGCGCGCCGAGCTGCGCGCGACCGGGGACGTGCCAGCGGCGCCGCGCAAGGCGGGCGATCCGCTGAGCGTGCTCACCCCCCAGGAACGCCAGGTCGTACGGCTGGCCGCCGGTGGCGCCTCCAACCGCGACATCGCCGCGCAGCTGTTCCTCAGCCCGCGGACCGTCGGCTACCACCTCTACAAGGCGTTCCCCAAACTCGGTGTCACCTCACGCGCCCAACTGGCGGCCATCGCCCGGCCCTCCTCGGCGCACAGCTGACGGCCCCCGCCGCAGGAGAGCCAGCACCGCTTGACCTGGTACGCGGAGCGAGAGGACGCTCACCTGTGGCCCGACCATCGATACAATTGTGATCTTTCAGGTGACGCCGGCGAGGCGGGAGGTGATCGCGATGCTCCCGGTCCATGTCTTCGACACCCGCGTCCTGCCGCCCTCGGATCGGTTCGGGTTGTGGCTGGAGGTGGTCGAGAGCGTCGCGCCCGCGCTGATCTCCAGCCCGCACACGGCCAGCTTCGACGCCCACGCCCGGTCGATGGAGCTCGGCAAGCTCCGGCTCATCGACTTCACCTATCCCTCGCTGGCGATGGCGAGGACCGCGAAGCTCATCCGCCAGGCCGATCCGGAGAACTACCAGCTGGCGTTGACCCGCACCGGGTACGGCGCGGTGCGGCAGCACCGCCAGGAGGCGGTGGTTCGCGGCGCCGAGTTCACCCTGCTGGACTACTCGCGGCCGTTCGAGGTGCGCCAGGATGCCCCGCCGGGGGAGACGCTCAACAGCATCACCGTGAACATCCCGCATACGCTGCTGCCCCTGCCGACCGACAAGGTGAGCAAGCTGCTCGCGGGTAGCATCTGCGGGTCGACGGGGATGGGCGCCCTGCTCGCGCAGTTCCTCCGGCAGATCGCCCAGCATCCGGAGCAGTACACCGCGGCGGACGCCGACCGGCTGAGCAGCATCCTCCTCGACCTCATCGCCGCGACGCTCGCGCAGCAGCTCGACGCCGACGACGCGCTGCCGGCGGACGTGCAACAGCACGCGCTGCACGTGCAGATCAAGGCCTTCATCGACCGCAACCTGGGTGATCCGGAGCTGAGTCCGCGCACCGTCGCGGCCGCGCACCACATCTCCCTGCGGACGTTGCACCGGATGTTCGCCGGCGAGGAGACGAGCGTCGCGGAGTTGATCCGCCGCCGCCGTCTGGAGCGATGCCGCCGCGACCTGGCCAACCCCCTGCTCCGCGCCGAGCCCATCTCCGTGATCGCCGCCCGCTGGGGGTTCCCCGACAAGGCCCACTTCAGCCGGCTGTTCCGCGCCACCTACGGCCAGCCTCCGCGGGCGTTCCGGCAGGAGCTGCCGCTGACACCGCCGCGCTGAGCCGCCGCGCGTCCGTGGTGTGCGTTCACCGGCGGCCCGCCGGTTTTCTCGCCGCAGTCCGCCGTCGGGCCGCTGCGCCCTGGCGGGCGCTGGGCCGGCCGCCCCCGTCCACCAGGGCAAACGTCGAGCGGGGCCCGGCCGGCCATCGAATGATCACGATAGTGAACCCGGTCACACATTGCATCCCGGTGGTTGCACAGAGGACACTTGGCCGCGATTGGGTTTTGAGTCGCCAGTCAACAAGGCTCCGGCACCGGGGTGGGGGAGGGCGTTGTGGAGGTTCCCGATGTCTAGCGCCATGTCCGGATCGCGGGCCAGAACCGTACCCCTGCGCAGGGCGCTCCCGTCGGTGGTCCGGGACGCCCATCGGGCCCTCGTCGACCTCGGCAACGAGTCCAATGGGCACGTGGTGCGGGTGGCGCTCGGCGTCTCCCGTCCGTACCTCGTCACCAACCCCGCCCACGTGCAGGAAGTGCTGCACGAGAAGGCGGCCATCTATCCGCGCGGCGACGACACCGCCCTCTGGCGCTCGGTCCGCAAGCTCGTCGGTGACGGCATCCTCGCCGAGGGCGAGACCTGGGCGGCGAGCCGACGTACCCTCGCGCCGCTGTTCCGGCCGTCCCGCATCAACGCCATGGTCGGCACCATGGCCGAGGCCATCGACACGGCCGCCGACCGGCTCGACGAGTCGGCCGCCGCGGGCACGCCGATCGACGTCGGCACCGAGCTGTCCAGGATCGTCTGCAGCGCCATCATGAGGGTGTTCTTCGCCGACCGGATCAGCGTGGACGAAGCGCTGCGGATCATGGCGGCGCAGGAGACCATCGTCACCGCCATGGCGCCTCGGCTCCTGGCGCCGTTCGTGCCGTGGTGGGTTCCGCTGCCCGGCGACCGCCGCTTCCGAGGCGCCGTGCAGGCCATCGACGACATCCTCCTGCCGGTGCTGCGCGACGCGCTGCGCCAGCCGAGCGACGGGGACGACGTCCTGTCCACTCTGGCCCGAGCCCGGACCGAGGACGGCCACGGCCTGAGCGAGAAGCAGATGCGCGACGACCTGGTGTCCATGGTCGCCGTCACCACCGAAACCAGTTACGTGGTGCTCACCTGGCTGTGGCCGGTACTCGCCAACCACCCGGACGTCGCCGCCCGGCTCTACGACGAGATCGACCGCGTGGTGGGCGCCGGGCCGGTCAGCGCCGAGCACCTGCCGGAGCTGACGTACACCAGGATGGTCCTGGAGGAACTGCTCCGGCTCTATCCCGCGGGCTGGATCCTGCCCCGCCGCGCGGCGGCCGACGACGTCCTCGGCGGGGTGCGGATCAACAAGGGCGCCACCGTCATCGTCTCCCCGTACGCCACCCAGCGGATGGCCGCCTGGTGGGGGCCCGGCGCCGAGGTGTTCGACCCTGAGCGCTTCGCCCCCGGCCGGGCCGCCGCCGAAGGACGCCACCGCTACGCCCACTACCCGTTCGGCGTGGGGATGCACCGCTGCCTCGGCGAACATCTGTTCAATCTGGAGGCGATCCTGATCGTGGCGACCCTGCTGAGCAGGTTCCGGTTCGACCTCACCGACGCCACGATCCCGGGCACCCGGGTGGCCGCCTCGCTGCGCCCCGCACGCCGGGTAGAAATGATCTTGAAGCCCCTCGAACGTTCCGCCACCCGATAGGAGCACCCCCCGTGGCTCCACACGACCTCAGCGACGCCCTCGCGGCGGCCTCCGAGCAGGGACGCATCTGCGCGCTCGCCGCCCGCGGGCAACGTGACCTGCAGCAGCGCGTCGCGGTGTATCCCCGCCTGTTCCCCAACCCGCCGGTCGACGACGCCATGCTCAGCGCGCTGGCGCTGTCCACGGCGTTCATCGCCCCCTGGTGCACCGCGCCGCAGCTCCGGATCGCCAACCGTGCCTCCCTCTGGGTCACCGCGGAGGACTGGCGGATCGACAACGGGGCGACCTCGCTCGAGGAGGTCACCTCGACCGTCAACGCCTGCCTGGCGGTCGCCGACGGCGCCACGCCCGCCGTCGACGACGAGCTCGGCCAGTTCCTCGCCGAGATCCGCGACGAGCTGGCCACCGTGGCGGCGTTCGCGCAGGCGCAGCCGCTGTGGCGCGAGGAGGTCCGCCGGATGCTCACCGCCGACGCCCGGGAATGGCGGTGGAACGCCGCCCGCGCGGCCGACCCGACGCAGCTGCCCACCTTTTCCGACTATCTGGCCAACGCCGACAACTACGGGGCGACCTTCGTCAACGTGTCCCACTGGATCGCCACCGGCGACGAGCAGACCGTGAACCACCTCCCCGAGCTCACCGCGGCGAGCCGGGAGGTGCAGCAGATCCTACGGCTGGTCAACGACCTGGCCAGCTACGAACGGGACGTGAAGTCCGGCGACCTGAACGCCCTCCTGCTCGGCGTCGACCGGGACGAGATCGCCCGGCAGGTCACCGCCCGGATCGCCGACTGCCGCGACCTGCTGGCCACCCTGGCCGACACCTGCCCGCAGCAGGCGACCTACCTGAGCCGGGAGATCGGCTTCACCACCGGCTTCTACCACGCCACCGACTTCTGGGGCAGCCTTGAGCACTGACCAGGGCACCAGAGAACGGCAGCACGCCGACCCCGCCGGTCACCCGGGCGCTGCCGCCGGCCACCTGATCGCGTCGATGATGCGCCAACCCGCCGGGCAGGTCTCCCCATCCCTGTACGAGACGGCGCGGCTGGTGAGCCTGGCCCCGTGGCTCGCCGGGCATGCCGAGCGGGTGCACTACCTGCTGCGCAGCCAACGGCCCGACGGCGGGTGGGGCCCGCCGGAGGGGTACGCGCTGGTGCCGACCCTGAGCGCCACCGAAGCGCTGCTCACCGTCCGGCACACGTTCCCGCAGACCGACGCGGTGCTCCGGGCCGTCGATCGTGGACTGCGGGCCCTCACCCGGTGGCTCGAAGCCGGGCAGCGGATCCCCGACACGCCGGCGGTCGACCTCATCGTGCCGGCACTCACCGCCGCGATCAACGAGCACCTGTCGCGGGCCGACGCCGGGCCGCCGCACCGGCGCGCCCACCTCGACCTGCCAAGCGGCATCGACGACGGGCGGCTGGCCGCCGTCCGGGCCCTCGTGGCCGCCGGGAAGCCGGTGCCCGAGAAGCTGCTGCACGCCCTGGAGGTCATCGGCCCGAAGGCCCGGCAGGCCCATGGCGTACGGCCGCTGCCGCCGGGTCTCATCGGCGCCTCCCCGGCGGCCACCGTGGCCTGGCTGGACCCCGAGGCGGAAGACGACCACCACGACTCCCGGCGCTACCTGGAGTCCATCGTCGACCTCCGCAGCGGATCGGTGCCCTGCGCGACACCGATCACGGTGTTCGAACGCGCCTGGGTCGTCGGCACCCTCACCCGCGCCGGCATCGCCGTACCCGCCTCCCCGGACCTCGTCGGCAGCCTGACGGCGGATCTGACCGCCGCCGGCACACCCGCGGGCCCGGGCCTGCCGGCGGACGCCGACACGACCTCGGTCACCCTGTACGCCCTCGCGCAGCTCGGCGTGCCCACCGACCTGGAATGCCTCTGGCGCTACGAAACCCCGGACGGGTTCTGCACCTGGCCGGGGGAGGACGGCTTCTCCCTCACCACCAACGCGCACGTGCTCGACGCGCTCGGCCAGCACCTGCGCAGCCGGCCCGGTGCCCCGGCCCGGTACCGCGAGGCCGCGCGGCGGGTGGCGGCGGCCTTGCGGGAGCGCCAGGAGCCGGACGGCAGCTGGCGGGACCGCTGGCACGCCTCGCCCTACTACGCCACCGTCTCCTGTGCCCTCGCCCTGTCCGAGTCCGGCCCGCCGACCACGGCGGCGGAGGCGCTCCCGCGCGCCGTCGACTGGGTGCTCGCGACGCAGCGGTCCGACGGCTCGTGGGGCCGCTGGGAAGGCACCGCCGAGGAAACCGCGTACGCCGTGCAGCTCCTCGTCGCCGTCGGCCGGCAACGGCCGGGCGCGACCGACGCCATCCGCCGTGGCTACGCCTTCCTGACCGCGCACGGCCACCGGGAGGGCCCGGCGCTGTGGCACGACAAGGACCTGTACCGGCCGACGCTGATCGTGGGCGCCGCGGTGCTCGCCGCACAGCAGTTGGCCCGGACCACAGTGGATGTCGACCCGACGCGGCAGTCCGCATATGCCTGACGCATCGGCGGCCACCTGCGCGGATGCGACCTCCCTCGCGGCACGGGTCGGTTCCGTGCCCGGCGCAGCAAAGGTCGCCTTTTGTTGCGGTCTTGAGTCAATAGTCCGACAACTGCTAGCGTTCGTCGGTCTGCGTACACGACTTTGGCTTGTTCGGCATGCCCCGCCGGCAAGTTCTCAATGCCCGGCATGGGACGGTTAAATGCGGCCTCGCAGCGCCAATTTGCGGCTCAAGGTTATTGCTCTCCTCGCCTCACTCGTCGCCCTCTGGTCATTCGCGGCCTGGGTGACCCTGCGGGAAGGGGTGAACCTGCTGGGCGTGCAGACGGTCGACAGCCAGATCGTCTCCCCGAGCGAGCCCCTCCTCCTCGAGTTGCAAGTGGAGCGACGCCTCGCCGTCGCCTACCTCGGTGAGCCCACGGCCGCGCGGCGGGAGGCGCTCGACGCCGCCCGCCGCACCGTCGACGAGGACGCCAACGCCTTCAAGGCCACGGCCCGCAGCTGGCGGGCCCGGCTGGCCAGCGACGCAGCCGCCGAACAGCACGTGGACGCGACGATCGCCGCGCTGGACGGGCTGACGTCCATCCGCAAGTCCATCGACGCCCGGTCCCTCGACCGGGCGAGCACCGCCGCTTCCTACACCGCGCTGATCGAGTCGCTGTTCCAGCTCTACGACGCCGTCGGCAGCCTCGACGACCCGGACATCCAGGAGGACACCCGGCACCTGATCGAGCTGTACCGGGTCCGGGAACTGATCTCGCAGGAGGACGCGCTCCTGTCGGGCGCACTGGCCGCCGGCCGGATCACCGCCGCGGAGCAGATCCAGTTCACCCAGCTCGCCTCCGTGCAGCGGTACCTGGCCGGTCAGGTGGTGACCCAGCTGCGCCAACCTGACCAGTCGCAGTTCCGCCAGGTGATCACCAGCTCGGCGTTCGACAACCTGCGCCGCCTCGAGGACCGGATCATGTCCGGCGACCGCAAGCAGACCAGGCCGACCGTCGCCCCGGGGGAGTGGGACAGGGTCTCCAACACCGCCCTGACCGAGCTGCAGAACATGGTGCTCGACGCCGGTGACGCCGTCGTGGACCGGGCCGTGCCGGTCGGCGTGTGGGTGGTCGTCCGCCTGATCCTGGCCGCCGGTCTGGGTCTGCTCGCAGTCATCGCGTCGATCGTCGTCTCCATCACCACCGCCCGGGCCCTGATGGCCCAGCTGCAGCGGCTCCGCGACGCCGCCCACCAGCTCGCCGACGAGCGGCTGCCCAGCGTGGTCGAACGACTCGGCCACGGCGAGAACGTCGACGTCGCCGTCGAAGCACCACCGCTGGACTTCGGCTCCGACGAGATCGGGCAGGTCGGCCAGGCGTTCAACCGGGTCCAGGAGACGGCCATCCGCACCGCCGTGGAACAGGCGGAGCTGCGGCGCAACGTGCGCGACGTCTTCCTCAGCCTCGCCCGGCGTACGCAGGGCCTCGTCCACCGCCAGGTGACCCTGCTCGACGCGATGGAGCGCCGCGAGCACGACGCCGACGAGCTGGAAGACCTGTTCCGCGTCGACCACCTCGCCACCCGTATGCGGCGCAACGCCGAGAACCTCATCGTGCTGTCCGGCGCGGCGCCCGGACGCGCCTGGCGCCGAGACGTGCCCATGATCGACGTGGCGCGCGCGGCGACGCAGGAGGTGGAGGACTACACGCGGGTGAACGTGCTGCCGTTCGGCTCCGTCGGCCTCACCGGCCGGGCCGCCGGTGACGTCATCCACCTGCTCGCCGAACTCATCGAGAACGCCCTGTCCTTCTCGCCGCCGAACACCGAGGTGGAGGTACGGGGACAGCTGGTGGCGCGCGGCTTCGTCATCGAGGTCGAGGACCGCGGCCTGGGCATGAGCGAGGAGGAACTCGCCGAGGCCAACGACCGCATCGCCAACCCCACCGAGTTCAACCTGGCCAACGCCAACCAACTGGGCCTGTTCGTGGTGAGCCACCTCGCCCAGCGGCACGACCTCAGCGTCAACCTCAAGACCTCGCCGTACGGCGGCACCACCGCCGTCGTGCTCATCCCGATGGAGCTGGTGACCAGCGCCGAAGCCCTCACCGCCGGACCCGGCCGGGCCGGCGGTCCGTCCGCCGGCGAGCCCGCCGTGACCCCCGGCGGCGGCGGGCCCGCCGCCGCGGAACGGCGGGGGGCCGTCGCGGTGACCGAGCCCCCGCCGGCCCGCCAGCCCACCCTGGAGCTGCCGGCCGTCGGCACGCGGGAGCCGATGCGCCCGGCCGCTGCGGACGCCGCACCCGTCGAGGACGCGGCACCCGTTGCCGAGCCGGGCCGCGCGGAGGCCCCGCCCGTGCCGCGCCCCCGGCCCGCCGCGGACCGGACCCCGCAGGGACTGCCGGTGCGAGTCCGGCAGGCGAGCCTCGCGCCACAACTGCGGGCCGACGCCGAACCGGCCGACGAGGCGCCCGCCGAGCCGGACTCGGGCCGGTCGCCGGAACAGATCCGCCAGATGATGAGCCGCTACCAGAGCGGCACACGTCGCGGACGCGACGACGCGCGTCTGCTCGACGACGAAGACGCACAGTCCCCGGCCGCTGACGATTCACCGACGGCCGGAACCGATCGGTAGAAAGAGGAACGAGCACGTGCAGCAGCAGAACTCTTCGAGGTCCGATCTGGCCTGGCTGCTCGACGACCTGGTCGGACGTGTCAAGCAGACCCAGCATGCCGTCGTGCTCTCGGTGGACGGCCTCCTGATGGCGTCCTCCGCCGGGCTCAGCCGCGACGACGCGGAGCAACTGGCGGCGATCGCCTCCGGGATCCAGAGCCTCGCCAAGGGCGCCG
This sequence comes from Micromonospora sp. RTBAU3-60, assembly GCF_054963695.1. NCBI lineage: Bacteria > Bacillati > Actinomycetota > Actinomycetes > Micromonosporales > Micromonosporaceae > Micromonospora > Micromonospora sp. RTBAU3-60. Next base: position 27,252 of record NZ_JBUEGB010000034.1, on the reverse strand, counting down.
GACGCCGCTTCGGTGGCGGACCCGTGCGCCAGACCGTCATCGAGATGCAGTCGTCGTTCCTGTTCGTCACCGCGGCTGGTCACGGTGCCTGCCTGGCCGTTCTCGCGGCCGAGGACGCCGACGTCGGGCTCGTCGCCTACGAGATGGCCATGATCGTTCAACGGGCCGGCAAGTTCCTCGCCGCCCCCGCCCGAGCCACCGTCCAGTTGTCCGGGAAGTAGAGGCGCCCATGACGAGGCCTGACGCCGAACCGCTGTGGGTCGATGACGAGGCCGGACCCGTGGTCCGGCCCTACGCCATGACCCGCGGCCGGGCCAGACCGAGGAACGGCTTCAACGTGATCTCACTCGTGACCGCGGCTCGGGCGACCCCGCCCCTCGACGTCGGACTGGTGCCGGAGCACGCGCGGATCATCGAGCTGTGCCAGCGGCCCCTCGCGCTGGCAGAGGTCGCCGCGCACCTGCACCTGCCGCTCGGCACGGTCCGCGTCCTGCTCGACGACCTGGTCGCCCGCCAGCTTGTGCACGTGTCCGAACCCCGTCCGCCCGCCACTCTCCCCGACGACAGCGTATTCGAGGCGCTCATTCATGGACTACGAGAACTCTGACCGGGAGGATCGGACGATCCTGCCCACCGCCCTCAAGATCCTCATCGCGGGGGGCTTCGGCGTCGGCAAGACCACCCTCGTCGCAGCGGTCAGCGAAACCCAGCCGCTGCGCACCGAGGAGGTGCTCTCCGAGCGGGGCGTCGGCGTCGACGACCTCACCGGCGTGGAGGCGAAGTCCACCACCACGGTGGCGATGGACTTCGGCCGGATCACCTTCGGCGAGGATCTCGTGCTCTACCTGTTCGGCACCCCGGGACAGGACCGCTTCTGGTTCCTCTGGGACGAGCTGGCCCTCGGCGCCCTCGGCGCGGTGGTGCTCGCCGACACCCGACGCCTGGCCGACTGCTTCCCGTCCATCGACTACTTCGAGAGCCAGGGCCTGCCGTTCATCGTCGCGGTGAACTGCTTCGACGGTGCCCGGCAATACAGCCTCGAAGAGGTGCAGATGGCGTTGAACCTCGACCCGGACGTGCCGGTCATGCTGTGCGACGCCCGCAAGCGGGAGTCCAGCAAGGACGTGCTCATCACGCTGCTCCAGCACGTGATGAAGGGACGGGGCCTGACCCGCACGCCCCAGACCGTGGGGTCCTGACGGTCAGCGCCTGACCAGCGGTCGGCCACCCGGCTGACCGGCCGCGCCGCAGCCGCCGTCGCCCGGCCGCAGGTCACCGGCACGTGCCCGCGGCCCGGCGCGCCCGGGCACATACGCGTCGAGTTTCGTCGCGTTGACCCGCGCGCCCGGGTCGGCGCCGTGACCTGGCGGTCGACGCGGCGGCGTGGTCGCCGCGCGGGCCTCAGATGGTGACCGGGTGGCGCGGCTCGTAGAGGCCGAGCTCCCCACCGCCGGGCAACCGCAGCGCGGTGCGCAGCCCCCACCGCTCCTCGGTGAGCGGGATCGTGAACTCGACGCCCTTCGCCGCCAGCTCGGCCATGGTCGCCTCGACGTCGTCGCACATCAGAAACAGCTCGTGCGCCGGCTCGCCGTCGGTCGGGTGCAGGGCGAGCTCGGCCGGCGGCAGCCGGAAGATGAGCCAACCGTGGCCGGCGTCGACATGGTGATAGCCGAGCGTGTCCCGGAAGAAGGCCCGGTCCCCCTCCGGGTCGCGGCTGTAAATGATCACATGAGCACCATTGATCACGCGTTGACCATAACGGCGTCGCGGGAGGCGCGCAGGCCGATCGCGGCGACCGCCACCGCCGGTACCGGCAGATGGGCCGAGGAGGAGACGACCCGAGCAGTAGCGTGACGCTGGTCGGCTCAGTCGCCGGTGTTGATGATCTTCTTCAGCGATTCGGTGTAGGCGGTGAAGGCGGTCCGGCCGGCGGGGGTCAAACTCACCCAGGTTCGCGGTCGGCGCCCCACGCCGGCCTTGACGATCTGCACGTATCCGGCCGCTTCCAAGGTGGTCAGGTGCTTGGACAGCAGCGAATCGCTGACCTCGATGGTGTCGCGGAGGAATCGGAACTCCGCCTTCTCCAGCCCGGCGAGCGCGGCGACGATCGACAACCGGACCGGGGCGTGGATGACATCGACGAGGCCGTGACGTGGGTGGCTGCCCTGGTCGGTCATCGGCGCAGTACCCACGCCGCAGCTAGGAGCGGTGGCAGACCCGGCACGATCGCGATGATCATCACCCATGGTGACAGGCCCGGGGGCAGCCGGTCCAGCGCGGCAAGGGCGCCGCAGAAGAGGGGTATCCAGATCCAGCCGATCACCTTGTCTCGGCGGGTGGCACCCCGACTGAACGCACCGGTGCGCGCTTGGAGGACGGCCAGCGGCACACACATCACAATCGCAGCAATCACCATCCCGTTCGAATACTCGGGATGCAGGTGCTGGATGAGCAGGTAACTGGGGATGTACCCGGCAATCAACAGCCATTGGAGGACTTCCCGCCAGAGGCTCGCGCGCACCCGACGAGTGACGCGTCGGATTTCGCGCACGGCGGTGGCGGCGTCGAGCGGAGCGGGTCCGGCACCGGGAGTGGAGGACGGGTCGGCGCTGGAGGGGGCCATGTGGCGAAGATAGCAACCACTTGAATGACGTTCAAGTGGTTGCCGCAGGGGCGCGGGTTGGTGGGTTGCGGCGTTGCTGCCGGCCACGCGGGAGAAATCCGCTACAGCTACGCCGGAGGTGTAAGGGGTTTCTCCCGTGGGTTCAGCGGGCGAGTCGGCAGCCGGACGGGAGGTCTTGCGAGATCTTCCATCGACCATTTACCTACTCGCAGGCCATGGCGGCCGGGGTCTCCCGTCGGCGCGGCACCGCCCGCCACCGCCGCACCAACCGCCCCACAGACGGGCGTCTGACCTGCCACTACGTCGTCTTGCCGCCATGGCGCGTTGGCGCCACGCAGATCCGTTGACCCGGTTCGGGCGGCTCACCTTTGATGCTCGGCATGAGACCTCTGCCCTCCTGCATGGCCCTCGCCGTCGCGGCGGCCTCCAGCCTCTTGATCGGTGGTGTCGCGTCCGCCGTGCCCCCGGCGCCCGCGTCAGGCGCTGGCGATCTCGCGACGGCGGCGCGAATCCTCGTGCTTTCAGGCGCTCCTGCAATCAGGGCGGCTCCGTCGGGCCGCGCGAGTGCGCGGGCGAACCTTCGCGCGCAACAGGACGGAGTCGTCCGCGAGGCACGCGGCCGAGGGGTCGCCCTGACGGTAAAGAGCCGAGTCACCGATGTCGCCAACGCGGTCGTGGTCGACGTCGACCCGGACGACCTCGCCGCGCTGGCGGCCCTGCCCGGCGTCGCGTCGGTCGTCGAGCCGTCGGCTCTGGACATGCCGGCCGTGCCGACGGCGCTCACCGCCGACGCGGTCGACTCACTCGTGGCGGCCTCAGCCACAAAGGACCGGCCCGGTCGTGAGACCGTGACCGCCACGAACCTGACGGGCGTGCCCACCGCCCATGACGAGGGCTGGACCGGCACAGGCGTCACCGTCGGTGTCATCGACTCAGGCGTCGCCTACGACCATCCAGCCCTGGGTGGTGGCGGCTTCCCGAATGCCAAGGTTCTTGGTGGCTACGACTTCGCCGACGAGGACGCCGACCCCTACGACGACCAGTTCGGTCCGGCCGCCGGACACGGCACGCACGTCGCAGGCATCATCGCGGGCAACGACGCACATCTTGTCGGCGTCGCACCCGATGCGGCGCTGCGCGCGTACCGGGTCTTCGGCGACAAGAACCCGGCGACCGACGCTGTGGTGCTCGCGGCGCTCGACCGTGCCGCCACTGACGGTGTCGACGTCGTGAGCATGAGCCTCGGGCTTACCGGCAAGCGCAGCAACCACGTCCTGGCGGAGGCAGTCAACACCCTCGTGGCTTCGGGAACCCCGGTCGTCGTCGCGATCGGCAATGGCTATGCGGGCCCGTTCAACGCGTCGTCCCCCGCTGTGGCCGACCTGGCCATCGGCGTCGGCAGCACCTACAACGACCGGTACCCCTACCTTGCATTCGATTTCGCCGACGGCGGTCGGCCCATCCCGTACCTTGACACGTCCCACGCGCCGGCTGCCCCGGTGAGCGGGACCTACCCGGTCCGTCAGATCCCGGCCTCATGCGACCCGCTCCCCTCAGGGAGCCTGACCGGGACGATAGCCCTGCTCACGCGGGCCACCGGGAGCTACACCTGCCGAGCGATGGACATCGTCCGAGTCGCCGAGGCTGCCGGTGCTGTCGGGGCCCTGTACTACGAGGACAACAGCGGGGACGCCATCCACAACGTCGTCTGCTGCGGGACCACGAGCATCCCGTTCGTGGGCATCTCCGCCACGTCGGCCCGGCGGATCCAGGCCGCACCAGCAGGCACCGCCCTGACGTGGGGTGCGTACTTCGACGAGCCGCTGCCGTCCACCTTCGCGGGCACCATGGATGCCAGTTCGTCGTGGGGGCCCGGCAACGAGCTGGAGTTCAAGCCGGACCTAGCGGCACCCGGCGGTTACATCCTCTCCACCCTGCCCCCTAGGCTCGGTTCCTACGGCATCATGTCGGGCACCTCCATGGCCACACCCCACGTCGCAGGCGTGGTGGCCCTGATGCGCCAGGCGCAGCCAACGGCGACCCCCGCCGCGATCCGCACTGCCCTGCAGAACACGACGACACCGCTCCGACTCACCGGGGCACCGGACCGAGGGCTCCACCCGCTCGCGCAACAGGGGGCCGGCCGCGTCGACGCACCGCGCGCGATCGGACAGCTGCAACGCGGCCTGCCGAGCGTCACTCCCTCCGAGCTCCCACTCGGTGACACGGAGGGTCGCCTGAGCGTCAGGACCATCAGCGTTCACAACCCGACGTCCGCGCCTGTGACGTACCGCCTGGGCCACGATGCAGCCATCTCTGCGATGCCGCCATACACGGGGTCCTGGGTGCCGTCCGAGGCCGGTCCCGCAGCGCGACCCGGGGTGCAGGTCCTGACCGTGGCACCTGGCGAGACCGTGACGACGGCCGTGCAGCTGACGGAGCCGGCGGACGTGCCGGCCGGAACGCTCTACGGGGGATGGCTCATCCTGACACCCGTAGCGGCAGACCTTCCGGCGCTGCGCGTGCCCTACCAAGGTGTCGCCGGTGACCTCGATGCGGTATCGGCGATCAACCCCACGTTTACCGCGGTCAACCCTTCGCTGGACAACCCCGCGCTGCGGCCGGCCTACTTCAGCTTCGGCAAGAGCGTCCCAACCACGGTCAACCTCGCGGACACGTCGACAGCCAACGACAAGGCATGGGTCATGCTCTCGCACGGCTTCCCGCTGCTCGAGCGCGCCCGCCTCGAGGCCATCGACACCAAGGGCCGGGCCATAGCGACCCCGGTCGACCAGCACTGGGTCACCCGCAACTCTGGCGCCGGCACGGGCGTTGCGTTCCTGTCGTGGGACGGCACCTTGGCGGACGGGTCACCCGCACCAGCCGGCACCTACCGGCTCCGGCTCGTCTTTGACAAGGCACGTGGGGATGCCGACGGGGCGCCGTCGACCGAGTCCTGGACTTCGCCCGAGGTCACGCTCATCCGGTGAGCGACGCCGCTACGCTTACGCCCGTCGACCCCAGCTGGGGCCGGTGGGAAGGAGCGTCGACCACTGTGACGCTGAGCGAGCTGGGATTCACCTCAGACGAGGAGGGCGTGTACCGCGCCCTCCTCGCGCTCGGCATAGCGCGCGACCGAGAGCAGATCGTCATCGTCGCCGACCTGTCGGGTGAGCGGGTGGCCGCCGCACTGGCCGCGCTACGGGAGAAGGGCTATGCCAGCTCCCGCCCCGACGACGGGGCCTGGGTGCCCGCACCTCCAGCACTCGCACTAGGCGCCGAAGTGGCCGCCCGACGTGACGGGTTGCACCGGGCCGAGCTCGCCGTCGCCGAGTTGGTCGAGCAGTACCGCGCCGGGTCGCTCAGCCAGCTGGCCGGCGACCTCATCGAGGTCGTGGAGGGACCCGACACTGTTCGCAACCGGTACGTCCAGCTCCAGCTCGCGGCACGAACCCGCGTCGACACACTCGTCACCGGTGTGGCACGAGCCGTCGGTCCGGCCGAGACGAAGGAGTCGACCGTGCTGGGTCGCGGCATCCGCCTGCGGGCGGTCATCGACCAGGGCTTTCTCGCGTCACCGAACGCCGTCGCCAACATCGACGAGTCCCTCCAGGGCGGCGCGATACTGCGGACCGTCGAGGAGCTCCCGACGAAGCTTGTCGTGGTCGACGGCGAGGTCGCACTGCTCCCGCTGAACCCGGCGAGCGGTGACGTGGATCCGAGTCTCGTCGTCAGAGGCGGCCTCGCGGCGCTGGCGCAGTCGCTGTTTGACGCCGTCTGGCAGGCGGCCCGCCCCTATGGGCAGACCGGCCCTGACATCGACCAGCTCGACACACAGATTCTGCGGCTGCTCCTCGTCGGCCTCACCGACCAAGCAGTGTCAACCCAACTCGGTGTCTCCAAGCGCACCGTTCAGCGCCGGATCCAAGCGCTCATGACACTTTCCGGAGTGACGACGCGCATCCAGCTGGGCTGGCACGCCGCGCGGCACGGCTGGGCCTGATGGCCCTCGGTGGCGGGCCATTACAGCGCATACCTGGTCTTGGCGGGTTGTGGCCGTTCGGTCGACCACAACCCGCCAAGTATCTTGCGAGCGCTCCTCAGGGCGTGGCGAGGGCCTCGGTCGGGGCGAGCCGGGCGGCGCGGATCGCCGGGTAGAGCCCGGCGAGGGCGCCGATCAGCAGGGTGGCACCGACTCCGCCGGCCACCGCCCAGGCCGGCACCACCGCCGGCCATGACTGGGAGAGGGCGTAACCGGCGGTGACTCCGGCGCCCAGCAGCACCCCGCCGACCCCGCCGAGGGCGGACAGCAGCAGCGACTCGGCCAGGAACTGGGTGCGGACCTGACCGCGGGTGGCGCCGAGCGACCGGCGCAGGCCGATCTCCGGGCGCCGTTCCAGCACCGAGATGACCATCGTGTTCGCCACCCCGACGCCCCCGACCAGCAGGGCGACCGCGCCGAGTCCGAGCAGTAACCCGGTGAACGCCTCGTCGGTGGCCTGCTTCGCGGCGAGCGCGTCGGAGGGGCGGGCCACCTTCACCTCGTTCGGCGCCGCCGGGTTCGCCGTGGCGCCGAGCACCGCGCGTACCGCCTCGACCGCCGTGTCGGCGGTGCGGGTGTAGACGGTGGTCGGGTGCCCGTCGAAGTCCAGGTACGACCTCGCGGCGTCCCAACCGACCAGCGCGGACAGGTCCAGCTCCGGGGCCAGCGGCGCGGCAGCCAGGATCCCCACCACGGTGAACAAGCGTCCACCGAGCTGGACCTGCACGTCCGGTCCGGCGGCGCCGATCCCGAGCCGCCGCGCCGTGGCGGCGCCGAGCACCACCGCCGGGTAGCGGGCGGTGGCGGCGTTCAGCCAGGTGCCGCTGACCATCTCCAGCCCGACCGTGTCGCGCAGCTCCAGGCTGGCGGCCCGGGCCGCGATCCCGCCGCTCTCGCCGCGGGGGATCAGGTCCGAGCGGTACACCTTCGTGTCGGCCAGCAGCGCGGTGGCGGCGACCGCCCGCACCGGCCCGATCCGCCCGATCATGGACACCGACTCCTCCGGCAGTTGCGCGTTGTCGCCGAAGAGCGTGTTGCCCGGGCTGACCGTGAGCAGGTTGGTGCCGAGTTGGGCGAGGGTGCGGTCCAGCTCTGCCCGGGACGACGCGGAGATCCCGACCACCGCGACCATGGCGGCGATACCGATGGCGATGCCCAGCGCGGACAGGAAGGCCCGCAGCGGCCGGGTGCGCAGCCCGACCCCGCCGACCCGCAGGACGTCCCGCGGGCGCAGCCGGGCGGGCGTCAGCCGTACCGGCGCGCTCACGCTGCTACTCCCACGGGACGGTGGTCGGCGACGATCCGGCCGTCGCGCATCTGCACCCGGCGGGGCAGGCCGGCCGCGATCTCCAGGTCGTGGGTGATCACCACGATGGTGGTCCCGGCCGCGTGCAGGTCGCGCAGCAGCGCCAGCACCCCGGCACCGGACGCGGAGTCCAGGTTGCCGGTCGGTTCGTCCGCCAGCAGCAGCGCGGGAGCACCGACCACCGCCCGGGCGATCGCCACCCGCTGCCGCTCGCCGCCGGATAGTTCGTGCGGCCGGTGGTCGAGCCGGTGCCCCAGCCCCACCCGGTCCAGCGCGGCCTCCGCGCGCCGCCGCCGCTCCCGCAGAGGTACGCCCGCGTAGAGCAGCCCGTCGGCGACGTTGTCCCGCACCGGCACGTTCGGCGCCAGGTGGAACTGCTGGAAGACGAAGCCGATCCGGGACGACCGGAGCGCGGAGAGCTGCCGGTCGGCGAGGGCGGCCACGTCGTGACCGTCGATGCGTACCCGGCCCGTGGAGGGGCGGTCCAGGGTGCCGATCAGGTGCAGCATGGTGGACTTGCCCGACCCGGACGGGCCGACGATGGCGACCAGCTCGCCGTACCGGACGGTCAACGACGCCCCGTCGAGGGCTCGTACGCCGCCGGGGTAGAACTTGGTCACGTCGGCCAGCTCCACCACCGCGTCGCCGGTCACGTCGGCATCCCCACGGTCGCCCCCTCGGCGAGCCCGGTGCCGGAGACCTCCACCCGGCCGGACGCGAACAACCCCGTCTCGACGGCGATGATCCGGGTGGTGGAGCCCTCGACCAGTTGCACGCCGTAGCCGCCCTCGGCAAGCGCCAGCAGCGCGGCGACCGGCACGGTCAGCACGTCCCGGCGCTCGGCGGCGGTGAACGCCACCTTGGCCGAGGCCTGCTCGAAACCGGTCAGCGCCTTCGGGTCGGCCACGGTCACGGTGACCTCGATCTTCGTTTCCGGGTCGCCCTGGCCGCCCGCCCCGCCGCCGGTGCCGGTGTCGATCACCGTCTCCGTGGCGGAGACCGTCCCGGCGACGTCCTTGCCGTTGGGCAGCGTGACGTTCACCTTGGCGCCGCGCTTGGCCAGCCGCTCGTCGTCGACGTCGAGGGAGACGGTCACCACCCGGGCGGTGCCGGTGTAGGTGAGCACCGCCTGGCCGGGCTGCGCCGGGTCGCCGAGGTCCGCCTCGTGGCCGTCCACCCGGACCGCGCCGTCGGCGTAGACGACCCGGCCCAGCTCGACCCGGCCGGTCTCGGGCAGGCCGAGGTCGTCCTGCCACTGACGCACCGCGTCCGCGGTCGCCGAGGTGTAGTCGTCGTCGACGGTGAACCCGGAGTAGCCGAGCGCCTTCAGGTTCTCCTCGAACTGCCGCACGTCGGCACCGGACAGGCCGGGCGCCAGCGTCCGGTACGCCGGCAGCCGCCCGTACAGCAGCAGCACCTCGGCGTTGTCGACCGCGAACAGCGGCTTGCCGCGGCTGACCTGGCTGCCGGTGGCGGCCAGCGCGGTGATCGTGCCGCCGGTGCGCAGCGTCGCGGTGCGGGTGGCGCCGTAGCCGAGTTCCCCGTCGAAGCTCTCCGAGTCGACCAGCGTCTGCCGGGTGACCTCGGCGGTCGCCGGTGGCAGCCCGCCGCTGGCCGGCGTACCCCCGCTGCGACCCTCGACCCCGATGGCGGCCGCCACGCCCGCGGCGGCGGCGACCACCACCGCGGAGGCGACCACGATCGGCGTACGCGCGCGCCGGCGGCGACGGCCGCGCCCGGCGGACCCGGCGGCCGGCGCGGTGGCGCCGGCGCCCACGGGGCCTGCTTCTGTTCGCGGCTGCGGGTCTTGCAAACCCGGCTCACTCGCGCTCACGAGCGCTGCTTCTGTTTGCGATTGCGGGGCTCGCAAATCCGGCTCACTCCTCGCGCTCACTGTGTCCTCTTCATCAGCAGCGGCGCGCCGTCCTGCCGGCACTTCTCCATCGCGGCCTGCACCGTCGGGTTCTTCGGGTCGAAGCCGTCGCCGGTGAGCTCGATGGCGCCGTCCGGGCCCGGGTCCGGGAAGTCCGGCACGCCGTTCTCCCGCATGCACCGGGCGAGCTGCCGTACCTTCTCCACCTGCTCCGCGTCGAGCTTGATCTCCTTGCCGCCATTGGGCATCAGGCTGCGGCACTTCTCCATGGCCGCCTGTCCCTTCGCCTTGTCAGCTCCGTCCGGCATGCGGATGCGGACCTTCCCGTCGGCGATCTCGGGGTCCGGGAAGTCCGGCAGCCCGTTCTCCCGCATGCACTTGGCGAACTCGCGCTGCCGGTCCTCGTCGCTGACCGGGACGACGCTGGCGCTGGGCGAGGCACTGGCCGCACCACCGCCGGCCGTGGCCACCTGCTCCCCGTCCGAACCGGCACGCGCGCAGCCAGCGAGCGCGAGCCCGCACAGCAGGGGCAGGACGAGCAGTGTGCCCGACATTCGTCGGCGCATCGCACAACTCCTTCCTCCGGGCCGGCGCGAATCGCCGGCCGATACGGACGAGTCGACCGCAGCGGCGGTATCCGGGGCGTAACCGTCGGTGTTAACGCCGTGGTTATCCGCGGCCGCGTCACCATGGGTGGGTGCGAGTGCTTGTGGTCGAGGACGAGACGCTGCTGGCCGACTCCATCGCCGAGTGGCTGCGCCGGGAAGCGTTCGCGGTGGACGTCGCCTACGACGGGGACGCCGCGCTGGAACGGCTCGGCATCACCGACTACGACGTCGTGGTGCTCGATCGGGACCTGCCGGTGGTGCACGGTGACGACGTCTGCCGGGCGGTGGTGGACAGCGGCGGCGAGACGCGGGTGCTGATGCTGACCGCCGCCGCGGCCGTCCGGGAACGGGTGGCCGGCCTGGCCCTCGGCGCCGACGACTACCTGGTCAAACCGTTCGCGCTGGTCGAACTCTCCGCCCGGGTGCACGCGCTGGCCCGGCGGGCCCGCCCGGCCGCCCCGCCGAAGCTCAGCCGCGCCGGCATCGTGGTCGACCCGGCCCGGCGCGAGGTCTACCGCGACGGCCGGTACGTCGCGCTGTCCCGCAAGGAGTTCGCGGTGCTCGCCGAACTCGTCCGGGCCGGCGGGACGGTGGTCTCCGCCGAGGAACTGCTGGAGCGGGCCTGGGACGAGCACATCGACCCGTTCACCAACGTGGTACGGGTGACCGTGATGAAGCTGCGCCGCAAGCTCGGCGACCCACAGGTGGTCGAGACGGTGCCGGGAGTGGGGTATCAGATCCGGTGAAACGACTGACCATCCGGGCCCGCCTGACCCTGGTCCACGGCGGCCTCCTGCTGCTCGCCGGCGTGGTCCTGCTCGGCGTCACGTACGTGCTGGTCGACCAGCGGATGCGCCAGCCGCTGGCAGACGTCAAGACGCAGGTCGTTCACGCGGACCCGTTCGGCAAGCTGCCCACCTCCGGCGCGGCCGAGCAGGTGCGGGTCCTGATCCAGGAGGCCCAGGACGAGGCGAAGCGGACCGCGCTGGAGTCCCTGCTCACCCAGGGCGGGGTGGCGCTGCTGCTGATCTCGGCGGTCGCCCTCGGCTTCGGCTGGTTGATCGCCGGGCGGGCGTTGCAGCCGCTGCACCAGATCACCGGCACCGCCCGCCGGATCGCCGCCGCCGGCGCCGCCGGTCGGGGCCTGCACGAGCGGATCGCGCTGCGGGGGCCCCGGGACGAGGTGCGGGAACTGGCCGACACGTTCGACCTGATGCTGGAGCGGCTCGACCGGTCCTTCGACGGCCAGCGGCGGTTCGTCGCGAACGCGTCGCACGAGCTGCGTACGCCGCTGGCGCTCAACCGGTCGCTGCTGGAGGTGGCGATGTCCCGGCCGGGCGCCTCCGCCGAGCTCCGGCAGCTCGGCGAGACGCTGCTGGCGATCAACGAACGCCACGAACGGCTCATCGACGGGTTGCTCACCCTCGCCGACTCCGAGCAGCAGGTCGTCGACCGTACCCCGGTGGACCTCGCCGAGATCGCCCGGCACGTCCTCGACCAGGCCGCCGGTGCGCCGGAGCTGACCGTACGCCGGCAACTGGCGTCCGCCGCCACTGCCGGCGACCCGGTACTGCTGGAGCGGCTGACGCAGAACCTGGTGGAGAACGCGGTGCGGCACAACCTGCCGGCTGGCGGCGAGATCGACGTCAGCACCGGCCTGGTCAACGGCTGGGCCACCCTGGTGGTCGCCAACACCGGACCGGTGGTGCCCAGCTACGAGATCGAAACCATCTTCCAGCCGTTCCGGCGGCTGCACCACGACCGCCTGGCCGGCCCCCGGCCGGCCGCCGAACGCCGCGGCGCCGACGACCGGGCCGGTGCCGGACGCGGTTTCGGGCTCGGCCTGTCGATCGTGCGCGCGGTGGCCCAGGCGCACGGCGGCGCCGTGCACGCCCACCCGCGAAACGGCGGTGGGCTGGTGGTCACGGTGACCCTGCCACCGCTGGGCGCGCTGGTCCCCGCCCAACCGGCGCGACCGCTGCCCGCCATGACGCGCGGGCACCGGGCGTGAGTTCGTGCCACCGGAACAGCGGTGCACGCCGCCGTTGATCTGCGGCGTTCCTTGTCGGCCTCCCGTCCCGGGAGCTGTTCAGCTGACCGGCTTCGGTCGACGGCGTCGCGGCGGCCGAGCCCTCGTTCAGCCCGGCCAGACCGGCGCGCCGTCGACGAACGGCCAGGTGATCCGTTCGGCGCGCAGGTCCTGGATCAGGGTGCGGACGTACGCCAGCTCCGCGGCGACGACCTGACGTTGGTATTCCGACTCGATCGCGAACAATCGGGGCAGGAACCGGCCGACCTCGGTGATCTCCTCGTCGAGTGCGGTCAGCCGCTCCGCCAACCGGTCCGCGCGGGTGGTCAGCGCGTCGAGGGCGTCGGCGGGGGCGAGGTTCGGCAGGAAGGACAGGGCGGCCGGGAATTCCGGGTACTCCGGGGTCGGGGTGGAGAGCATGGCGCGCAGCCACTCACCCAGGGCCGCCCGCCCGCTGTCGGTGATGCGGTACGTCGTGCGTTCCGGCCGGTTCTCGGCGCGTTCGGTTGACTCCACCGCCACCAGGCCGTCCCGGACCAGCCGCTGGATCGTCTGGTAGACGCTGTTGCGCTGGCTGACGTTGACCACGTCGGCCTTGCGTCGTTCCTTGATCAATTGCTGCATCCGGTACGCGTGCATCGGTTCCTCGGTGAGCATCGACAGCACGGCCAGCGCGAGCACGGAGCGGCGTGGTTGGTTCACCGGCCGAGCCTAACGCTTGACACACTCATAGTCATAATATGTATAGTCAATCCATGACTACGATGACGATCCCTCGCCTCCACGTCTCCCGCTCGACCCGGCGGCTCGCCCTCGGGGCCGTGGTCGGGCCGGTGCTGTTCACCCTCGCCTGGCTCGTCCTCGGCATCCTGAGCCCCGGCTACACGTTCTTCGGTCACCGCTTCACCGACTACTCGCCGATCAGCCAACCGATCAGCGGCCTCGGCCTCGGAGTGACCGCCCCCTACATGAACATCGCCTTCGTCGTCACCGGACTGGTCCTGGCCGTCGGCGTGGTCGGCGTGTTCCGCGCCGTCCCGCCCAACCGGCCGGCCCTGCGGCGCTGGTCGGTCGCGCTGCTCGCCTGCACCGGGATCGGTCAGGTCGTGTGCGGGATCTTCAACCTCGAGGCCGCGATGCTGCACTCGCTCGGCTTCACCCTGGCCGTCGGCATCCCGATCGCCGCCTTCCTCGTCGCCGGGTGCTACCTCCGCGGCGTCCCCGGGTGGCGACGGTTCGGCACCCTGCTACTGCTCGGCAGCCCGTTGACCCTGGTGCTCCTGGTCGCCTTCTTCGCGACGTTCCAGCCGACCGCCGACGGCGCCGAGCACGGCATCGCGGGACTCGTGCAGCGGCTGCTGGTGCTGCAGGTGCACGGCTGGTTCGTGGTCATGGGCTGGCTGGCGTACCGGCACGATCCGATCGGTGAGTGAGACCCCCAGGCGGTGCTCGCACAGGACCCAAGACCGCGGCAGGTGAAGCCCTAGCTGTTGCGGGCCAAGACGTTGTTGACATCCAATCTTGGTGGCGTGCGTGTGTGGGGGCCCGCCCGTGAGTTCTTCAGCGCCTCTGCGGCCTACGGCTCAAGTCGAGTAAACCTGGGTCTTAGCTCTTGCGACCGGGTACTTCCCGTCGGCTGAATTCGCTCGCGCGAACCATCGCCTTCCGTGCTGGCCGACCTGGATGGGGTAGGTGAAGGCGAGCGACACGTACTCGGTGGTGAGGACGTCTGCTGCTGGACCGGACCTGACGATGCGTCCATCGTTGAGGAGGACGGCGTGTGAGGTGCTCGGCGGAAGCTCCTCGAGGTGGTGGGTGACCAGGATCGAGGCGAGTTCGGGGTGAGTATGTTCGAGTGCTGCGATGGTCGCCAACAGCTGCTCGCGCGCAGCCACGTCGAGACCGGTGGTCGGCTCGTCGAGGAGGAGCAGATCGGGCTCGCAGATAAGTGCGCGGGCGATCAGGGCGCGGCCGCGTTCACCCTGCGACAACGTCGGCCACTTTGCCTCGTACTTCCCGGCCAGGCCGATCTGCTCGATCAGGGCATCGGCGGCGCGGACCTGAGAGGGTGTGGGCTGCCAGCGCAGCGGTAGCTCGATTGAGCCGGTCAGTCCGGTCAGCACCACCTCACGCAGCGCGAGCGGAGAGGTCAGCGGGTGTCGTGGATTGACATGACCGATGGAACGGCGCAGTGCTTGTAGCTCAACACGCCCGAGCCGGTAGCCAAGGACGTCGACCGTCCCGGAGGTGGGATGCGTGAGCGCACCGCAGAATCCCAGGATCGTGCTCTTGCCAGCACCGTTAGGGCCGATCAGCGCCCAGTGCTCACCCGGATGTACGGCGAAGCTGATCGAGTCGAGGATGGTCTGCTCGCCGCGCCGGAACGTGACCTCGGCGAGCTCGATGACGGGCCGTGCGTGGGCGACGCTGCCGTTGGTCACGCCAGGGCCGCCTTTAGTGAGGTGAGGTGGGTACGGCTGAGCTGGGCGGCCGTGGCTGACTCGCGGTCGATGATGGCCTGCACGAGTTCGGCATGTGCCTCCTGGTCGTTCCCAGACGCGTCGGAGTCGCACGGGGTGCCGGCTGGCTGCAGGTTGAGCATGTCGATCATCGCCCGGCGGACCCGTGGCACGAACCCGTCGAAGAGTTCCAGCAGGACGTTGTTGTGGGCCGCGGCCACGACGGTGCGGTGCAGTGCCATGTCGGCATCGACGTACTTCTCAGCGCTCTGCCCTGCTGTGACGCGTTGCGCGAGGGCCCGTCGCATTGCTCGTATGTCCGATGCGGTACGCCGCTGAGCCGCGAGCGATGCCGCCTCGGTTTCGATGGCGATGCGGCCCTCGATGACCGCGGCGATGTCTGCTTGTCGTAGTACCAGGTCCCAGTCCTCGTTGACGTCGAGCGCCGTGACGAACACCCCTGCACCCTGCCGGGTCTCGAGAACGCCACGCCCGGCCAGTTGTCGGATCGCCTCGCGAACCGTCGATCGGCCGACGCCGAGCTGGGGGCCCAGCGTCGTCTCGCCGGGGAGCTTCGCGCCGAGGTGCCACTCGCCCGCGCGGATCCGCTCGAGAAGGAGTTGCGCAGCCTGGTCAGCCAATGAGGTTCGCTGTACCTGCTCCATGAGCCGTCCCTCTCAGTCCGAGGTGGCGGTGTCGTCGGTGATCGTGTGGATCCCGCTGGGCCGATCCAGCACGGCGACCGTGCGCTCCGCGGCGGCATCGATATGGATGCGGGGGCCGGCGGGCGGGGCGTCGGGATAGAAAGTCTCAGGTCCGTAGAACTGGCCGTAGCGCAGTACGACGCCACCGAAGCCGAGAATGGCTTCCTCGAGCGCCCGGACGGCCTCAGCGCCGTTGCCGGGTGGCAGCTCCCAGGCAACGCTCTGCGCGAGGAGTCGTCCGCAATCCGCGGCAGTGGCTGCAGCGATGAGGTTGCGCGTCCCCTCGATGCGAATGCGTGCGTTGTCTGCCCGTCGAGCCGGAAGCTCCTCGGTGGTGTCAGGCAGGTCGGTGAGCTCATGGAGGACCAGGTCGGGTCGGAAGCCCTTCACCGCGGTCGTGAGCGCGGCGGCGTCGTAGACATCGCACACCACGGGCTCTGCACCGAGCTCCTGGACCAGCCCCGCCTTCGACGCGGTGCGGGTCATCCCGGCCACGGTGTGACCGGCGCGGGTGAGCAGAGGCAGTAAGCGCGATCCGATCACGCCGGTCGCCCCGGCGACGAACACTCGAAGTGCTGGAACGTTGGACGAAACAGTCGCTGGCTCGTCATTCATGATGAGAACCCTACCTGTCTACTTGTCTGAGGAGTTGTGCTAGCGTGACTAGGTGCTGATCCAGCAGGTGCTTCTCCTTCGCTGCCACGGCGGGGCCTAGTCGAACCGGCTCCCCACCGTGGAGTCGAGACGTGCGCCGGTTCATCTCCCAGCCTCGATGAGAAGGAACCGCCAGCATGTCCAGCTTTCCCACGATCGCCACGCCCTCAGGTCCTGTTCCGGATGCCGCTCCCGCCTGGAACCGCCAGCGGGAATCGCAGATGCCGTCGTACCGTTACCGCGACGTCTACGCACGCGTCGAGATCCCCCTCACCGACCGTGACTGGCCCAGCCGCCGCCTGACCAAGGCTCCGTTGTGGGTGCCGGTCGACCTGCGTGATGGCAACCAGGCACTGCCCGAGCCGATGGATCCTGGGCGCAAGCGCCGGTTCTTCGAGCTGATGGTGGCGATGGGCTACAAGGAGATCGAGGTCGGCTATCCGTCGGCGTCCCAGACGGACTTCGACTTCGTGCGCCTCATCGCGGAGTCCGACATCGCGCCCGAGGACATCACCATCGTGGTCTTCACGCCGGCCCGTCGCGACCTGATCGAGCGAACGGTGGACTCGATCCGCGGCATCCCGAACCAGGTCGTGATCCACATGTACACCGCCACCGCCCCGACCTGGCGCGATGTCGTGCTCGGTCACCCGGCCGACGAGCTGAAGGAGCTCATCCTCCGTGGCGGTCGCGACGTCCTGGCACTCACCGACGGCATGCTGAACGTGAGATTCGAGTTCTCGCCCGAGGTCTTCAATCTCACCGAGCCCGACTACGTCCTCGACATCTGCGACGCGATGACGACGCTGTGGGACGCGACGCCCGGACGGCCGGTGATCCTCAACCTGCCGGCGACCGTCGAAGTCGCGACTCCGAACGTGTATGCCGATCAGATCGAGTACATGCACAAGAATCTCTCCCGCCGCGACAGCGTGATCCTCTCGGTCCACCCGCACAACGACCGCGGCACCGGCATCGCATGCGCGGAGCTTGCGGTGCTGGCCGGCGCGCAACGTGTCGAAGGCTGCATCTTCGGCAACGGGGAGCGCACCGGCAACGTCGACATCGCGACCCTGGCGCTGAACCTCCATGCGCAGGGCATCGACCCGATGGTCGACTTCTCCGACATCGACGAGATCCGCCGTACCGTCGAGCACTGCAACCAACTCGAAGTGCACCCCCGCCACCCCTACGTCGGCGACCTCGTGCACACCGCCTTCAGCGGCACCCACCAAGACGCCATCAGGAAGGGCTTCGCCGAGCACCGGGACCGGGCCGCGGCCGAGAACCGCACGGAGCGAGAAATCGAGTGGCGAGTGCCCTACCTGCCGATCGACCCCGCTGACATCGGACGCAACTACGACGCGGTCATCCGCGTCAACTCCCAGTCCGGCAAAGGCGGCATCGCCTACCTCCTCGAAGCCGAGTACGGCATCGAGCTGCCCCGCCGTCTCCAGATCGACTTCGCACGCCGGGTGCAGGAATGCGCCGACACCACAGGTCTCGAGATCGACCCGCCACAGCTGCTCAAACTCTTCGAATCTGCCTACCTGACTCCCGACACCGATGACATCGAGCTGATCGACCTCCAATCCGGGAGCCACGATGGCACGAGCCGCACGGATATCCGCCTGCGCATCGACGGAGTGGAACACAGCGGCACCTACGACGTCGGCCCTGTCGAAGCCACCGCCCGGTTGCTCGAGGAGCAGCACATCGGCGTCGAGATCCTCTCCCTGCACCAGTCCTCGCTCACATCCGGGAACGACAGCGACGCGCTGACCCTCATCGAATACCGCAACAGCGGCGGCACTCACTGGGCCGCCGGGCGAGACCGGTCCGTGTTGACCGCCAGCGTGCGCGCGGTGCTCAGCGCCGCGCTCGCCACCGCCGGCACCCTAACGTCGGCCTGAACCGCTGTCATGGTGCACAGCAACGCGCCCCTCACGCCAACAGGCCGACGCCGACTTGTCGAGCGATGCCGTACTCGACCGGTTGCGCACGTCGCGGCCGAGATGGGAATCTCTCGGGCGACAGCGTCGAAGTGGGTCAACCGGTGGCTCGGCATCACGCATCGCCTTCGAGCTTCATGCAGCCGGGGTGGATATCAGCCGGCGGACGGTGACCCGACATCTGGCAGCGCTGGGACTGAACCACCGCAGATTCATTGACCCCAACGGGGAGTCGAATCGCGAGCCGCAGAAGATCGTCGCCCGCCGCCCTGGGCACATGGTGCACATGGACCTCAGAGGACCAATGCCGCGAAGCCCTTGGAGTCTGGAACATTCACTACAACTACCACCGGCCACACAGCGCCGCGAACGGAGAACCGCCAGCGTCACGACTCGCGACCGGCGTCAGCAACGTCCTGGCCTCCTACACCTAGCGGCCCGGCGGCTCGTAGGGGGGCTCTGCCCGGGTCGCCCTGTCGATCTCCTCGGGCGTCAGCAGCGGGATCACCCGGGTGTCCACCCCGCCCGCCGCCCGGATGGCGATGGCCAGCGCCGCGGCGCTCTTGTGGTCCGGCAGGTCACACAAGACGTAGGTGTCGTACTTGTCGAATGAGAAGTGAAGCGAGTCCATGTGCCCGCCGTTGGCCTCGATCGTGTTCCGGACGACCTGGGCGCGTCTGGTCCCACCGTCGCTGATCAGCCCCTTGATCCCGTCGATGGTGTAGGTCGACTGCAACAGGAACTTGGGCACCTCGACATCAACTCCCCGATGCGCTGGCGGCTCTCGGACCGCCGCCAGCGCCTGCTCGAATCAGGCCCGGAAGCTCAACGCGTCCCCTGGCGTTGGACCCGCTCCCCACCCTCGACCCTCGCCCGGCCCTGGTCACGTTCGGTGCCCGAGGTCCCGGTCGCCGCCCGCAGGTGCCGCCGGTCCGGCGAGTGCTCCACCTCCGAGCCCTGCCGGCCCCGCGCCCCGCTGCCCGGATTCCGCCCGGCGCGCGCCGACTCGCCGCCCGGATCATGCTTGTTCCGCTTGTGGCTACCCATGCGCCGGGCGTACCCGCTCCGCCCGCCGCTAGTCCTGCGTCCCCGCGGCGCGCTCGTAGTGCAGCAGCAGCGAGCCGGTGCTGGTCGGCGTGCAGCGGGTCAGCGCGAACGAACGCAACGCGCCGTCGGACGGCCAGATCGCCTTGCCGCCGCCGAGGCGCACCGGGTCGACCATCAGCCGCAGTTCGTCCACCAGGTCCTCGGCGAGCAGGGCGGCGGCGAGCCGGGCGCTGCCGATCAGGTGCAGCTCACCCCCGCCCGACTTGGTCAGCTCGGCGACCGCGGGCACGTCCGGCAGCACCGACGAACCCGTCCACGCGGGGGCGGAAAGGGTCGACGACACCACGTATTTCGGCTTGCTGTTCAGCGGGTCGGCGACCACCCGCTCCGGCCCGGTGACGTGCGGCCAGTGCGCGGCGAACCGCTCGTAGGTCGACCGTCCGAACAGGAACGCCGATGCGGCGTTCAGGTTGTCGACCACCCACTGCCGGGAGGTGTTGTCGAACCAGCGCAGGTGCCAGCCGCCGTGCGCGAAGCCGCCGCTGGGGTCCTCGTCGGGCGCGCCGGGCGCCTGCACCACGCCGTCCAGGCTCATCCATTCGACCACCACGAGCTTCATGCCGCCACCTCCGCGAGCTTGTCCAGCGCCGATTCCCAACCGGCCGCGACGTTCGCGGCCACCTGCGGCAGCGCCGCCGCCAGCTCCGCCAACCGCTCGTGTACGAGGGTGAGCGCGGTCCGGCCGTCCGGCTTGCCGTCGAGGGTGACGGTGAGCAGGGAGTCGAAGTGCGGCGCGTCGGTGCGCTGCGGACCGACGAAGCCCCACCGCCAGACGATGCGCCGGTCCTGCTCCAGCTCGACCAGTTCGCAGTCGAAGCCGCCGACGTCGGTGCCGGCGTCGGTGTGCCAGATCCGGTACCGACCGCCGACCTTCGGCTCGACCTCGGCGCGGACCACGTCCAGCCCGCCGGGCGCCATCCAGCGGCGCAGCAGGTCGGGGTCGAGCCAGGCCCGGTAGACCTTGTCGGGTGGGGCGGAGATGTCGCGGTGCAGCCGGACGACGGTGCTCATTCTTCGGTCCCTTCTTCGGAGAACAGCGCTTCCAGAGCGTCGAGGCGCTCGGTCCAGTGGCGCTGGTAGAAGTTCAGCCAGGCGGAGGCGGTGGCGAGCGGGGTTGGCTCCAGCCGGCAGACGTGCCGCCGGCCGGTGACTGTCCGTTTCACCAGGCCGGCGCGTTCCAGCACCTGGATGTGCTTGGAGGCGGCGGCCAGGGACATGGCCAGCGGTTCGGCCAGCTCGCCGACCGTCAGCTCCCGCTCGGCGAGCCGGCGCAGCATGGTGCGGCGCGCGCCGTGCGCGAGGGCGTGGAACACGTCGTCCATCCCCACCGGATCCTCAACCATGTGGTTGACGATAGTCCTCTGCCGGCCAACGTTCAACAGATTGGTTGAACTTCTTGTTCGGCCCCAGCTCGTCCGCCGGCGTTGTCGCCGAGTTCACCTTCAAGATCGCCAGGGTTCCTAGCCTGACCAGGGCCTGAGGCTGTGCCCGTACGAGCGGCACTGGCTCACCGAACCTTGGAGGGACACATGATCCTGCAACGCCCCCATGGCCGGGCGTTGACGGTCTTCGCCGCCACCGGACTGCTCGCCGGCCTGCTGAGCGGGCCGGCGTACGCGCAGGGCGCGCCGCCCGCGACCTCGGTCCACGACGGCGCCGTCATCCGTGGCGTCACCACCGTCTACGCCACCGGTTCGCCGCTGCCCACGTTGGACCTGGACGGCGGTCCGCTCAACGCGGCCGGGGTATCGAGCCTGCCCGCCACCCTGCGCTTCCAAGGGGAGGGCATCCAGAGCGGATCCCAGCGGCTGCTGAACTCGGTCTGGCTCAACGGCAAGCTGGTGACCCTGATCAACAAGGACTACCTGGGCTACGCCACGGCGGAGATCCCGGTCCCGGCCGGCTACCTGACCGCCGGGACCAACACGCTCACCATCCGCGCCGGCAGCTCGATCTCGCCCACCGATCTCACCGCGAACCACGACGACTTCACCGTCCGCAACGTGCGGATCACCACCCTCGACGGTACGGACATCGCCGATCCCGCGATCCCGCCGACCCGGGCCGTCTCGCTCGGCGACGGCTACCCCGGCGGCAACGCGACCGAAGCCCAGGTGACCGCCAACTTCGCGATCACCCTCGACGAGCCCCGGGCGCACGGCGTCGCCGCGGCCGTGGACACCCGCCCGCTGCCCGACGGCCCCCACACCCTCACCGCGACCTCGGCCGGCACCGCCACCGTCGTCCGGTTCCTGACCGACAACACCGGGCCCGTCGTCACCGCCACCACTCCCGCCGACGGCGCCACCGTCACCGGGGACCGCATCGAGGTCACCGTGTCGGCGACCGACAGCGTCTCCGCGGTCGCCTCGGTGACCGCCAAGCTGGACGGCCGCACCATCCCCGTCCCCAACTCCTTCCCGACCGGCAACATCCCGGCCGGCGAGCACACCCTCACCGTCACTGCCACGGACGCGGCCGGCAACGCCAGCACCCGGAACGTCACCTTCCGGACCCCGGCGCCGACCATCGCACCCGGCGCCTACGACCGCGGCCAGATCCGGCCCGACCGCGCCATGGCCGGTCCGGACGTGGCGCGCATCGTGGCCGCGGGCGACATCGCCTGCGCGGCGACCAGCCGCACCACCCCCACGACCTGCCAGCAGGCCGCCGTCGCCGACACGGTGCAGTCGCTGAACCCCGACGCCGTGCTCACCCTCGCCGACAACCAGTACGACGTCGGCACGCTGCCCGCGTTCCTCGCCTCCTACGACAAGTCGTGGGGCGCGGTCAAGGACATCACCTACCCGGTCGTCGGCAACCACGAGTACGCGCAGGCCTACTACCCGGGCGCCCGCGCCGACGGCTACTTCGACTACTTCAACGGGGTAGGCGC
The DNA here is from genome assembly GCF_054963695.1 of Micromonospora sp. RTBAU3-60. Lineage (NCBI taxonomy): Bacteria > Bacillati > Actinomycetota > Actinomycetes > Micromonosporales > Micromonosporaceae > Micromonospora > Micromonospora sp. RTBAU3-60. Next base: position 4,999 of record NZ_JBUEGB010000034.1, on the reverse strand, counting down.
GCCGGACGGGCGGGCCGGCGACCGGGAGAAGGGCTACTACTCGTACGACGTCGGCCGCTGGCACGTGGTAGCGCTCAACAGTGAGTGCGGCGTGGTGTCATGCTCCCCGGGCTCCGCCCAGTACGCCTGGCTCGAGCAGGACCTCCAGCAGCACCACAACATGTGCACGCTGGCCGTCTGGCACAAGCCGGTGCACACCGGCACCTTCCGCGGCGGCATCTACGGAAACCCCGACAGCAATTCGCTCTACGAGCTTGCCGACCGTTACGGGGTGGACGTGATCCTCAACGGGCACGACCACAGCTACCAGCGGTTCGCGCCGCAGGACGTCGACGGCAACCCCCGGCCCGACGCGCCGCGGGAGTTCATCGTCGGCACCGGCGGTGTCGGCTTCCACGGCACCCCTGACCAGGTCCCCAACCTGGAGGTCGCGCAGGGCGACACGTTCGGGGCGCTGGAGCTGACCCTCAGGCCCACCGGCTACGACTGGCGATTCGTACCGATCGCCGGCAGCACCGGCGGCTTCACCGACTCCGGCTCGGCGTCCTGCCACCGGTAGCCGCCAGGCGCCGTGACCCCGCCGACCGGCATCCCGGTCGGCGGGGTCAGCCGGCAGGGAGAGCCGCGGAGCAGGAAGGCCACCGGCCGGGTGTGATCCCGGTGTCGGACCGGTCCGCTACCGTCGGAACGTCATGGAGCCGCGGTTGGGCGAGGCGATCATCGGGCGGGAGCACCCCGTCGGGCTGCTGCGCGCCGAAGTCGACCGGGTGGCCGCGAGCCACGGCGGCCTCGTCCTGGTCACCGGCGAGCCCGGCATCGGCAAGACCACGCTGGTGACCGCGGCGGCGGAAGCGGCCCGGCGGCGCGGCGCGCTCGTGCTCGGCGCCGCCTGCTGGGATTCCGACAGCGCACCCGGCTACTGGCCGTGGGTGCAGGTGCTGCGCGGCCTGCGTCGCGCTCCCGACGAGTGGACCCTCGCGCGGGAGGCCGCCGAGCCCGGGCTCGCCGTGCTGCTCGGCGAGACCGTCAACAACGACGGCGGCACCGACGCCGGGGACGACGGGGAGCGGGAGGAGTTCGCGCTCCACGACGCGGTGACCACCGCCCTGGTCGCGGCCTCCCAGCGCCGGCCGGTGGTGGTCGTCCTGGACGACCTGCACTGGGCCGATCCGGCCTCGATGCGGCTGCTCCAGTTCGCCACCCAGCACACCTGGTTCGAACGGCTGCTGCTGATCGGCACCTACCGCGACGCGGAGGTCGAGTCCGGTGACCACCGGCTGCGACCGCTGCTGATGCCGCTGACCGCGAAGGCCACCACCATCACCCTCACCGGCCTGTCCCGCGACGAGGTGGCCGCGCTGATGGCCCGCACGGCGGGCTGCGAGCCCGACGCCGGTGTCGTCGACGAGGTGCACCGGCGCACCGGCGGCAACCCGTTCTTCGTCGAGCAGACCGCCCGGCTGTGGCGCGCCGACGGCCAGGTCAGCACCATCGCTCCCGGCGTCCGGGAGGCGGTGCGGCGGCGGCTGGCCCAACTGCCCGCCCCGGTGGTCGAGGCGCTCACCGTCGCCGCCGTGCTCGGTCGCCACTTCCACCGCCAGGTCCTCGCCGCCTGCGTACCCACCCCGGCCGCGCAGGTCGACCGGCTCCTGGACCGCGCGGTGACCGCCCGGCTCGTGGTCTCCCGTGGCGGCGGCCGGTTCGCCTTCGCCCACGACCTGGTCCGGGAAACCCTCTACGACGGGCTGCCCGACGACGAGCGGCGCGCCCGGCACGCCACCGTGGTCCGGGCCGTCGACCACTCGGCGGCGCTCGCCGACCGGCTGATCCCCGCCGACCTGGCCCGCCACGCCTGGCTCGCCCGAGCCGACCTCGACCCGACCCGGGCCGCCGACCTGCTGGTCGCCGCCGCCCGCGACGCCGGTGGCCGGCTCGCCGTGGAGGAGTCCGCGCAGCACTTCCGCCGCGCGCTGGAGGTGGCCAGGGAGCCGACCCAACGGGTCAGGATCATGGTGGAGCTCGCCCAACTCCTGCTCCACCTCGACGGTGACGAGGCCCAACGGCTGCTCGCCGACGCCGCGGCGGTGGCGCTCACCCTCGACGAACCGGTGGTGCTGGCCCGGGTCGCGCTCACCGTCCACCGGCAGCAGACCTTCACCGGCCGCCGGACCGACGCGGAGGAGCTGCTGCGCGAGGCCTATCGACGGCTCATCGGCGAGCCCGACGGCAGCGTGCCGCTCAGCACCGTCGTCGCCGACCTCATCACCGCCACCGAGACGCTCGCCCGCCGCGGCCAGGACGACGAGGCGCTCACCTTCAGCCTGTGGGCCCGCCACGACACCACCTGGGGGCTCGGCACCGCCGCCGACCGGGCCGCGCTGACCGCCGAGATCCGCGACGTCGCCCGCCGCAGCGGCGACCGGGAGACCGAGCTGTGGGCGACCTCGCTGCGCTGGGTCGCGCTGCTGGAACTCGGCGACCCCCGCTACCACCAGGAGCTCACCGCGTTCGTCGCCGCCGGCCGCGCCGGTGACGTCGCCCGCCACCGGATGGCGGCGGCCATCGACGGCGCCGTCATCTCCGGCTTCCGGGGCGACTTCGCCGAAGCCGACCGGTGCTTCGCCGAGCTGGCCGACTTCGGCGAGTGGGAGCACTCCGACACCGCGTTCCTCAACCACCACCTGCGCTGGGCGCGGCTGCTGCTGCAGGGCCGATTCGACGAGATCGACACGCTGCTCGCCGCGGTGGACCCGACGGACTGGTTCTACCTGGAGCTGGTCCGGGCGATCACCGCCGCCGAGCGCGGCGACGGCGAGACCGCCGCCCGGCTGACCGCCGGCATCGAAGCCGCCGACACGACGTACAACCGTGGGGTGTCCCCGCTGTGGCTGCGCCTGCGCGCGCAGGCCGCCGCCGCGACCCGCGACCCGGGCCGCTGCGTGCAGGCGCGGCAAGCGCTGGCGCCGCACCGGGGCCAGTGGATGGCCGCCCTGTTCGGCTGCGACCTCAGCGGCCCGGTCGACCACTGGCTGGCCGTCGTCGACGCGGCGCAGGAGCGCTGGGACGACGCGATCGCCGGGTTCGCGGCGGCCCGCGACGCCGCCGACCGGATGGGCGCGCGACCGTGGTCGCTGATCAGCCGCGCCGCGCTCGTGGAGGCGCTGACGGGGCGCGGTCGCGCGGGCGACGCGGAGGCCGCCGCCCAGCTGCGCCCCGCCGTGACGGCCGAAGCGCGGGCGCTGGGCATGACCCAGGTGCTGCACCGGCTGGGCGTCCGGGCTGCCCACGGCACCGATCGCGGCGGCGACCCGGCCGAGCTGGCGGCCGCGACGGTCGGCGCCCGTGGCGGTTCGACCGCACCGCCCCGGCCGGGCAACCCGTTCGCCGGGGCCGCCGCCGCGCCCGCGGCGCCCGTCGCCGCTCACGAGTTCCGCCGCGACGGGGCGGTGTGGCGGCTCGCCTACGCCGGCAGCGTGGTGCACCTGCCGGACGCCAAGGGCCTGCACGACCTGCGCCTGCTGCTGAGCCGCCCCGGCGTGGACGTACCCGCCGTCGAACTGCTCGACCCCGCCGCCGGGCCGGAGCTGGTCGCCGCCCGGCGCCTCGGCGCCGACCCGGTCCTCGACGACGAGGCCAAGGCCCGCTACCGCCGCCATCTGCAGCGGCTCGACGACGAGATCGACCGAGCCGCCGAACGCGGCGACGAGGCGAAGGCGGCCGCCCTCGACGCCGAGCGCGCGGCGCTGCTGGACGAGCTGCGCGCCGCGGCCGGGCTGGCCGGCCGCAGCCGCCGGCTCGGCGACGAGGCCGAGCGGGCCCGCAAGGCGGTCACCGCTCGGATCCGCGACACCCTGCGCCGGCTCGACGACCGGCACCCGGCGCTCGCCGACCACCTGCGCGCCACCGTCTCCACCGGCAGCTCCTGCCGCTACCTGCCGCCAGAGCCCCTGCCCTGGCAGCTGTAGGCGGTGCCACACCGGCTGCCGGGCCGGCCCGGCAGGCCGACGCGAGTGGGACGCAGATGGTCGCCGGGGCGGTCAGCGGCGCCCCAGGACCTCGGCGACCCGGATGAACCCGTCCGTGCCGTGGCCCAGCCCGATCGTGCGGCGGGCCATGCCCTCCACCGCCCGCATCACCCCCGCGTCGATGCCGTGGGCCTCGGACGCGTGGACGATGTGGGCCATCGACGACGCGGCGGAGGTGATCGGGTTGATCTCACCGGAGTAGGTCCCGTTCTCCACGTCCTCGGCGAACTGCTCGAAGAGCGGCGGGATGATCGCCCCGATGCCCTTGGCGAACGGCGCCAACTCGCGTGCGCTGACACCCTCCGCCCGTGCCACCGCCAGCGCGTGCGCGTAGCCGGCCATCGCGGTCCAGAAGATGTCGAGCAGTGCGATGTCGTACGCCGCCGCCCGACCGATCTCCTCGCCGAGGTGGGTGTGGCTGCCGCCCAGCGCGTCCAGCACCGACCGGTGCTGCTGGTAGAGCCCCTTCGGGCCACTGTGGATGAAGACCCCGGCCGGCGTCCCGATGGTCGTGGCCGGGGTCATGATCGCGCCGTCCAGGTAGCCGATGCCATGGGCGGCCGCCCAGTCGGCGGTGTCCCGGGCCCGGGCCGGCGTGTCCGCGGTCAAATTCACCACCGTGCGCCCCTTGAGCGCGTCGGTGACCGCCTCCGGCCGGAGGATGGCGTCGCTGGCGTCATAGTTCACCACGCACACCACGGTCAACCCGCTCGCCGCAACCGCCTCCTCCGCCGATCGCGCGTCGGCCGCGCCCCGATCGACCAGGGCCCGACCCCGGCCCGGCGTCCGGTTCCAGATCGTCGTCCGCACGCCGGCCGCCAGGAAGGCGCCGGCCAGTGCCCGACCCATCGGGCCCAGGCCGAGCACGGTGACAGACTTTTCGGTGTCCGAGGACATGCCCTCAACTGCTTCCTATTAACACTCATTGTTGAGTGGTTGGGATGTTTCGCTCTCCGCCCGGGATGGTCGGGCTA
>NZ_JBUEGB010000033.1:0-65133 GCF_054963695.1 Micromonospora sp. RTBAU3-60 | reverse complement strand
AGCTGCGGGACTCGCCGCTCCCGACCGGCACCGGGGCCGCGACGGCGGACGACCCGGTCGCCGGGCTGCCCGACGACTACGTCGTGGTGCATCCCGGCTCGTCGGTGCCGGCGCGGGCCTGTCCGGCGGACCGCTGCGCGCAGATCGTGGCCGCCCTCGTCGCCGACGGGCGGCGGGTCGTGATCACCGGTGGGCCGGACGAGCGGGACCTGACGGCGCGGGTCGCCGCCGCCGGCGGCATCGACCTCGGCGGGACCACGGACCTGGCCGGACTCGTCCGGGTCATCGCGGGCGCCCGCTGCCTGGTGGTCGGCAACACCGGCCCGGCCCACCTCGCCGCCGCCGTCGGCACCCCGGTGGTCAGCCTGTTCGCGCCGACCGTCCCGTTCGGGCAGTGGGGGCCGTACCGGGTGCCGACCGTGCGGCTCGGTGACGCCGGAGCGACCTGCCGGGACACCCGCGCGGCCCTCTGCCCGGTCGCCGGGCACCCCTGTCTGACCGGCGTCGACCCGGCCGAGGTGGTCGCCGCCGTACGGCTGCTGGCCCCGCCCGACTGACCACCTGTCCCCCGCGCCCCGACCAGCCCGACGTGAGGAGAGGCATGAACGTTCTGCTGTGGCACGTGCACGGCTCCTGGACGACCTCGTTCGTGCACGGACGACACCGCTACCTGGTGCCGGTCACGCCCGACCGCGGCCCGTACGGGCGGGGCCGGGCGCGGACGTACGCCTGGCCGGCGAACGCCGTCGAGGTGACCCCGCAGGAGCTGGGGCGGGCCGACGTCGACCTGGTCGTCCTGCAGCGGCCGGAGGAGCTGGAGCTGGCCGAGCGGTGGCTGGGCCGCCGTCCCGGTCGGGACCTGCCCGCGATCTACGTCGAGCACAACACCCCCAAGGGCGACGTGCCACAGACCCGCCACCCGATGGCCGACCGGGACGACCTCCTCATCGCCCACGTCACCCACTTCAACGAGCTGTTCTGGGACAACGGAGGCACCCGGACGGCCGTCATCGAGCACGGCATCGTCCCGCCTGCCGTGGAGTGGACCGGCGACCTCGACCGCCTCGCGGTGGTCACCAACGAGCCGGTACGCCGCTGGCGGGTCACCGGCACCGACCTGATGCCGCGCTTCGCCACGGTCGCCCCGCTGGACGTCTACGGCATGGGCGTCGCGGGGCTGGCCGACCGGCTCGGGCTGCCGCCGGACCGGCTGACCAGCCACGACGACCTGCCGCAGGAGCAGATGCACGTGGCGGTGGCACGGCGGCGGGCGTACCTGCACCTGTGCCGGTGGACATCCCTCGGGCTGAGCCTGATCGAGGCGATGACCATGGGCGTACCGGTGATCGCGCTGGCCACCACCGAGGCGGTGGACGCCGTGCCGCCCGACGCGGGGGTGCTCTCCACCCGGGTGGACACGCTCGTCGCGGCGGCCCGCTGGCTCGCCGAGGACCGCGACGCGGCCTACCGGCTGGGGGCGCGGGCGCGCGAGGTGACGAAGGAACGCTTCGGGCTCGACCGGTTCCTCGCCGACTGGGACCGGCTGATGAAGGAGGAGACATGCGCATCGCGATGATTTCGGAGCACGCCAGCCCGCTCGCCGTCCTCGGCGAGGAGGACGCCGGCGGTCAAAACACCCATGTGGCGGAACTCGCGGCCGCGCTGGTCGGTGAGGGACACGACGTTCGCGTCTACACCCGCCGTGACTCCCCCACCCTGCCCGACGCGGTGTCCACCCCGGACGGCTACCACGTCTGCCACGTGCCGGCCGGCCCGGCCCGGCGGGTGCCGAAGGACGAACTGCTGCCGTACATGGGCGAGTTCGGCAGCTGGCTGGCCGACACCTGGCGGCGCGACGGCTGGACCCCGGACGTGGCCCACGCGCACTTCTGGATGAGCGGGCTGGCCACCGTGCACGCCGGCCGGCGGACCGGGGTGCCGACCGTGCTCACGTATCACGCGCTCGGCACGGTGAAACGCCGCCACCAGGGGGCGCGGGACACCAGCCCACCAGGGCGGATCGGTTACGAGCGGACGCTCGGGCGGGCCGTCGACCGGGTCGTCGTGCAGTGCAGCGACGAGGTGGCCGAGCTGGTCCGGATGGGCGTACCCCGGTCCCGGATGGCGCTGGTCCCCTCCGGCGTCAACCAGCACGTGTTCCACCCCGACGGTCCGGCCGCGCCGCGCGACCCGGCCCGGCCGCGCATCCTCACGGTCGGCCGGCTGGTGGAGCGCAAGGGCTTCCTAGACGTGGTCCGGGCGCTGCCCGCGGTGCCGGACGCCGAATGCGTGGTGGTCGGCGGCCCGCCGGCCGAACTGCTCCCCGCCGACGCCTTCGCCCGGCGGCTGCGGGCGCTCGCCGAGTCCTGCGGAGTTGCCGACCGGGTCAAGCTGGTCGGCGGGGTGCCCCGGGAGAAGATGGCCGGCTGGTACCGGTCGGCCAACGTGCTGGTCGCCACCCCCTGGTACGAGCCGTTCGGGCTCACCCCGCTGGAGGGGATGGCCTGCGGCGTACCGGTGATCGGCAGCAACGTGGGCGGCATCGCCGACACCGTCGTCGACGGGCTCACCGGCGACCTGGTGCCGCCGCGCGACCCCCGCGCGCTGGCCACCGCGATCCGCCGGATCCTCACCGACAAGATGCGCCGCTTCGCGTACGCCACGGCGGCGCTGGACCGGATCCGCAGCCGGTACTCGTGGAAGCGCTGCGCCGAGCAGCTCAGCGCGGTCTACGCCGCGGTGGCCACGGTCGCCCGTCCCGCCCGGGCGGTGGCCTGATGACCCGGCCCGACCCAATCGACGCGCACCTGTCCGGGCTGGCCGCGGCGCTGCTGCCGTTCCGGCGGGAGGCCGAGCGGCTCGCCGACTGGGGCACGGAACTGGCCTGGACGCTCGCCAGGGGCGGACGGATCCTCGTCGCGGGCAACGGGGGCAGCGCGGCGGAGGCCCAGCACCTCACCGCCGAACTCGTCGGCAAGCTCCGTGACGACAGGGAACCCCTGTCCGCGATCGCCCTGCATGCCGAGACCTCCGCGCTGACCACGATCGGCAACGACTACGGCTACGACGAGGTCTTCGCCCGCCAGGTCCGCGCCCACGGTCGAGCGGAGGACATCCTCCTGCTCCTGTCCACCAGCGGCGCCAGCGCCAACCTGCTCGCCGCCGCCGAGGCCGGACGGGACACCGGCCTTCGCTGCTGGGCCTTCACCGGCCCGGTGCCCAACCCGCTCGCCGAGCGGTGCCACGACGTGCTCGCCGTCCCGTCGCCGGACAGCCAGGTGGTGCAGGAACTCCACCTGGTCGCCACGCACCTGCTCTGCGAGTACGTCGACCAGGCCCTCCCCCTGATCCGGCAGCTGCCCACGACGACCGTGGCCGCACCCCGCGGCACCGGCATCGCCGGGTGGGCACCACCGCTCATCCCGGTCCTCCGCGACGGGCACACCGCCAACGGGCACACCGCGAACGGACACAGCGTCACCGGACACGGCGTCGACGGCCACGGGCGGAACGGCCACCACCGCAACGGGTCCACCGGCACCGGGTGGGTGGAGCGGTGAGCGGCCCGCTCGTCGTGGTCGGCGACGCCCTGCTCGACCGGGACGTGACCGGTGCGGTCAGCCGGGTCTGCCCGGACGCCCCCGTACCGGTGCTGGACGAGCGCACGGCCGTCGACCGGCCCGGCGGGGCCGGCCTGGCCGCGCTGCTCGCCGCCGCCCAGAACACCGAGGTCGCGCTGGTCACCGCGCTCGCCGACGACGCCGGTGGGGCCCGCGTGGCCGAGTTGCTGGCCGAGGCGGGAGTGGCGGTCTACCCGATGCACCTGCCCGGCGCGACCGCCGAGAAGATCCGGCTGCGGGCGGGCGGCCAGACGCTGCTCCGGCTGGACCGGGGCGGCGACCCGCAGCCACCCGGCGAGCCGCCGGAGGCGGTGCTGGAGGTGCTCTCCCAGGCCCGGGCCATTCTGGTCAGCGACTACGGTCGCGGCCTGGTCCGGCAGCCGGCACTGCGGGCGGCGCTCGCCGAGGCGTCCGCCCCGGTGGTGTGGGACCCGCACCCGCGCGGCCCGGCCGCGGTGGCCGGGGCCCGGCTGACCACGCCGAATCTCGCCGAGTTGCGGCAGCTCACCGGCGACGTGGGGGCCGGCTCGGCGCTGTCCACGGCGACCCGGGCCGGGCACGAGCTGCGGCACCGCTGGCGGGTCGGTGCGGTCGCGGTGACCGTGGGCCCGGACGGTGCCGTGCTCTGCCACGCCGGCACCACCCCGCTGGTCGTGCCGCCACCGTCCGTCCCGGACCGGGTCGAGGACACCTGCGGGGCCGGCGACCGGTTCGCCGCCACCGCCGCCCTGGCGCTCGGCGACGGCGCGCTGGTCTCCGAGGCGGTCGGCGCGGCGGTGGCCGCCGCGTCCGCGTACGTGGCGGCGGGCGGGGCCGCCGGCCTGCACCGCGAGCCGGAGCGACCTCCGGCGCCGGCCGCTGCGCGCACCGCCGAGGAGCTGGTGGCGAAGGTACGCGCCGACGGCGGCAGCGTGGTGGCCACCGGCGGCTGCTTCGACATCCTGCACGCCGGGCACCTCGCCACCCTCCAGGCGGCCCGCCGCCTCGGCGACTGCCTGGTGGTCTGCCTGAACTCCGACCGCAGCGTACGCGGCCTGAAGGGACCGGAGCGCCCGGTCAACCCGGAGGCGGATCGCGCCCGGCTGCTCGCCGCCCTGGACTGCGTGGACGCGGTGGTGGTCTTCGACGAGCCCACCCCGCACCGGGTGCTGGCCCGGCTGCGGCCCGACGTCTGGGTCAAGGGCGGCGACTACGCCGGGGACGGCGGGCCGGAGCTGCCCGAGGCGGATCTGGTCCGCCGCTGGGGCGGCCGGGTCGTCACCGTCCCCTACCTGGCCGGCCGGTCCACCACCGGCACCATCTCCGCCGCGCGCCAGCGCGGCCTCCACCTCGTCAAGGGAGCGGCGGTATGAGCGAGCGTCAGCGAGCGAATCATCGATTCAGTGCGGTGGTGCCTCATGACGGAACGACGCGAAGTGGAGTGCCGGCATGAGCAGGGACATGAACGGAAGGTCCATCCTGGTCACCGGCGGGTCGAGCGGCCTCGGCGCGGCGGTGGTGACCGCGGTTGGCAAGGCCGGCGGGCGGCCGTACGTGCTGGACCGGCAGGCGCCGGCCGACGGGGTGCCCTGGGTCGGGTGCGACCTCGCCGACGCCCGGGCCGCCGAGGCGGCCACCCGCCAGCTCGCCGAGCAGGCCGGCGGCCTCGACGGCGTGGTGACCGCCGCCGGCATGGACGTGCCGGGGCGGCTGGCGGACGTGCCGGGCGACACCTGGGACCGGATCGTGGCGATCAACCTGCTCGGCACGGCGGCGGTGGTCCGGGCGGCCGTGCCGTACCTGGAACGCGCGCACGGCACCGTGGTCACCGTGGCGTCCACGCTCGGCGTCAAGGCGGTCAGCGACGCCACCGCGTACTGCGCGGCGAAGTTCGGGGTGGTCGGCTTCACCCGGGCGCTCGCCGCCGAACTGGCCGGGACGGTGGGCGTGACGCTGCTGATCCCGGGTGGCATGCGGACGGCGTTCTTCGACGACCGGGACGAGCAGTACAAGCCCGGCCCGGACGCGATCCTCAACGACCCGGCCGACACCGCGGAGGCGGTCATGTTCGCCCTGGCCCAGCCGCCCGGCTGCGCCGTGCGCGAGCTGGTGGTCTGCGCCGAGCAGGAGTCCTCGTACCCGTGATCCTCGTGCTCCGCGCGCTCGGCGTCGGCGACCTCGCCACCGGGGTGCCGGCGCTGCGCGCGCTGCGCGCCGCGTACCCCGGTGAGGAGCTGGCGCTGGTCGCGCCGCGCTGGCTGGCGCCGCTGGTCGACCTGATCGGCGGGGTGGACCGCCTGGTCGAGGCGGACGGGCTGGGCCACCTGGGGTGGCCCGGCCCGAAGCCGGCGCTGGCGGTCAACCTGCACGGCCGGGGCCCGCAGTCGCACCGGATGCTGGCCGAGGCCCGGCCACGCCGGCTGCTCGCCTTCGCCAACGACGGGGCTGGACACCACGACGGTCCACCGTGGCGGGCCGACGAGCACGAGGTGGACCGGTGGTGCCGCCTGCTGGCCTGGTACGGCATCCCAGCCGACCGGACGGACCTGGCGCTGCGCCGCCCCGACCCCGGTGCGCTGCCCAGCGGGGTGAGCCTCGTCCACCCCGGGGCCAAGGCCGCCGAGCGGCGCTGGCCACTGGCCCGCTTCGCGGCGGTGGCCCGCGAGCTGACCGCGCGCGGCCACCGGGTGATGGTCACCGGCGGCCCGGGCGAGCGGGGCATCGCCGAGGCGGTGGCGCGCGGGGCCGGGCTGCCGGCGGAGGCGGTCCTGGCCGGGCGGACCGGCGTCGGCGAACTGGCCGCCCTGGTGGCCCACGCCCGGCTGGTGCTCGCCGGGGACACCGGCATCGGCCACCTGGCCACCGCCTACGGCACCCCGTCGGTGCTGCTCTTCGGCCCGGTGTCGCCCGCGCTCTGGGGACCGCCGCCGGACCGGCCGTGGCACCAGGCGCTCTGGGTGGGACCGCGCCCGCCCGGCGACGGTGCGGCGCTGCACCCGGCGCTGGCCGAGCTGGACGTGCCCACGGTGCTGGCCGCCGTCGACCGAATCGAACGAGCCGTCCCGGCAAACCGGCTCGTCCCGACCGCGCGGGACCGGGCGCAGCTGCCCGCCCCGGCCGGGCCGGCGGTGTCGGCGGCCCGGCAAGGCACCCCCTTGGCTACCCACCGGTAGCTTGCCGCCGTACGCTGAGCCGGTGAGCGGGGAGTACACGCAGGAGTTCGTCGACGTCGACGGGGCGCGCATCGGCGTCCAGGTCTATCCGGAGCCGGACGGGCCGCCGGGCGCGCCGGTGGTGGTGGTCTGGCCGGCGATGGGCGTCCGGGCCCGCTACTACCGGCCCCTGGCGGCCGCGCTGCGCGCGGCCGGGCTCGCCGTCGTGGTGGCCGACCTCCGGGGCACCGGCGAGAGCACCCCGGCCCCCGCGCGCACCTGCCGGTACGGCTACGCCGAGCTGGCCGCCGACGTCGGCGCGGTGCTCGACGCGCTCAAGCCCCGGCTGGACGGCCGTACCCGGCTGCTGCTCGGGCACTCCCTCGGCGGGCAGGTCGCGCTGCTGCACCAGGCCCTGCATGACGCGGACGCGGTGGACGGGCTGGCCCTGGTGGCGGTCGGCATGCCCTGGTGGCGCGGGTATCCGGGGCTGCGCGGCTGGGGCGTGCTGCCGTACACCCAGGGGATCGCCGCGGTGGCCCGGCTGCTCGGTGTCTGGCCGGGCTGGGGGTTCGGCGGCCGGCAGGCCCGCGGGGTGATCCGGGACTGGGCCTACACCGCCCGGACCGGCCGGTTCCCCGTGCTCGACGGGGTCGACGCCGAGGCGGCGGTGCGGCGGGTGCGTACGCCGGTCCTCGCGGTGAGCGTGGACGACGACCAGTACACCCCGCACGAGACGCTGGACCACCTCTGCGCCAAGCTCACCGCCGCGACGGTGACCCGGCACCGCTACCCGGTGGCCGAGGCGGGCGCCCCGCTGGACCACTTCACCTGGGTACGCGCCGCGGCTCCGCTGGCCGCCCGGGTCGCCGCGTTCGCGGCCGCCCTGCCGCACCGCTGATCCGCAGCCGATCCGGGCAGCGGTCCGCGCCCGACCACCGGCCGGCGCATCGGGGGCGTAGCCGGCCGGAACGTGGGTAACCCGCACCGCCCGAACACGGCGGAGGGGGATCAGATGTCCGAACGGCACACCGCGTTGCGGTCGATGCACGATCTGGGTCTGGCGGCATGGTTCGGCGGCTCACTGATGGGCGCGCTCGGCGTCAACGGGGCGGCGGCTCGGGTCGACGACTCGACGCAGCGGCTGCCGGTGGCCTCGGCGGGCTGGGCGCGCTGGACCCCGGTGAACGCGGCGGCGATCGGTGCCCACCTGGCCGGCTCCGTCGGCGAACTGGTCGTCGAGAGCCCACGGATGGCCAGGCAGGCCGGGGTGGGCAAGGCCAGCGCGGTGAAGACGGCACTGACGGTGGGCGCGCTGGCGGTCACCGGATACAGCCGGATGCTCGGCCGGAAGCTGGAACGGGCGGGTGGGCCGCCGGTCGAGGGGACCACCGAGCCGAGCTACCAGACCCCGGCGAGTGTCGCCGCCTGTCAGCGGCAGATGAAGCTGCTCCAGTGGGCGGTCCCGGCACTGACCGGCGCGCTGGTGGTGGTGACCGCGTACATGAGCGAGCAGCAGAAGCCGGGCCAGGTGCTCCGCGGCATGCTCGGCCGGGTCGGCAGCCTGCTGGTCGTGTCGAAGTTGGCCGGCAAGGCCGCCGGCAAGGGCGGGCCGAAGATCGGCAAGGCCGTGGGGATGGGCGCGCCGAAGATCGGCAAGTTCGCCGTGATGGGCGGGCCGAAGATCGCCAAGGTCGCCGCCATGGGTGCCGCCACGCGGCACCTGGTCACGGCCGGCCGTTGACCCGCAGCGGTCGTGGCGCACAACGGGGTGCGCCACCGACCGCTCGGCACCCAACCACCGGCCCGGCATGACCGGGCCGGTGGCGGGCATTCAGCGCGGGCACGGGAACCCAGCCAGGGTGAGGTGGCGATGAGCAGCAAGAAACGACCGGGGAAGGGCGAGGGGCGGGGGCCGGAGTCGCGCAAGCCGTGGGGCACCACGGACGGTTTCGACGCCGACCCGCCGTGGGGCGCGGGCCAGGACTCGCCGATGGACGAGGGCAGCGAGGAGCCCGCGGTCCCGGAGGGCCGGCGCGGTGAGCGCCGGGCACGCGGGGCGGCGAAGGGCGGCCCGGCCGCCGGACGCCACGGCTTCGGCTCGGTGGAGCCGACCCGGGCCGCCGAGGCCGGACCGGGCGCGCCACCGGATCCGGCGCCCTCCGCCCGGACCTTTCCCGACGACACGGCCGGCGGGGACCTGCCGGACAACGCGCTGGAGGAGGCCACCGGAATGCATCCGGAGGGGGTCCAACGGCGCGGCTGACGCCTCGGGACCGATCTCCCCGCCGCCGGACCGGAGTGCGGCGGCCGGGCGTCGGCTGACGGCCCGCCGGAGTGCGGCGGCTGGGCGTCGGCTGACGGCCCGCCGCGGTCACCGTCGGGTCAGGAGCGCGTGCCAGCCCGCGCCCGGGTCTGGACGCCGAGCAGGTCGGCGAGCCGGGCGGCGTCCCGTTGGGCCTGGTCGCCGCAGCAGTTGTTCATCAGCACGTGCAGTTCGGCGCACTGGTCGGCCAGCTCGCGCAGCAGCTCGGACCAGTGCCGCAGCTCCTGCTCACCGTAGGCGTAGCGGAACTTGTCCTGCTTGTCGCCGCTCTCCCAGGCGGTGCTGTGGCCATGGAACCGGACGACCGCGAGGTCGGCGGTGGCGATCAGGATCGGCGGCACCGACGAGGCGTGGCCCTGCGGCATGTCCACGCAGACATACCCGAGGCCGTGCTCGCGCAGGAAGCTCACCGTGTCCACCACGGCGTCCTCGGTGAACCACGAGGAGTGCCGCAGCTCCACGCAGACCGGCCAGGGCCGGCACCGCCGGGCCACCTCCCGGATCCGCCGCTTGGCGGCGTCCCCTCTGGCAAGCCAGGGCGGGAACTGGAGCAGCACGGCGCCGAGCCGGTCGGCCGCCGCGAGCGGCGCCAGCGCCGCGTGGAACCGGTCCCAGAGTTCGTCGTACGCCCCGGCGGGCAGGTCGCGCCAGCGGATCCGGCTCGGACCGCCCGCCGGGCGTAGCTCCCGGGGCAGCGCCGCCACGGGCGTGTGGTGGCCGGTGAAGAGGCGGAACGCCTTGACGTCGAAGAGGAACCCGGGCGGGGTGGCGGCCACCCAGGCCGCCGCCGTCTCCGGCACCGGGATCGCGTAGTACGACGTGTCCACCTCGACCAGCCAGAAGCGGTCGGCGTAGAAGCCGAGCCGGCCGGCGGGGGTGTTGACCGCGCGGGGATACCAGCCGGAGCGCACCAGCATCTGGTCGGCCCAGGAGGACGTGCCCACTCTAATGACACCCATGTCATTCAGTGCACTGCCAACCGGACGAATCGGCAACCGGGAGGGTCCCGCGTGGAGGCCGGAGACTGCCGGGGGCCGGTCGTACGCTGTCGGCGGTCGTCAAGCGAAAGGCGGACAGCATGAGCGTCTCAGACCAGGTCATCACCGGTGAGCGGGCGGATCTGCTCGCCAGCCTGCGCCGGCACCGCGGGTTCCTCCGGCAGACGGCGCAGGGCCTGACCGACGAGCAGGCGGCCCGGCGCAGCACGGTGAGCGAGCTCTGCCTCGGCGGGCTGATCAAGCACGTGGCGTGCGTCGAGGAGCGGTGGCTGCGCTTCGCCGTCGGCGGGGCCGAGGCGATGGAGCGTGAGCCGATCGACTGGGTCGGGCAGTTCCGGATGGCCGACGGCGAGACCCTGGCCGGATTGCTCGCCGAGTTCGACCGGGTGGCCGCCGAGACCGACGCCCTGGTTGCCACGCTCGACCTGGACCGGTCGCACCCGCTGCCGTCCGCGCCGTGGTTCGAGCCGGGGGCGAGTTGGTCGGTGCGCCGGGTCCTGCTGCACGTCATCGCCGAGACCGCGCAGCACGCCGGCCACGCGGACATCATCCGCGAGTCGATCGACGGGGCGAAGACGATGGGCTGACCATCCGCGGCGGTGAGCGGTCTCACCACCCGGTCGGGGTCACGGCTGGGCCTTCCCATGTGACGTCACGGCGGGTGGCGGCGCTGAGGGACACGAGATGACCATTCACCGGATGGACCAGGAGACCGCCGAGCGACTGCTCGTCGGTCCGGTCGCAGATGCGCAGGACGGCCCCGAGGTGCTCATCCGACTCCTCGCCGCCGTCCGCGCCGCCCCCCGGCCGCACGAGCTCGGCGGCGAGGGGGCGGCCGTGCAGGCGTTCCGCACGGCGCGCGCCGGGCTGCTCCCGGCGGCGTCCCGGACCGAACGACGGTTCGTCGCCAGCCTGCTCAGCGCGAAGATCGCACTCGCCGCGCTGCTCGCCACCGCCACCGGCGGCGTGGCGCTGGCCGCCGCCACGGGCACCCTGCCGGACCCCCTCACCAACGGCGGCGGCACCACCACGACGCCGAGCTCTGGCACCGCGCGGCCGACCTCGCCGGCCACCGGCCCGGACGCCTCGCCCGGCCGGACCGCGCCGGGCGCCTCGCCCCGCCCGACCGCCGATCCGACTGGCCAGCCGAGCAGCTCGTCCCTCCTCGCCGGGCTCTGCACGGCCTACCTGGCGAAGGCGGACGAGAACCGGCGGCGCGCGCTGGAGACGCCGCGCTTCGCCGACCTGCTGTCGACCGCCGGCGGCCGGGACAAGGTCACCGGCTACTGCGAACGCCTGCTCGACGAGCGAGAACGCCAGGACGGGGCGACTGGGCGGCCCGGCAGCCCGCCCACCGGAGGGGGCAACCGTCAGCCGGCGGGTGGCCAGGCGACTGCCGCCACTCCGGCCGCAACGGTGCCGTCGACGATCCGTCCGGCCGCGCCGTCGGTGCGCCTGTCCGCCGCGGCCGGCACGGCCGTGCGCTGAGCACGCCCCGGCCCCAGCACGGGCCGTCCGGGGGCCCGGCCGTGCGCTGAGCACGCCCGGCATGCGCCGTGCGGCCCGGCGCCGACGCCGGTCCCGACTCGGTGACCTGCGCCGGGCGGGCTGGTAGCTTGCCCCGGTGACCCCGCGGCGTCGCCGACTGGCGATCCTCCTTCGCCTGGCCACCGTGCTCAGCGTGGTGGCCGGCATCGTGCTCACCGCCCTCGGCCCGGCCACGGTGGCCGGGCTGCTGCCCTACTTCACCATCCAGAGCAACGTGGCGGTCGGCGTCCTCGCCGGATACGCCGCCTGGCGCTGCGGGCAGGACCGCCCGGAGCCGCGGTCCGCGGTCAAGGGCGCGGTGACCCTCTACATCACCATCACCGGAGTGGTCTACCACCTGGTGCTGGCGAACCCGGCCAGCCCGTTCGCGATGGCCCAGCCCGACCGGGCGCTCGGCGAGGCGCTGGGCAACCAGTTCCTGCACACCGTCGTGCCGCTGCTCGCGGTCGCGGACTGGGTGCTGTTCGACCAGCGCGGCCGGCTGCGCCTCCGGTACGCGGCCTGGTGGCTGGCGTTCCCCCTGGCGTACCTCGGGTTCGCCCTGGTGCGCGGCCTGATCGTGCATCGCTACCCGTACCCGTTCGTCGACGCCGGGCAGCTCGGCTACGACGGGGTCGGGCTCAGCTCGCTCGGCTTCGCGTTCGCGTTCTGGCTGCTCGGGCTGCTGTTCGTCGGCGTCGACAGGGGACTGACCCGGCGTACCCGGATCGTCCCGGCCCCCACCGCTGGCGGCACCGCCGAGCCTGCGGACACCACGGCCGGGCCACGGTGAGCGACGACCTCGCGGCGGCCGTCACCGGGCTGGCCGTGGCGTGTCGGCCGCCTACCGGGCGATCCCGTTGCGCTGGTACGGCTCCGCGCCCCGGGCCGTCCGCCGGGAACGGCGTCGGTCGGCGGGTCGCTCCCGGCCGTAGCAGTCGGCGCGGCCCCAGCGGCCCGGCACGTCCAGCAGCTCGATCCGGCCGTAGCCCTCGGGGATCTGCGGATCCACCAGCAGGTTGTCGTCGCACGGGCGCAGCCCGAGCATGGTCGCGAGCAGCATGAGCAGCGCCCCGGAGGCCCACGACTGTGGCCGCCCGGCAGCCGGGAGTTGGACGGGGTACTTGGTCACCTCGCGGGAATAGCCGGCGACCACCTCGGGCACCGAGCCGCCGAGCGTCTCCGCCACGGCGAAGATGCCGGCGGCGATCCGGGCCGCCTCGGTGTCGTGGCCGTAGCGGCGCAGGCCCGCCGCGATGATGGCGTTGTCCCACGGCCAGACCGCCCCCAGGTGCGCGCCGACCGGGTTGTAGGGCCGCTGTCCGGCGGCGTACGTGCGCACGCCCCAGCCGGAGAAGAGCTCCGGCCCGCACAGGTGCGCCGCGAGAGCGTCCGCCCGCTCCGGCTCGACGATGCCGGTGAAGAGGAGGTGGCCGAGGTTCGAGGTGAGCGCGTCGACGGGTTCCCCGTCCGGGGTCAGCGCGAACGCGTAGTAGCCGTGGTCCGGCAGCCAGAAGTCCCGGTTGAACCGCTCGCGCAGTCGCGCCGCCTCGGCCTCCAGGCGGTCGGCGTACGCCGGGTCGCCCCAGATCTCCCGGGCCAGCCGGGCTCCCCGGAGCTTCGCGTCGTAGGCGTACCCCTGGAGTTCGCAGGTGGCCCGCGGGAACGCGGGCTCGTGGCCGTGCCGGTCCACGACGGCGTCCGGCGAGTTCCGCCAGGTCTGGTTGGCCACCCCGTTGACGCTGTTGCGCGACTGGTAGCGCAGGTAGCCGTCGCCGCACAGGTCGCCGTAGGCGTCGATCCAGTCCAGCGCCATCCGGGCCGGGTGGCGCAGCTCCCGGGCCAGGTCGGTGTCGCCGGTCCAGCGCTCGTACTCGTCGAGCAGGACCACGAAGAGCGGGGTGGTGTCGGCGGCGCCGTAGTAGAGCGCGGTCGGCTGCTCGCCGAACGCGGCCGCCTCGCCGTAGCGCAGCTCGGAGAGGATCTTCCCGGGTTCCTCATCGTGGTAGTCGTCGAGCTGGCCGCCTTGGAGCAGGGCGAGCAGGTGCAGCGTCGCCGGGGTCAGCTCGGGGGTGAACGGCAGGGTCTGCAGGCAGGTGATCATGGCGTCCCGGCCGTAGAGCGACATCGCCCAGGGGAGGCCGCCCACCGGCACCCGTTCGCTGTACGACAGCGGCATGTACCGCAGCGCGGCCAGGTCGGTCAGCGCCTGTGTGTACGCCGACTCCAGGGAATCGCGGTGGGCGACGAGCTGCGGGGCGTGGTCGAACCACCGGGCGAGGTCCTCGCGCATGTCGGTGCGGACGTGGTGCCGGTGGGATTCCAGGCTGGACCGCAGGTCCCGGCCGCTGGCACCGTGGATGATCATGGCGACGTGCAGGTCGTTCTGCCACTCACCGTTCGGCGCGACCCGGATCCGGAACGTCATCCCGTGCTGGTCGATCTCCACCGGTTCGGTGCTGGTGACGAGGGTCTCCCGGGTGAATCGTTCCCGCTGGTAGCACAGCCGCAGCTGCCGACGGACCGGGTCGACGGTGACGGCCGGCCGGCGCGGCGCGGGGCGGAGGATCTCGGCGGTGTCGGCGAAGTCACTGCCGATCTCCATCCGGACGGTGAGGTCGGCCGGCTCGGCCGAATGGTTGAGCACGGTGATCCGCTCGTTGAAGCTGTCGTCGATGGACCGGTGCCGGATCACCGACACGTCGGCGTCCACGTAGTGGCTGGCGGTGCCGGGAACGAGCACGAACCGGGTCTCGAAGGAGGCCAGTTCGTCCCGGGAGAGGGCGTGCAGCCGCTGCCCGCCGACGGTGAGCACCCAGCGGGACACGAACCGGGTGTCGAAGGACCACAGGCCGATCGGCGCGTACGGGTCGACCTCCATGTCGCCCTGCCCGTCGCCCATGGCGAAGGAGTTGCCAGCAAGGACGTGGAGCAGCTCCTGCTTCATCGGCCGCCCCCGCCGCACGCGGCCTCGCGGGGGTGCCGGGCCCCGGGCGGGCCCGGGAAGAGCCGGCGCAGGGTCAGCAGCAGCCGCAGGTTGCCCTGCACCGTGAGGTCGTTGCGCAGCACCGCCGCCGCCGGGTTCAAGCCGCCCTCGGCGAGCCGGTCGAAGACCTCCCGGTCGCCGCCGACCACCAGCTCGGCGTTGTCGGAGGAGCGGGACACCCGGACGTTCTGCTGGTCGATGGTCAGATACCAGTGCTCGGTGCGCCCGCCGTCGTGCAGGTCGAGCCGGAGGCTGCCGGCCGTGTTCTCCGGCAGGTCAGGGTGCCGGCCGGCCACCCGCCGTTCCAGGTGCTCCACTGCCGAGGTGCCCATCGGTCCCTCCCGTCTCCGGGTCGTCCCCGCAGGATCGCCGACGGGAAGGTGAGTCCAACTCACCCGATCCGGGTGAACGGTGGGCCGGACGACCGGGCGCTCCTGTTCGCCCACGCCGTGCCGCGTCGGGCCCGAGCCACGGTCAGGCCCGCTGGATGAGCCCGCGCACGTAGGCGGCCTGACCGGCGTGCTGAAGGTCGTCGGCCAGCAGACTCACCAGCCGCACCCCGAGGGTGACCGGCGGGTCCCAGCTCGGGTCGACCACCCGGTCCAGGTCGGCGGGGCGCAACCCGCGCAGGTACCGCCGGGTCCGCTCGATCACCGTCGCGTGGTAGTCGAGGAGCACCTGGCCGTTCTCCGGCCTTACCGCGGCGACCTGCTCGGGGCCGTGGCCGAAGCCGGTGTCGTGCGGGTCGGCGGTCATCCCGCAGGGCCGCGCCCAGTCGCCGGTGAGCCAGACCTGCTCCTCCCCCAGCAGGCCGGCGACGCCGTGGTCCTGGATCCGGGTGAGGTGCCAGACCAGCCAGCCCACCGTGTTCGCCCCGGGCGCCGGGGCCTGGCGCAGCTGCTCCGGGCTCAGCCCGTCGACCGCCGACCGCACCAGCTCGGGCAGCCGGTCGTACGCCTCGGTCAGCAGGTCGTTCACGTCCACTCGTCCACCCTCCTCCGCTGGCGCCGCCACCGGAGGCAGTACCGCCCACGGGGCCGGACAAACCTCACCTCTAGGGTGATCGCGTGGTCGCGGCGCTGGAGCTGTATCTCGACACGGACGCCACCCGGCGGATCCGGGTGCTCTGGGACGCGCTGGAGTCCGAGGGCGTGCAGAGCATGCGATCGTTGCTGGAGCAGCGGCACCGGCCCCACGTCTCGCTCGCGGTGGCGCCCCGGTTCGACCCGGAGCGGGTGGCCGAGGCGCTCGCCGGGATGGTGGTGGCCGCCCCGCTGCGGCTGGAGTTCCAGCACGCGGGCCAGTTCGTCGGCCGGGTGCTGTGGCTCGGGCCGGCCCCGACCGCCGAACTGCTGGCCCACCACGCCCAGGTGCACCACCGGTTGGCCCGGGCCGGGATCGGCCTGGTCGAGCACTACCAGCCGGGGCGCTGGGTGCCGCACTGCACGCTCTCCATGCGAGTGCCGAACCCGCTGATGGGCGCGGCGGTGCGCCGCTGCTTGGAGGTGCTGCCGCTGACCGCCACCGTGGTCGGCGCGGCCATCACCGACCACGCCCGGGGTATCTCCCACCCGCTCCCGTGAGGCTCAGCGCCGGCCGAGGTCGACGATGAAGGTCGGGTACTCGGGCTGCGGGCAGGGCTCGCCGCGGTGGCCGAGCCGCTCGTAGAAGGGCGCCGCCCGCTCCCGGTGCGCCTGCCACTCCAGATAGCGGACCCGCCCGGCCGCCCACCGCGTCACCGCCGCGAGCAGCGCCCGCCCCACGCCGTGCCGGCGCACGTCCGGCCGTACGTAGAGGTCGTGCAGGCGGGCGGTCCGGTGCGCGTCGCCGGAGCGCAGGTGCGGCCCGTGGTCCTGGGCGGCGGCGTACCCGGTCAGCCCGCCGGCGTCCACCGCGCCGAGCAGCGCCCAGCGCGGGTCGGCGAGCAGGCGCAGGAAGCGCTCCCGGTGGGCCTCGGCGGGCTCGTCGCCGACGCCCATGTCGCGCAGCATCGGCCACAGCTGCGGCCAGTCGGCGGCGGTCAGTTCCCGTACGTCGATCGTCACGCCGGCCAGGATGCGGGCCGCGGGCGGCTGCCGGCCAGCCAGTTTCCGACCGGCCGATCCAGCCGCTGAGGTGAACGCGGACAGAACTCGGGTCTTTCGCCATCTGCCCCCGCCGATGGCGATGCCGCAACCCCGACGCAATCTGGTAAATACGCAGGTCAGGGCCGTCCTGGGCGCCCAGTGACGCGCGTCCCGGGGCCCTGGAGCACACCCCGGAGGCATCCATGGCCGCTCCCGTCATCCGTTCCGTGACTGCCAACCCCGCCGTCCTGTTCCCCGGAATGTCCACCTCCGTAGCGGTGGACGCCTACCATCCCGACTCGCAGTCGCTGGCCTTTGCCGGCCGGGTCGGTAACCCCACCGGCGCCGTCTGGGACAGCTCCGTGCGGGTCGACCTGAGCGTGCCGCTGACCGTGCAGCTCACCACCGCCGCGCTCGGGGTGACCGTCACGCCGAACCCCACCGACCCGACCCGGTTCACGGTGACCGTGCTGTCCGGCCGGGGCACGGTCACCCTGACCGCCACGGTCCGGGACCCGGCCGGCCGGACCGCGACCGCCAGCGTGACCGTGACCGTGCCGCTGCTGGTCGGGATGAGCACCGAGAAGGGCGCGCCGACCCAGCAGATCGTGGCCAACTACCCCAACATCCGCTACATGCGGGACTACGGTGTGGACACCGACGGGGATCGACTGCCGGAGCTGCCTCCGCTGAACGCGGGAAAGTTCGTCGACGCACCGTCGGCCGTGATGCACGTGTCCTGGAAGGACAGCGTCGAGCAGCTCAGCACCTGGCTGAACGGGTTGACCCGACCGGTCTACCTGACCTGGTATCACGAGCCGATGGGCGACGTGACCCCGGCGACGTACCGGACCACGGGGACCCGGCTGTCGCAGATCGTCGCCGCCCATCCGAACCGGAAGTGGGTGCTCGGGCACGGGCCGATCGTCACCCGCTACTGGCTGGACGAGGGCGGCGGCAACCCGACCGACTGGGGTTATCCGGGGATGACCCACTACGGGGTGGACTGCTACTCGCGGGACACCGCGACGTACTGGCCGGCGTCGCGGATCTTCGGCACGGCGTTCGGCAAGGTGCGGGCAGCCTACCCGGGGGTCCGGCTGCTGGTGCCGGAGTACGGCCTGGTCCGGACCACCGCCGACAAGACGGGGACGGGCCGGGCGCAGGCGCTGAAGGACCACGTCACCTGGCTCCGCCAGCAGGCGTACGTGGACGCGGTCGCGTACTGGAACAACTGGGCCGAGTTCCAGTTGGCCTACCCGTCGCCGGAGGCGACGGCGTGGCGGGACCTCCAGAACGGTTGACAGGCGACTCGGGAAGTCTAGACTTACCGTTCGTGGCCACTTACCAAGGACGGATGCTCGACGCGCTGGGCGACCCGACCCGACGCGCGGTCTTCGAGCTTCTCGCCGCCGGGCCACGCTCCGTCGCCGAGATCGCGGCCGACCTCCCGGTCAGCCGGCCGGCGGTGTCCCAGCACCTCAAGGTGCTCAAGGACGCCGCCCTGGTCTCCTCGACGGCCGTCGGCACCCGTCGCGTCTACGCGCTGGACCCGCGGGCCCTCGCGGCCGTACGCGACTACTTCGACACGTTCTGGCAGCAGTCCCTGGCGGCGTTCAAGGACGCCGTCGAGAACCCGCCCGAGGAGAAGCCATGACCAGCGCAGAGACCGACCCGGGCACCGCCGTACGCACCAGCGTGGTGGTCGGTGCCAGCCCCGAGCACGCCTTCGACGTCTTCACCGCCGGCCTCGACCGCTGGTGGATCCGCTCGCACCACCTGCTCCCCGACGACCTGAAGCGGGTCACCGTCGAGCCACGGGCCGGCGGGGCCATCCGGGAGGAGAGCGTGACCGGCCAGACCTGCACCTGGGTCGGGTGCTCACCTGGGACCCGCCGGGCACCTTCGTCTTCGCCTGGTTGATCGGCTCGGACTGGCAGGTGCCCGACCCCGACGCGGCCGGCAGCCGGGTCACCGTCACCTTCACCCCCGTCGCGGACGGCACCCGGGTCGACCTGGTGCACGACCGGCTGGACGCGCACGGCGCCGGCTGGGAGAAGGTCCGCGACGGGGTGGGCAGCGACGGCGGCTGGCCGGGCCTGCTGCGCGAATACGCCAAGACCGTCTGACCTCGTGCCCCGGCCCGGTCAGCACGCCGGGCCGGGGCCCGCGGAGCCGCACCGTCGGCCGTGGTGATCGCGCCCGACCGGCTCCTGCGGCCCGGCCCTCGCCCACCGCGCGGCCGAGGGCCGGGGTGGGGCGGGACCCGCCCACCGACGGCGGTACCGTTGCGCCTCATCATGCCCTTGCGGGGCGGTCGTCCGCCGGCCCAATGCCGGCGAACCTGACGGAGGATGGCGCAATGTCCAACGGCGAGGATCCGTTCGCATCCCACGACGACGTGTCCGCACGGCCGAGGTTCGACCCGGCGCTGCGCGGCTACGACAAACGCCAGGTGGACCGGTACGTCGAGCAGATGGACGCCGAACTGTCCGCATTGACGGCCGCTCGGGACCGGGCGTACGCGCAGGTGCGGGAGCTGACCACGCAGGTGCAGCGGACCCAGGCCGAGGCGGCGGAACTGCGGCAGCGACCGGCCGAGGTGGACCGCGCGTCCTTCCGGGACCTCGGTCCGATGGTCGAGCAGATCCTTGACCTGGCCGAGCGGCAGGCCGCGCAGATCACCGAGACCGCGACCAAGCACGCCACCGACCTGCAGGCCCAGGCGGAGAAGGCGCTGGCCCTGGCGCAGGAGGAGGCCGTCCGCCAGCTGCGGGAGCTGGAGGACGAGCTGTCGGCGCGCCGCGCCGAGCAGGAGAAGGCGCACGAGGAGCGGCGCGCCGCCGCACAGGCGGAGCTCACCGCGATCCGGGAGACGGCCGAGAAACTGCGCGTCGAGGGCCAGGCCGCTCACGACCGGGCGCAGCAGGAGGCGAAACGGATCGCCGAGCAGAGCGCACAGCAGGTCGACCAGGCCCGCTCCGCGTCCGAGGCGCTGGTGAAGGCGGCCCGTACCCAGATCCAGCAGGAGGTCCAGGCCAACCGGAGCAAGGCCCAGCAGGAGCTGGCCCAGTGGCAGACCACCATGGCCCGCGAGCTGGACGAGCGGCGGGCCGCCGCCGAGCAGGAGCTGGCCGACCGGGCCAGCGCCGCGGAACGGGACATCGCCGCACTGGTCGCCGAGGCCCAGCAGTACGCCACCGAGGTCCGCGAGCGGGCCGACGAGGAGACGGCGGCATACCAGGAGCAGCTCTCCACGGTGCAGCAGGAGATCCAGCAGCGGCAGGAGGCCCTCGCGCAGCTCCAGGCCGAGCTGGGGACCGTCGGCCAGCAGCTGGAGCGGAGCCGCCAGGAGATCGCCACGGTCGAGCAGGAGGGCGCCGCGCTGGAGGAGCGCCTGGTCGAGGTGCGCCGGGACCTGGCCGCCGAGACCAAGCGGCTCGACGAGGCCCGGCGGGCGGCGGACCTCGCCGAGCAGCACGCGAAGGAGACCCGCGCGCGAGTGCAGCGCGAGGCGAAGCGGGTGGCCGATCTGGCCGCCGCGGCGGTCATGGCGGCGGCCGCGGGGGGCACGGCAACGGCCGAGTATCCGCAGGTCTCCCCCCGCCCCGTCAGCGCCGGCGCCGGCCCCGACGCGGCCGACCGGCCGGCGCCGGCGCCGGCGCGTACCGAGGGTCCGGAACGGCCCGCCGCGGAGGCGTTCGCCGAGCGGGCGTCGTTGGACGGGCAGCCGTTCGACGCGTTCGCCGTGCGGACGCCGGCGCAACGCACCGCCCCCGAAGCGGAGTCCGCGGAGCGGACCGCCGAGCACCCGGCGACGGACCCGGACGCCGGGATCCCGGCCAACGCCTGAGCACCGGCCACTCCTGACCGGCGTCCCGCCGTGGCGCCGGTCAGGAGCCGGCCGCGGAAACTGCGGCCGGAGACCCCTTGATCCGCATCTTGAAGCATGCAAATATTCTGATCACTTTGCGTACCCCTCCGACTTCGAAGGGTTGATCAACGTGCGGAAGGTTACCTCTCTTGCGGCGACCGTCACGCTGACCGCCGCCTGCACCGGTGTCGCCGTCGTCAGCGCGGCCGCGCCGGCCAGCGCGTCCTGCAGCCACTACCGCGCCAACGTGGACGTCGCGGGCGGCCAGCTCTTCAACGCCAGCAACGTCAACATCCGCTCCGGCCCGCACACCAGCTGCGCCTCGCTGGGGTACGGGCAGTACACCCACAACGTCGACTTCTGGTGCTTCACCAACGGCGACAAGGTCACCGCGAACGGGCACACCACCTACACCTGGACCTACCTGAAGGACAGCACGACCGGCGTGTCCGGCTGGGTGGCGGATGCCCTCCTGGACAACCTCGGCAGCAACTACGCCTGCTGACCGCCGCCCGCCCCCACCGGCCCGCCGCAGGCGGGCAGGATGGGTCGGCATGAGCACCCCGGAGCCCCGCCTCTACCCCCCGATCGAGCCGTACGCCACCCACCGGATCACCGTCGGCGACGGCCACGAGCTGTACGTAGAGGAGGTGGGCCGGCCGGACGGCGTACCCGTGGTGTTCCTGCACGGCGGGCCCGGCGGCGGCCTCGTCCCGGCGGCCCGGCAGTTCTTCGACCCGGACCGCTACCGGGCCGTGCTGTTCGACCAGCGGGGCGCGGGCCGGAGCACCCCGCTGGGCGAGCTGCGCGCCAACACCACCTGGCACCTGGTCGCCGACCTGGAGGTGATCCGCGAGCGGCTCGGCATCGACTCCTGGCTGGTGTTCGGCGGCTCGTGGGGCGTCACCCTCGGCCTCGCGTACGCGCAGACCCACCCGGACCGGGTCACCGGCCTGATCCTGCGCGGCGTCCTGCTGCTGCGCCGCAGCGAGCGGGACTGGTTCTACCAGGGCGGGCTGCGCCACCTCCAGCCGGACGAGTGGGACCGGTTCATCGCCCCGATCCCGGCGGCGGAGCGGGACGACCTGCTGGCCGCGTACCACCGGCGGTTGCACGGGCCCGACAACGCCGAGGCCCGGGCGTGCGCGGCGGCGTGGGGGCGGTGGGAGGCGGTGAACTCCTCGCTGCGCCCCGACCCCGGCCTGCTCGCGCACTTCACCGCCGACGAGCACGCGCTGCCGATCGCGCGGATCCTCTCCCACTACGCGCTGCACGGCGGCTTCTTCACCAGCGAGACGCAACTGCTCGACGGGGTGGACCGGATCCGCCACCTCCCCGCCGTCATCATCAACGGTCGCTACGACCTCTGCTGCCCGCCGGTGTCGGCGTACGACCTGGCACGGCGCTGGCCCGAGGCCGAACTGCGGATCGTGCCCGACGCCGGCCATTCCGCGGCGGAGCCGGCGATCGCCCGGGAACTGCTCCGCGCCACCGACCACTTCGCCGACCTGCTCGCCTGAGCCGCGCCCGGAAGACCGTCAACCTTCCTGCTCGGCGGCCAGCAGCGCCCGGATGGCGGTGGCGATCACCGGGTCGACCGGGAACCGCGCCGCCAGCCAGCCCAGCGTCACCCGGGCCGTGTCCCGGTTGCCCCGCTAGCCGGGCACCATCTCGGCCAGCGGCAGCACCTCCGGCGGGTACGCCCGCTCCACCCGGCGGCTCGGGTCGAACGGGTCCCGCCGATGCGCCGGCTCGGGAACGGTGAGCCGCAGCAGGGCGAGCACCCGGTCCACCGCGTACGACTGGTTGAACCGCGCCGCGGTGAGCCGTTCCCCGCGCAGCTCGCGGTGCAGTCCGACGTAGAGGTTGGTGAGCGCCTCGTTGAGGTGGAACTCGACGGTGTCGTACGGCGTGGCGGGGCGCGCCGGTGGTCCACACTCGGCCAGCCCGGCAGGTGCGTCGGGTCGCTGCCACACCACCCGGGCGCCGGTGAACGGCAGGCGCCGCAACTCGTCCACGGTGAAGACCGCGTACTCGACGAAGATGCCGTCCGCGTACAGCGCCTTGCGGCCGTTGCGCTCGTTGGCGAAGCTGTACGCCACCGGGCAGGGCGCGGCCAGCCAGTCGACCGACTCGACGTAGCGGGGCACCGCGGCGTCGTCCGCGACGACGAGGAAGAAGTCCAGGTCGGAGTGGGCGTCCAGCCGGTCGTGCTCGGCGCCGGCCGAGCCGAGGCCGAGCAGCGCCACGGTGTCCGGCCGGGTGGCCAGGTGGGCGGCGAGGTCGTCGAGTCGACGCAGCATCGGGTGCATGCCGTCGTCCCTTCCGTGAAGAGTCGACGTTTCAGCCCGTACGGCCCTGCTCGCCGCCGGGGTCGCGACACCGATGCGGCCCATTCTGGCCGGCGCGCCGGCCGCCCTTCAAGCGCCTCTAGGATGATCGGTATGCAGATCACGGGGGTCGCTGGCGCAGCCCTGCTGACGCTCGTCATCAGCGCGGCGGCGTGCGACCCGGAGCCCGCTCCCCCGTCGGCCACGGTCGCCGACCTGGTCGGCGCGTGGTGCGGCTCCCCGGGCGAGCGGCTCGACCTGAGCGCCGACGGTTCCGCGCGGCTGTCCGGGGTGTCCGAGGACTACCTCGCCCACCTCCTGGCCGACCTTCGGGAGACCTGGACCGACGAGTACATCTGGCGGAACTGGTTCGACGGGCGCCCTCCGTCGTCCGCGCAGGGCACCTGGTCGCTCACCACCCGCCGCGACTGGCCGTGGGCGCGGCTCGACTTCGGGGTACGCGACGGCCGGCCGGACGACCGCGACCCCGAGTCCCCGGAGCGGATCCCGTTCCGCGACGAGTTGCGGGTGGAGCGGAACGGACGTGGCCTGGCGATGTCGACGTACGACGGGCCGACCGACGCGGGCCGGTCGTACTCGTTCCTCCCCTGCGCCGACGCGTAGCCGCCGGTCGGGTTTCCGTCGCCCCTACGCCCCCGCGTGGTCTGTCCAGTCACGATCGACGGTGGCAAGATCGATCGGGTGACGGGTGCGCTGTTCGCGGTCAGTGACCTCCATGTGTCGTACGCCGAGAACCGCCGGATCGTGGACGGCCTGCGACCGGAGTCGGCGGACGACTGGCTGATCGTGGCCGGCGACGTCGCCGAGCTGTTCGGGCACGTGGAGCGGACGTTGCGCCAGCTGCGCGACCGGTTCGCCCGGGTGATCTGGGCGCCGGGCAACCACGAGCTCTGGACGCACCCGTCCGACCCGGTGCAACTGCGCGGCCGGGACCGCTATGACGCGCTGGTCCGGATGTGCCGCGACCTCGGCGTGCTGACCCCCGAGGACGACTATCCGGTGTGGCGCGGCGAGGGCGGGCCGGTCACCGTCGCGCCGCTGTTCCTGCTCTACGACTATTCGTTCCGGGCGCCTGGCACGACGTCGAAGGAGGAGTCGCTGCGGCGGGCGTACGACGCCGGGGTGGTCTGCACCGACGAGATGCTGCTGCACCCCGACCCGTACCCGGACCGCGAGTCCTGGTGCTGGGACCGGCTCGCCGAGACCGATCGGCGCCTGGCCGCGGTCGACCCGGCGCTGCCGACGGTGCTGGTCAGCCACTGGCCGCTGGTCCGCGAACCCACCGAGGTCCTGTGGTATCCGGAGTTCGCGCAGTGGTGCGGCACCGAGCGGACCGCCGACTGGCACGTTCGCCACCGCGCCGCCGTGGCGGTCTACGGGCACCTGCACATCCCGCGCACCACCCACTACGACGGGGTGCGCTTCGAGGAGGTGTCGCTGGGCTACCCGCGCGAGTGGTCCCGGCGCGCCGGTGAGCCGCGGCCGATGCGGCGGATCCTGGGCGGTGCGGCGTGATCGAGGCGCTGCTGCCGCCGGTGGCCGTACCCGTCGAGGCGTTCTCCGACCTCGCCGACGAGGCCCCGTACCCGGGCGAGGAGGACCTTGTCGCGAGGGCGGTGGAGACCCGCCGCCGGGAGTTCGTCACCGCTCGCCGGTGCGCCCGCGAGGCCCTCGCCCGCCTCGGGCACGCCCCGGCCCCGATCCGCTCCGGCCCGCGGCGGGAACCGGTGTGGCCGGCGGGCGTGGTCGGCAGCATCACCCACTGCGCCGGCTACCGGGCCGCGGCGGTCGGCCGGGACACCGAGCTGGCCAGCCTCGGCATCGACGCGGAACCGCACGCTCCCCTGCCGGACGGCGTGGCCGAGGTGGTGACCGTCGCGGGTGAGCCGGAACTGCTGCGCCGCCTCGGTGACGCCGACCCGGGCGTGCACTGGGACCGGTTGCTGTTCAGCGCCAAGGAGTCGGTCTACAAGGCGTGGTACCCGTTGACCGGGCGCTGGCTCGGCTTCGAGGACGCCGAACTGTCCGTCGAACCTGCCACCGGAACCTTCACCGCGCGGCTGCTGGTCGACGGGACGCGTACCGACGGGGGGCGACCGCTGACCGAGTTGCGCGGCCGGTATCTGGTCGCCCGCGGCCTGGTCGTCACCGCCGTCGCGGTGGCCCGCTGACCATGGTGCCGGTTCGCCGATGTGGCGGTGTCGGCCCGCCGCCGACACCACCACATCGGCGACCCGGCGGAGGCTCAGGGGATGGTCAGCCCGTACGCGGCGAGGATCTCACCGATCGGCTGGTAGTAGCTGGTGCCACCGCTGGTGCAGTTCCCGCTGCCACCGGAAAGGATGCCGAGGACCGTGCCGGTCGAGGGGTCGTAAAGCGGGCCGCCGCTGTCGCCGGGCTCCGCGCAGATGTTGGTCCGGATCAGCCCGTACACCGTGCCCTCGGCGTAGTTGACGGTCGCGTTCAGCCCGGTGACGCTGCCGCACCGCACGCCGGTGGTGGCGCCGCTGCGGCAGACCGCCTGACCGACGTACGCGTTGCCGGCGCCGTTGATGGTGAGCAGGCCCGGATGGGTGTAGACGGCGCTGGGGTGGGTGACCGTGCCGGTGTA
Organism: Micromonospora sp. RTBAU3-60; assembly: GCF_054963695.1. Lineage (NCBI taxonomy): Bacteria > Bacillati > Actinomycetota > Actinomycetes > Micromonosporales > Micromonosporaceae > Micromonospora > Micromonospora sp. RTBAU3-60. The sequence continues at coordinate 39,643 of NZ_JBUEGB010000033.1, read as the reverse complement.
GCGCACCACGCCGTAGTCGTTGCCGGGGAAGCTGCTGCCGGTCCGGGCGCCGAGCACGGTGGTCTGCGCGCTGTCGGCGTACCAGGTGCCGGCGAGGTTGGTGCAGTGTCCGGCGGTGACGAAGTAGTAGGTGCTGCCGCTGCGCACGTTGGCACCGAGCGAGCAGCGACCGCCGCCGCCGTAGATGGCCTGGCCGCCGGCGATCAGAGGGCGCAACCGCCCGAGCTCCCGGCGCAGCAGCGCACCGGCGCGGGCCGCCGTGTCCCGCAGCGCCGCCAGCTCGGCGGCGCCGACGGTCTCGTCGACGGTGAGGGTCAGCCGGCCGCTGGCCGGGTCGACCAGCCAGGCGGTGCCGGCGGTACGCACCCCGGCAAGCACCGCGGACGCGTGGTCCGGGTCGGGCCGGGCCTGGGCGGCGGCCGGGGTGCCGATGAGCAGAGCGGTCAGGAGGAGCGCGACGAGCGGCAGACGACGCATCCGGGACCTCTTTCCATCGTCGAGGATCGATGCGCGTCCAGCATCCGCCGGCACCGCCCGCCAGGCAAGCCCCCGTCAACGGCGCCGGCGGCTCAGCGGATGCCCACGAAGAAGCGGGTCTGGTCGCTGCGGTGCAGCGCGTAGTAGGCCTCGAACCGGGTGCCGTCCCGCAGCCAGGCCACGGACTCGATGCCGAGCAGGGGCGTCGAGGTGGTGACTTCGAGCAGCGAGGCGTCCTCGGGCTCGGGGAAGACGGCTTCGATCCAGCGGTCGGCCCCGACGGGCTCCAACCCGTACCGGCGGCGCAGCACGTCGTACAGCGACTGGTTCTCCAGCACGGTGCGGTCCAGCCCGGGCACCAGCCGGGCCGGCAGCGCGGTGTCGACGAGCAGCCAGGGCTGGCCGTCGACGCGCCGGAGTCGGCGCATCCGCACGACCGGCTCGCCCGCCGGGATCTGCAGGAGGTCGGCCTCGCGCTGGTCGGCCGCGCCGAGGCTCTGGCTGATGGTGTGGGTGGTGACCCGGCGGCCCGACTCCCGCAGGTCGTCGGCGGAGCCGGACACGGAGCCGACGAACCGCAGCTCGGTCTTGCGGGGGGCGACGAAGGCGCCCCGCCCCTTGACCTTGTAGATCATCCGTTGCTGGACGAGTTCGCGCAGCGCCTCCCGGACGACCGTGCGGGAGACGCCGTAGAGGTCGGTCAGTTCGGCCTCGGACGGCAACGGCTGGTCCGGCGCGATCTCGCCGGCCTCGATCTGGCCGCGCAGCTCCCGCATCAGCTGCATCCAGAGCGGCTCGCTCCCGTCCCGGGTGAGCCGCCGGTAGGTCATCGTCATGGACTTCCTTCCCCATCGACCGGATACAGCATGCCACGGCCATCCGTTCCTGTCATGACAGGCATCGGGGCGAGTCGCCAGGCCGAGCGCCAGATCGATACGGGCACGTAACCACCATCACTGTGACTTGGAACACGTTTGTCATCAAGCTCTAGCGCACCTGTCACTACAGGTCTGTAATGACTGCACCTCACCGCAGCCCCCCGCCGCGGTCGGCTGACTGAGCACGTCCACTCCCGCCCCGGCGGGTTTTCGCTCTCTCTGGAGGCCCCCACCATGCGTACCCATCCCCCGTCCCGGCGACGGCGCACCGCCGTCGCGGCCGCGCTCGTCGCGGCCGTCGCGGTCACCGCGACCGGCTGCGGCTCCGGCGCGAGCGGCGGCAACGCCAAGAGCGGCGACAAGCCGTTCATCGCGCTGAGCAACGGATTCATCGGCAACGGCTGGCGGCAGACGATGATCGCCAAGTTCGAGGCCGCCGCCACCAAGGCCCAGAACGACGGGCTGATCAGCAAGTTCAAGGTCGTCAACGCCCCCGGCGAGAACTCCGCCACCGAGCAGGTCGCGCAGATCAAGAGCCTGCTGCTGCAGAAGCCGGACGCGCTGCTGATCGACCCGGCGTCGCCGACCGCGCTCAAGCCCGTCATCCAGCAGGCCTGCGACGCCGGCATCAAGGTCGTCGTCTTCGACTCGGCGATCGACGCCCCCTGCGCCCACGTGCTGCTCAACAGCTTCAAGGACTGGGCGACGGCTGCGGCCGAGCCGCTGGTCAAGGGCATCGGCGGCAAGGGCACGGTCATCGTCAGCCGGGGCGTGGTCGGCTCCCAGCCCGAGGCGGAGATGTACCAAACCACGCAGGACATCCTGGCCAAGAACCCGGACGTCAAGGTCGCCGCGACCGTCAACGGGATGTGCGACGGCGCCAAGGCGCAGAAGGCCGTGCTCGGGGTGCTGTCGAGCGTGCCGAAGGTCGACGGGGTCATCGGCTGCGGTGACGGTTACGGCGTCGCCCAGGCCTTCACCACCGCCGGCAAGCCGGTCCCGGCGGTCACCTTCGAGACCAACGGCCGCGCGCTGAAGTACTGGCAGGACAGCAAGCTCGACAACGGCTCGGTCGCGGTCATGTCCGACCCGGGCCAGTCGGTCGCCGCGCTCTGGGAGGCGATCGACCTGCTCGACGGCAAGGACGTCCCGAAGGAGATGACCTTCCCGATCGTGCTGGTGGAGCAGAAGGACGTCGCCGCGTGGGCCGGCGTGCTGAAGCCCGACGAGTACGCCGCCTGGCCGTGGACCCAGGAGCTGTTCCGTCAGCAGGTCGAGGCCGTGAAGAGCGGCGCGGCCCCGGTGCAGCCGCCGATCCCGACGGCCGCCGGCTGACCCGACCGCGACCAAGGAGCGCATCATGCACGTCGACAACCTGCCGGTGGGGTCGCACGCGGCCCCGCCGCAGGGCGACCGGACGCCGCCCCCGGCGCCCCCGGTCGTCACCGCACGGCGGGTGACCAGGACGTACGGGCGCACCCGGGCCCTCACCGGCGTGGACCTCGACGTCCGCGCCGGTGAGGTGCTCGGCCTCGTCGGCCACAACGGCGCCGGCAAGAGCACGCTGATGCGCGTCCTCGCCGGCCTCGAAGCCTGCGACGAGGGCACAGTCACCGTGGGCGGGCAGGCGGCGCCGCGGGACGTGGCGCCGGGCGCCGGCCCGTTCCGCGCCGTGCGGATGGCCTACCAGGAGACGTCGCTCTGCCCGGACCTCACCGTCGCCGAGAACATCTGGGTCTCCTCCCGCCACTGCCTGCCCCGCCTGGGCTGGCGGCGGGCGGCCAGCAGGGCCGTCGCCCGCCGGCTCGACGAGATGTTCCCCGGCCACGGGGTGGCGCCGCGGGACCGGGTCGAGGACCTCTCGCTCGCCCAGCGGCAGATGGTGGAGATCGTCCGGGCGAGCCTGGTCGACCGGCTCGACCTGCTGATCCTGGACGAGCCGACCGAGTCGCTCGGCCCGGACGCCGCGCGGTCGCTCTACGCGTACGTCCGCCGGCTCACCGCCCAGGGCACGGCTGTCCTGCTCATCTCGCACCGGATCCGGGAGGTGCTCTCGGTGGCCGACCGGGTCGCGGTGATGCGCGACGGCGCGGTCGTCGCCGAGCGCCCGGCGGCCGGCCTCGGCGAGCAGGACGTGCTCGCCCTGATGGGCGCCGAGGTGGTGGAACCCACCGCCACACCCGCGCCCGCCCGGGCCGCCGGCGAGCGGCCGGTCGTCGCCACCCTGCGCGGCGCCACCGGCCACGGCCTGCACGACGTGGCGATCACGGTGGGCCGGGGCGAGGTCGTCGGCCTGGCCGGGCTCGCCGGCCAGGGCCAGCAGCAGGTGCTGGAACGGCTGTGGCGCCCCGTGCGGCGGGACACCACGGTCGCCGGCACCCGCGCGTACGTGCCCGGTGACCGGCAGCGCTCCGGCGTCCTGCCGCTGTGGTCCGTGGCGGAGAACCTCATCGTCACCGGGATGCGCGGCCTGGCCCGGTACGGCGTACGCCGCTCCGGCGCGGAGGACGCCGCCGTCCGCGACTGGGTGGACCGGCTGGCCATCCGCGGCGGCGCCGACGCCGGCATGACCGAGCTCAGCGGCGGCAACCAGCAGAAGGTCATCGTGGCCCGGGCGTTCGCCTCCACGGCTGACCTGGTCCTGCTCGACGACCCGTTCCGCGGGGTCGACGTGCACACCAAGACCGATCTCTACACGCTCATCCGGCAGGAGGCGGCCGGTGGCCGCAGCGTGGTCTGGTACTCGAGCGAGAACGCCGAGATGGCGCACTGCGACCGGGTGTACGTGCTGCGCGCCGGCCGGGTCGTCGCCGAGCTGACCGGCGCGGAGATCTCCGAGGAACGGATCATCGCCGTCTCCTTCGCCGAATCCGAGTCCACAGGAGCACAGCGATGACGAACCTCGTCGCGGCCGCACTGCCCTCGCGGGCCGGGTGGCGCCGTACCGGACCGGCCATGGTCAGCGCGGTCGCCATGGTGGCCATGATCGCCGTCTGCTCGTCGCTGCAGTCCGAGGTGCTGACCGTCCCCGGTCTCGCGCTGGTCCTCTCGACCACCGTTCCCCTGGTCATCGCGGCCCAGGCCCAGATGGTGCTGATGGCGGTCGGCGACATCGACCTCGGCATCGGCAACTTCGTCGGCCTGGTCACCGTCATCACCGCCACGAAGCTGGTCTCCTCCCCCGGCACCGGCGCGCTGCTGCTGCTCGGCCTCGTCGCCGCGTACGCGGTGCTCGGCGCGTTGATCCACCTGCGCCGGGTGCCGTCGCTGATCGCCACCCTCGGCGCCTCGTTCGTCTGGCTGGGGCTGGGGCTGTTCATCCTGCCCACCCCGGGTGGGAGCACCCCGGAGTGGTTGGCCAGCTTCGGCTCCTGGCAGCCGGCCGGGTTCCCCGCCCCGCTGCTGCCGATCCTCGCCGTCGCCGCGCTGGTCTGGCTGCTGTCCGCCCGCAGCTCCGTCGGGGTGCGGGTCCGCGCGCTGGGCAGCAACCCGGTCGCGCTGCAACGGGCCGGCCTGCGGCCGCTGGCCGCGCGGGTCGTCGCGTACGCCGTGGCCGGGGGGCTCGGCGTGCTCGCCGGGCTGGTGCTCGCCTCGCAGACCGGCGGTGGGGACGTCTCGTCCGCCAGCAGCTACACGCTGATCACGGTCGCCGCGGTGATCCTCGGCGGCGGCTCCTTCGCCGGCGGCACCGCCGTGCCGTGGGGCGTCGCCATCGGCGGCATCACCCTCGGCCTGGTCAGTGTCGTCCTCAGCCTGCTCGACGTGCCGTCGAACATGCAGTCGGCCGTGCAGGGCGTGATCGTGCTGGCCGTGCTCGCCGGCCGCGTCGTGGTCGGAAAGGTGCTCCGATGACCCTCCGTACGCTCGCCCGCCCCTGGATCTGGGGCTTCGCCGCCGCCGCGCTGGTCTGGGTCCTGATCCTGGCCATCTCCAACCAGGGCGGCGGGCAGACCGTCTCGCTCGCCCTGTCCCTGGCCCCGTACCTGGTCATCGTCGGCCTCGGCCAGATGCTGGTGATCACCGCCGGGCCGGGCAACATCGACGTGTCGGTGGCGCCGATCATCTCGCTCGCCGGGTTCGTCGCGGTCCAGGTGACCGCGACGACCGGATCGGTGCCGGTCGGCATCCTGGCCGGCATCGGGACCGGGCTGGCGGTCGCGGTGGTCAGCGTGGTGGCGATCCTCGGACTGTCCGTCCCGCCGATCATCGCCACCCTGGCCGCCGGGCTGATCGCCTCGTCGCTGACCCTGTCGCTGGCCGACGGCTTCACCGCGGTGCCCGACGACGGGCTGCGCCGGCTGCTCAACCTGCGCCCGGCCGGCGTACCCGTGCTGGCCGTCGCGGTGGCCGCGCTGACCGCGCTGGTCGTGGCCCTGCTCCGGCGCACCACCTACGGGCGCTCGCTGCTCGCGGTCGGCCAGAGCCGGCCGGCCGCGGAACGCGCCGGCATCCCGGTCGCCCGGGTCATCGCCATCACCTACCTGGCCAGCGGCGCGCTCGCCGGGCTGGCCGGCGCGCTGCTCGCCGCCTACATCGCGCCCTCGCCCGACCTGGGCACGCGCTACCTGCTCGACTCGGTGGCCGTCGTGGTCATCGGCGGCACGCTCATCTCGGGCGGCCGGGCGGTGCCGGTCGGCATCTGGGGCAGCGCGCTCTTCTTCATCCTGCTCGACGGTCTCGTCAACCTCGTGGGCTGGAGCACGGCCGCGCAGAACCTGCTCAAGGGCGGCCTGGTGCTCTTCGTCCTCTTCCTCGCCGGGGGCGGAACGCTCCGCAACCCCGGCGCGACCACCCGATCCCGTCGACGGCTGCGACCCGCGGCCGCGACCACCGCTGGAACTAGCACAGGAGAGAACAGCAATGGCTGACACCGACGGTCTGCTCGACGCCCGCGACTTCGGCGGGACCGCCCCCACGGCCACCGGCTTCCACGTCAAGGGAGCCCACGCCCAGGATTGGGGCCTGCAGAACCGGCTGTCCCGGATCTTCCGACCCGACAACGGCCGTACCGTGATGCTGGCCTTCGACCACGGCTACTTCCTCGGGCCGATGGCCGGCCTGGAGCGGATCGACACCAACATCGCCCCGCTCGTGCCGGACGCCGACGCGATCATGATGACCCGCGGCGCGCTGCGTACCAGCATCCCGTCGCACAGCAGCGCCGGCATCGTGCTGCGGGCCAGCGGCGGCCCGAGCGTGCTGAAGGACCTCTCGGACGAGCACATCGCCCTGGACATCGAGGACGCGGTGCGGCTCAACGCGGCGGCGCTGGCGATCCAGGTGTTCATCGGCGGCGAGCACGAGTCCCGGTCGGTGGCGAACCTGGCCGCGCTGGTGGACGCCGGGCAGCGGCACGGGATCGCGGTGCTGGGCGTCACCGCCGTGGGCAAGGACATGGTCCGCGACGCCCGCTACTTCCGGCTCGCCACCCGGATCAGCGCGGAGATGGGCGCCCACATCGTCAAGACGTACTACGTCAACGAGGGCTTCGAGTCGGTGACCGCCAGCTGCCCGGTGCCGATCATCGTGGCCGGCGGCAAGAAGCTGCCCGAGCTCGACGCGCTGACCATGGCGTACCGGTCGATGCAGGAGGGCGCCGCGGGCGTCGACATGGGCCGCAACATCTTCCAGAGCGAGCACCCGGCCGCCATGCTGGCCGCGATCCGCGCCGTGGTGCACGACGACGCCAAGCCCGAGGACGCCTACGAGCTGTTCCGGGAGCGGTCGGCCGGTTCCGCGTCCTGATCATCGCCAGGGGTGCGGGTCCCCGGGGCCCGCACCCCGCATCTCCGGGAGCTCCTCATGTCACACCCCCAGACCGACGCCGGTGACATCGTCGATCTCGTGATCATCGGCGCCGGCGTCAACGGCCTCGCCATCGCCCGAGACGCCGCCAGCCGGGGCCTGAGCGTCGTCGTGGTCGACCGCGGGGACATCGGCGCCGGCACCACGGCCACCTCCAGCCGGCTCATCCACGGCGGCCTCAAGTACCTCGAACGCTACGACTTCACCCTGGTGCACGAGTCCATCCGCGAACGTCACCTGCTGTTCCGCACCGCGCCGCACCTGGTGCACGACTACCCCATGCTCATCCCGTTCTACGCCGGGGACAGCCGGCCGGGACCGCTGATCCGCCTCGGCCTGGCCGCGTTCGACGTGCTGGCCGCGGGCCGGGGGCGCGGGCGCAGCCGGGGCCTGTCCGCCCGGGCGATCAGCCGGCGCTGGCCCCACCTGTCCCGCACCGGTCTGCGCGGCGGCGTGCTGTTCAACGACGCCCAGGTGCCGTGGGCCGAGCGCCTCTGCGTCGAGCTGCTGCTGGACGCCGAGCGGCTGGGCGCGCGGGTGCTGACCTACACCACGGTGACCGGGCTGATCGTCGAGGACCGGCGGGTGCACGGGGTGCGTACCCGGGACGACCGGTCCGGGCGCGCAGGGGAGATCCGGGGCCGGCTCACCATCAACGCGGCAGGGCCGTGGATCGACCGGATCCTCGACGGCCAGGTCGAGAGCCGGCGCCTCAACGGCGGCACCAAGGGCAGCCACATCATCATCGACCCGTTCCCGGGCGCCCCGGACACCTGCATCTTCTTCGAGGCCGCCGCGGACCAGCGACCCATCTTCATCTTCCCCTGGGAGGGCCGGTACGTCCTCGGCAGCACCGACCTCACGTACGACGGGGACCTGGACGAGGTGGTCGCCAGCGACGCCGAGATCGACTACCTGCTCACCGAGGCCAACCGGCTGTTCCCCCAGGCCGGCCTCACCCCGGACGACGTGCTCTACAGCGTCGCCGGGATCCGGCCGCTGCCCTACACGGCCGGCGTGTCGGACAACGCCAAGATCAGCCGCGGGCACACCGTGCTCAACCACGCGCCCGCGTACCAGGGACTGCTGACGATCATCGGCGGCAAGCTGACCACCCACCGCGCCCTCGCCGAGGACGCCACCGACGAGGCATTGAAGCTGCTCGGCCGGCCGCGGCAGCGGTGCACCACCCGGAGCCAGCCGCTGCCCGGCGCCGACACCCCCGACTGGTACGCCTTCCGCGCGGACTTCCCGCGGTCGGCCACCCCGTTCACCCCGGCCCAGTCGGCCCGGCTGCTGGACATCTACGGAGTCCGGGCCCGCCGGGTGCTCGAACTCGCCGTCGCCGACCCGGCCCTGGCCGAGGTCGTGGACGAGCGGACCGGGGCGGTCGCCGCCGAGGTGGTCATGGCCTTCCGCGAGGAACGGGCGGTGACCTTGGCCGACGTGTTGCTACGCCGTACGCTGGTCGGCCTCGGCCCCGACATGGCGGTGTCGGCGGCCCTGACCTGCGCGGACGTCGCCGTACGGCACCTCGGCTGGGACCGCGAGCGGGCCGACGCGGAGGTGGCCGCCTACCGGGCGGAGCTGCGGCGCTTCCGCCCCCGCGGATTGGACCTCGCCCCGGCGACCGGAACGAGCGACAGGAGGACGTCGTGACGATTCCGCACACCTGCTACCTCGGGGTCGACGTCGGTCTCACCGCCACCAAGGTGGCCGCCTTCGACGTCGTCGGGAACGAGCTGGCCGTCGTGCACGCCCGCACCCCGCGCACCAGCGTGACCGCCCACCGCCACGAGGTCGACATGACCGCGCTGGCGGACACGGTGCTGGCGCTGCTCGCGGAGGTCGGCGGCAAGCTGGCCGCCGACGGGTACGCCCCGGCGGGCATCGGCGTGGCCGCGCACGGCAACGGCATCTACCCGGTCGACGGGTCCCTGCGTCCGATCGGGCCGGCCATCGCCTCGTCGGACAGCCGGGCGCAGCACATCGTCCAGGCGATCCCGCCGGAGGGGGCCCGCCGGCTGGCCCGGGAGACCGGCTCGATCCTGTGGGCCGCCCAGCCCGCCGTCCTGCTGCGCTGGCTGCGGGACGCCGAGCCGGCCAGCTACGCGGCCACCCGGTGGGTGCTGTCCTGCAAAGACTGGGTCACCGCGCAGCTCACCGGGGTGGCCAGCGCGGACTACAGCGACGCCAGCGCGTTCGGCATGGTCGCGCTCGACACCCGCGCCTACACGCCGACCGCGCTCGAACTGGTCGGCCTGCCCGCCACCGACCTCGACCGGTTCCCGCCGCTGCGCCGCTCCGACGAGGTGGTCGCTGGCCTGAGCGCGGCGACCGCCGCCCGCACCGGACTGCCCGAGGGCCTGCCGGTGATCGCCGGGTGCATGGACTGCGTGGCGGCCACCCTCGGCGCGGGGGGCCGGGAACTCGGCGACGGGACGATCATCGTCGGCACCTGGGCGATCAACGGGGTGGTCGTGCCCGCGGGCACGCCCGCCCCGGAGGTGACGCTCAGCGCGTTCATGCCCGACCCGGCCACGATGCTGGCCATGGAGGTGGCCCCGACGTCGGCGGCGAACCTCGAGTGGCTCGCCTGCGCCGGGGTCCCGCACCAGCAGACCGGCGGCGTCGCCGCGGCGGAGCTGCTGCAGGAGGCGGCCGCGGTGCCGCCGGGCGCGGACGGCCTGCTGTTCCTGCCGTTCGTCAACGGCTCGCCCGAGCATCCGTCGGCGTCCGGCACCTTCCTCGGGATCTCCAGCAACCACCGCCGTGGGCACCTGACCCGCGCGGTGATCGAGGGGGTCGCGCAGTACCACCGGGTGCAGCTCGACCGGGTGCTGGCCAGCGGCGCGGACGTCGGTGACCGGCCGTGGCGGCTGGCCGGTGGCGGCGCGCGCTCCACGGTGTGGGCGCAGATCTTCGCGGACGTGCTCGGCCGTCCGGTCCGGCGGCAGCTCACCAGCGAACTCGGCGCCCGTGGCGTCGCCTCGCTGCTGCCGGGCGCCCTCGGCCACGACGTGCCGCCGTGGACGGTCAACGACGAGGACGACCTGTGCGTGCACCCGGGGCCCGACCGGGCCGCCTACCTGGAGCACGCCCGGGTGTTCGACCGCTGCCTGGCCGGCATGTCGTCGGTGTGGTCCGAGGTCGAGCGCTACCGCACCGCCGGCGAGAGCTCCTGACCCACCGGCAGCCCGTCCCTGCGGCGACGCGTCGCGGGGACGGGCTGCCGGTGTGCCGTCGTGTCCTGCCCGCGATCGGCTGCCGCAGCGGATACGGTCCCGAAATGACCACCGAAACCGCCCTCCGGCACCCCGGCAGCGCCACGCTCGACTACTACCTGCTGCAGGCCGAGGCGGACGAGGTCGAGGCGACGGGGCTGTTGGTCGAGGAGTTCGTCCTGGCCGACGACCTCTCCGCGGCACGGCTGTGCAGCGCCGGCTGGACGCCGGCCGACGGCGGCTGGTGGAGTTCGGCCGCGTACGCCCGGGCGGTCCGCACCGATCCGCGGCTGCGCGCCCGGCTGGCGGCGGTCGACCGGGCCACCGCCGAGGCGACCTACCGCCGGCTCGGCGGCGGCAACCTGCCCGACGAGGAGGAGCTGCGCGACCGGTTCCGCGACGACGTTCCGCTGGCCACCGGCGCGCCGCTGCGACTGAGCGCCGGCCCGGACGTGCACCGGATCCTCTTCGCCGGCGAGCTGGACGACCGCCGGCTGGCCCGCCTGGGCGCGCTGCTCCGGCTGGACGACCCGGACGGGGCGCGACCCGGCGTGGTCGGCACCGGGCGGCTTCGGGTCAACGACACGAACGTCCGCTGGGACCTGCGCCGTGTCGGCGGCGGCATCGCCTGGTGTCTCGACGTGACCGCCGAGCCGGCCGGCGGCGACGGGCTGCCCTGGGTGCTGCGCCAGCTCATCGGGGTGGCGCGCGGCCACGGCCTGATCCCCGCCACCATCGAACGCCTCGCCTGACGGTCGGCCGTTCCTACCGGGTGGACTCCAGCTCGTCGAAGGCCAGGTAGGTGCCGGCAGATGTCCACCTCTCGACCCCATTGTGGGCGGACGGCACGCAACGGTGGTCCGTGGCGATCCGCTGACGGTCGAGCTCAGCCGGCGGCGCGGGACTCGCCGGCGCCGTCCGCCCGCGTCCCGGTCCCGGTCGCGGGCGTCGGGACGGGTTCGGCGGCCAGCGCGGCGAGCAGTGCCCCGCCGTCGCCGAGCAGGGCCGACTCGGCGTCGTCGACGAAGGCGAGGTCGGCCTCGACGTGCCGGGTGGCGGCCGAGAGGAGCAGCCGGACCACCGGGTCGTCGGTCTTGCGGCGCAGCCCGTCCAGGTTGCGCAGCTCCCGCATGAGGTGGCCGCGCTGGTTGCCGAGCACGGTCCGGACGACCCCCGCGTCACCCGAGCGGCCCGCGGCGGTGACCTTGAGGAAGAAGTCGTCGCGGAACCCGCCGCTGCGGGGGCTGGGCTCGGTGAGCCACCGGTCCAGCTCGGTGCGGCCGGCCGGGGTGATCTCGTAGACGACCCGGTCGGGTTTGACCGGCTGGGGCTGCCGCTCGGCGACCACCAGACCGTCGCGGGAGAGCCGGTCGAGGATCTGGTAGAGGTGGCCGATGTTGAGCGGCCCCCACTGTGGGCCGACCGCCGCCTCGAAGGCCCCCTTCAGCTCGTAGCCGTAGCTGGGGCCTCGGGCGAGCAGGGCCAGGACGGCGTGCTGGATCGCCACCGTTGCCTCCAATCCGGTCCGGACGTGTCCGGCCCGTCGGGTCTTGCATTGTCACAATGTATCGCGCAGAGTGTGGAGCAGCACACGGGGAGGCGCGACATGCTCAACTTCGTCTGGAGACAGCTGCGCGGCCGTGCGGGACGGTCGGTGGCGCTGCTGGTCGGCGTGCTGGTGGCCACCACCGGCTTCGTCGTCCTGACCGGCGCCACCACCACCTCCCGACTGAACGTCACCGGCACGGTGGAGCGGAGCACCCGGGCCGCGTACGACATCCTGGTCCGTCCGAAGGGGACCCGCACACCCCTGGAGGCCGAACGCGGGCTGGTCCGCCCCAACTACCTCTCCGGCCTCTTCGGCGGCATCACCCCGGCACAGTACGAGCAGGTGAAGGCCGTGGACGGGGTGGACGTGGCCGCGCCCATCGCCATGCTCGGCTACTCGACCACACCGGTGCCCGTCCGGTTCGACGCCACCGACGCGGTGGACCGGTCGCTGGAGCGGCAGGTGATCCGGGTGGATCCCACCTATTTCGCCGAACGCGGGCTCTCCACGGCCACCGGCAAGCCCCGTTTCGTGTACGTCACGAAACGGCCGGTGATCTACCCCCGGCTGGACGTCATCCCCACCCCCGACCAGCCGCTCGAATACTCCGATGGCCGCTCCTACCCGTGGGCAAGTATCTGTGGACTCGTCCCCCGGGAGGTACTGCCGGACGGCCGGACGGCGCCGGTCTGCGACCCGGAATTCGGGAACCTGACCAACTACAACCCGTTCCTCAACGAGCGGGACAGGTGGCAGGTGGACACGGTCCGGCTGCTGCCCGACGGAAGGTTCGAGGCCCGCAGCGGCGTGCTCTCCGACGGCGACGGGTTCGCCGCGACCGCCGACCGGCTGGTGCTCACCCATCAGGTGATCGTGCCGTTCCTGCTGGCGGCGATCGACCCCGCGGCTGAGGAACGCCTGGTCGGGCTGGGCGAGGCGGTGGTGCAGGGCCGGGCGCTCCGGTCCGATGACACGATCACCGAGGTCACCCGCGGCACCGCGCTCAACCGGACCCTCCCGGTGCTGACCACCAGCCGGCCGTTCCTCGACGGGGCGCTGCGCACCACCATGACCCGCGTTCCCGGGTTACGGGCCGCCGGGATCCCCGCCGAGGATCTGGAACAGACCCTGGGCCGGGCCACCGGGGTGCGGGTGGGATCGGGCCGGTCCGAGCTGGCCGACGGGTTCCGGACCCAGCAGGCCGAGGGGATCTCGGAGACGGCGTGCTGCTTCGGCCAGGTCCAGTCGGTGCTGCAGGCCGGCGCGGTGGAATACGAACGTCTGCCCGACGGCACGCTGCGGGCCCGCGCGCTGCCGCCGATCGATCCGAAGGTGTACGGCGACGAGATGGACTTCAGTCCGCTCCCCCGGCCCTGGCTGTCCGACGACACCCCGATCCGTTCCCTGCGCGCTCTCCCGTTACCGAACGGAGGGAGCGTGACGCCGTTCCGGTTCTGGCGGGCGGTGGGGGCGTTCGATCCGGAGAAGCTGGCCGGGTTCAGCGATCTGGGCACGGTGCCGCTGGAGACGTACGAGCCGCCGGTGGCCGAGGGCGCCGACGCGCGCAGCCGCGCCGCGCTGGGCGGGCAGCCGCTGGAGCCGAGTGGCAACCCGGCCGGCTACCTCTCGGCACCGCCGCTGCTGCTCACCAACCTGGCCAGCGTGCCGGAGCTGCTCAAGGGCAGCAGCAGCCCGCAGCTGACGGCGCCGATCAGCGCGATCCGGGTCCGGGTCGCCGACGTGCACGGCTACAGCGAGCGCTCGGCCGAGCGGGTCCGCCTGATCGCCGAGCGGATCGCCCAGGCCACCGGCCTCGATGTGGACATCACCCTCGGTTCGTCGCCCGCCCCGCAGACGGTGGAGCTGCCCGCGGGCGCGTTTGGCCGGCCGGAGCTGCGGCTGACCGAGAACTGGTCCGCGCTCGGGGTGGCCTCCGCGATCGTCAAGGCGGTGGACCGCAAGAGCGCCGCGCTCTTCGTGCTGGTGCTGGTGGTCTGCGTGCTGTTCCTCGGCAACGCGGTCTCCGCCGCCGTCCGGGACCGCCGGCCCGAGCTGGCGGTGCTCGCCTGCCTCGGCTGGCCGGCGCGCCGGATCGGGGCGCTGATCCTCGGTGAGGTCACCGCGCTGGGGCTGGCCGCCGGGCTGCTCTCGATCGGCCTGGCGTTCCCGCTCGGGGCCGCGCTGGACATCGCCGTCGACTGGCGGCGAGCGCTGCTCGCCGTACCGGTGGCCCTGCTGCTGGCGCTGGTCGCGGGCCTGGCGCCGGCGCTGCGGGCCGCACGCGCCCACCCGGCCGCCGCGCTGCGCCCGCCGGTGGCCACCGCCCGCTGGGTACGCCGACCCCGCTCGCTGCCCGGCCTGGCCCTGGTGAACCTGGTGCGCACGCCCGGGCGCACCCTGCTCGGCGCGGGCGCGCTGGCCATCGGGGTGGCCGCGCTGACCGTGGTCGCCGCCGCCGCGTACGCCTTTCGCGGCGCCATCGTCGGCAGCCTGCTCGGCGACACCGTGTCGCTGAGCGTGCGTGGCGCGGACGCCATGGCGGCGGTCGCGACGGTGCTGCTCGGGGCGGCCGCGGTCGCCGACGTGCTCTACCTGAACATCCGCGACCGCGCCGCCGAACTGGCCACGCTGCGCGCCACCGGCTGGACCGACGCCGCGCTGCGCCGCCTGGTCGGCTACGAGGGATTGTTCCTCGGCGCGCTCGGCGCGCTCGCCGGCGCGGGCCTGGGCCTGGGCTGGGCGGCCTGGCTGGTCGGCGAGCTGCCGTCGTCGCTGGCGCTGGTGACGGCCGCCGTGGCGCTGGCCGGGATGCTGGTCACCTGCCTCGCCGCGCTCGTCCCGGCAGCGCTGCTGCACCGCCTCCCCACCGCACGACTACTCGCAGAGGAGTGAACATGGACGCGACCACCGGCAGCGCGGTCCGGACGTCCGGGCTGGTCCGGCAGTTCCGCACCGGCGCCGAGCGGCTCACCGCGATCGACGACGTGTCGCTGGAGATCGCACCGGGCTCGGTGGTGGCGCTGACCGGGCCGAGCGGCTCCGGCAAGTCCACCCTGCTGCACATGATCGGCGCGATCGAGCAGGCCGACCAGGGCACCGTGACGGTGGACGACGTCGAGGTCACCGCGTTGCGCCGCGCCGCCCTGGCCCGCTACCGGCAGCGGGTCGGCTTCGTCTTCCAGCGCTACCACCTGCTGCCGGCGCTCACCGTGCTGGACAACGTGATCGCGCCGGTGCTGCCCCTGCGGGGGCGGGGCGATCACGCCGCGCGGGCCCGGGAACTCCTGGACGCGGTGGGGCTCGCCGGCCGGGAGCGGGCCCTGCCCGCCCAGCTCTCCGGCGGCCAGCAGCAGCGGGTGGCGATCGCCCGCGCGCTGATGGGCGCGCCCCGGCTGCTGCTGGCCGACGAGCCGACCGGAAACCTCGACTCGACGACCGGCGGCCAGATCCTCGACCTGCTGCTCGACCTGCGCGACCGGCACGGCATGACGATCCTGCTGGCCACCCACGAGCGGGCCATCGCCGCCCGCTGCGACCGGCTGATCCGCCTCAACGACGGACGGGTTGTCGAGGACCTCGACCTCACCGAGGGCGAGGACCCGGCCGACACGTACGACCGCGCCACCCGGTTGCGGCTGTAGCCCGGCCGGCCTCCCGCCGCACGGCTCAGCGTTTGCGGGCCCGGGCGGTGGCGCGGGCGTTCGCCTTCTCGATCGCCCGGACCAGGTCGTCCTTGTTCAGGTTCTCCGGGTCCTCGATGCCGACCTTTCGGGCCACCTCGTCGAGGTGGCCCTTGCTGGCGTTGACGTCCACGCCCTGCGCGGTGGGTCGCCGCCGTTCGGCGGACACCGGCGTGCCCAGCGCCGCCTGCGGGTCCGACGGCCCCTTGTGTTCCTTCGGTTCCCAGTGGTCACCGACCTTCTCGTGGGTGTGCTTCAGCGACGCGAACGCGGTCCGGTGCGCCCGTTCCCCGTCGCCGTAGGTCTCCTCGGCGGACTCCAGGGTCTTCTTGTACGTCCGCACCGCCTTGTCGTCGGAGCGGGCGACGGTCGACGGCACCTCGGGCCGCATCTGTTCCGCCTGCTCGTGCTTGTCCCCCATGCCAGCTCCCTCCCCTGCGTCAGCCAATCGACGGCCGCTCCCGGCGTTCACGGCATCGCGCGTCTCACCGCTCCCAACCCTCCCGGACGGCGGCGGTCCCGGCGGGCATCACCCGACCGGCGGTGCTCGACACGGCGTTCCCGACCTGGTCGGCCAGCCGGGCGGAGCTGCCGCCGGCCGCCCGCAGCCGCTGCAGGCCGAGGCTGCCGAGGAACGCGGCCGCCGCGAGGTAGCCGGCCGTCAGTCCCGCCGCCGCCAACCTGCGCGGCAGCAGCGCCTCCAGCATGCGCAGCGTGGTGGTCGAGGCCGCCCCGATCCCCAGCACCACGCACCCACCGGCGGCGGCCAGCAGCAGGAAACCGACACCCGCCGGGCGTGCGGCGTCCGCCAGTTGCGCCCGGACCGCCCGCACCTCCTCGCGGACCACCTCGGTAACGTCCGCCGCCAGGCGTTCGGCCGGTGCGCCCCGCCCGCCCGCACGGCCTCCGCCGGTGTCACTCATCGGGCCTCCCTCGACTCGTCAAGACCCGCCTGCGTACCCGGATACAGCCACGGCAATCAGCCATCCCGTGTGTCGGACGGTGTCCGGACGGTCACGCCAGGCACAATCGGGCCTTGGCGTGAGCAGAGCTGCTCCCTCCGGAGGTGCCCGTTGTCGCGGTGTCGAGGTCGACTGACCCGGTGGACGCTGCGCGGCATCCTCCTGCTCGGTGGCGTGCTGGCCGCCTGGGGCCTGGGCGACACGGTCGCGGACGATCCGGCTCAGGCTGCCGCGCCGGCTCGGCCGTGCCTCCTCGGCGACCTGCTCGACGACGCGGATCGCATCCTCAGCATCTTCCCGGTCGGCCCGTCGCACTCGCCGCCCGGCTCACGCCCCGAGGGTGAGGCGGCCCGCGTCGGCGGCGCGAGCGACCCGAGGGCCGACCACCTGGCGAAGCGGCGCACCCGGTCTGACGCGCCCATCCCGGGCAGACACCAGCGGCCGGCCGCCCGGCAGACGCCGGTGCGTGACCGTCCGGCGGTGCCGCCGGTGCGCCGCGTGCCCCAGGCCACGGTCCGTCCGGCCGTGGACCCGGTCGTCGCGGCGGCCGCGCCGGTGACGGGTCCGGTCGTGGACCTGGCCTCGCCCGTCGTCGCGGCGGTCTCCGGGACCGGGCTGCTGGACGCGGTCCGCAGTGTCGTCGGGCCGGTGGCCGAGCCGATCGTGGGTGTCCTGCCTCCCGCCCTGGACCCGGTGCTCGACCTGACCCGGCCGATCATCGGCACACCCGCCGCACCCACGCCGCCCGGCGATCCGGTCGCGACCACGCCGCCGACCGCGTCCGCCGGCGCGCCGCCGGTCACCGCGCCCGCCACGATCGCCCGTCCGGAGGCGCCCGTGGTCGCCGGTTCCCCGGTGCCCCCGTCGCCGGAACGGAGATCGCCGTCAGCGGGTCGCGGCGAGCCGGCAGGGAATGCGGCGGCGCAGGCGTGGTGGCCGGACGAGCCGGGCCATGGCCCCGGCGTGGCGCCTGCCGGTCCGGCCCGCACCGCCGCCAGCGGCTCCGCCAACGCAGGCCCTGGCGCCCCGGCCGACGCCGACCCGTCCGTCAGAGCCCCGGACCTGCACCCACTCGAACTGTGCGTCGGTGGGTGCGACGCGCTCGCGGAGCGCGCGCAGCAACCGGACCCCAGGCCCGCCTGAACACCCGGGTCACCGCCGGCGGAGCGGGACCGGGCGTGAACTCGCCTGTGCGCGGGTACGCGTCCGCTCTCTGATCGCCGCCGCGAGCACCAGTTACCGCACCGACGGAGCAGCCGCTGCCGCCCGAGGCCCCGCATCGGCGGGCCACGCCCGTCCCGGTCGCCTTCGGGAGCGTTCGTCCCATCACGGCGGCGAGCCGGACGGCCTCGCCGACGGGCCCCGAAAGTCAGGCATCCCCCCGGTGCTCCGGGCCGCGTTGACGGCCACGCCCAGCACCCGAACGCCGCCGACCATCAGCAACCAGGAGAACTTCGTGCACACACCGCCCGTCCGCCGCGCCCGGTGGCAGGACATCCCCGACATCGTCGACCTCGTCGTCGGCCCCTTCGCCGGCAGCGCCGTCGGCGCCTGGCTCGTACCGGACGAACGCCACCGGCGTCACGTGCTCACCGCCGTCATCCGCGTCTGGATCGAGCACGCCCTCCTCTGCGGCGAGGCATATCTCCTGCAGGACCAGTCCGCCGCCGCGGTCTGGCTGCACCGGTACGGTCTCGTGCCAGCCCCGACCGAGTACGGCGAGCGGCTGGCCGTCGCCTGCGGCGACTACCTGGACCGGTTCCTCCACCTCGACGACGTGCTGGACACGCACCGGCCCGCCGACCCGCACAACCATTTGGCGTTCTTCACGGTCGCGCCGAATCCCCACCGGATCAGGCGCGCCGCCACGCTGATGGCGATGAGCAACGCCCGCATGGGTCAGGCCCTGCTCCCTGCCTACACGGAGGCGACCACGGTCGCGGAGCGAGACCTGTACGCGCGGCACGGCTACGTCGCAGAGCGGCCGTTTCCGCTCCCCGACGGCACCACTGCCTACCCGATGTGGCGCAGCCCGGGACGGTGGCGGG
The DNA here is from genome assembly GCF_054963695.1 of Micromonospora sp. RTBAU3-60. Taxonomy (NCBI): domain Bacteria; kingdom Bacillati; phylum Actinomycetota; class Actinomycetes; order Micromonosporales; family Micromonosporaceae; genus Micromonospora; species Micromonospora sp. RTBAU3-60. Next base: position 21,020 of record NZ_JBUEGB010000033.1, on the reverse strand, counting down.
TCGGCCACCGCTCGCTCACCCCGGCGGTCTGCCCGTACCGGGCCGCCTCGGCGGCCTAGGCGGCGCGGCGTCCCGCGGTTGGTAGTTGCCGGATGACAATCTCTCAGCGGCCTGTCAGGCGCATAGGGTGCTGGGACAACGGCTAGCAGTGGGGGCAGTCGACAGGGATGAAAGCACACGTGACTCGTGAGTAACTTCACCATCAGTACGTCATTCGCGGCGGACGGCACCACGCTGCTCCACGTTCGCGGCGAGATCGATGTCTCCACCTCCGCCGAACTGCTGTCCGCTGTCGTGAACGAGGTCACCCGACGTCGTCCGCCGAAGCTGGTGGTGGACATGCTGCATGTGACGTTCCTCGACTCCACCGGCCTGACGACCCTGCTCTCCGCCCACCGGGCCGCCCAGCAGCTCGGCACGACGCTGGTCGTGCGCGAGCTCAGCGCTTTTGTGCAGCAGCAGCTGCGGGTGGCCGGCATCTACGACATCCTCACCTGATCCCGTCAGCCAGGCGGCCGCTCGACGCCTCGTCGGCTTCTTCGCACGCGTGATGGGTGAGATCACTCCGCACGCCAGTCGTTCCGCGCAGCTCCGGCCGAGAGCGGTGCTTCGGAGGGCGCGGAAGGGGTACCACCTTCGGTGGTCTTCATCCTTGCCCTCGGCGCCGCCCTGCTGCTCGGGACCGGTTCGGTCATCCAGCAGCGGGTCGCCTTCCAGGCTCCGGACGGCCTGGCGCTGCACGTAGGGCTGCTGTGGCATCTCGCCCGGCAGCGGCTGTGGCTGCTGGGGCTCGCGGCGACCCTGCTGGGTGGCGGGCTCAGTGGCCTCGCCCTGGGTCAAGGCTCGGTCGTGCTGGTGCAGCCGGTCCTGGTGCTGCGCCTGCTGTTCGCCCTGTCGGTCGCGGCGCTCTGGACCCGGCGCCCGCTCAGACGCCGCGACTGGGCGGTGGCCACGGCCGTCACCGTCGGCATGGTCGCCTTCCTGGTGGCGGGTCAGCCCGGACCAGGAAACCCGGAGGGCGTAGCGGCCTGGGAGTGGGCCGTGGCCGCGGCCGCCATCGGCGCGCTGACCTGGATGCTCGTACGTGCCGCGCGCCGGCTGCGCCCCAATCAGGAAGCGCCGATGCTGTCGATCGGGGCGGGAATGCTGTTCGGGCTCCAGTCGGCGCTGACCCAGTCGGCCTCGCACCGGCTGTTCACCGAGGGGCTGTTGGCGCTGCTGACCAGCTGGCAGCCGTACGCCGTGGTGCTGATCGGGTTGCTGGGCACGCTGCTCGCGCAGAGCGCGTACGACCTCGCCCCGCTGTCCGTCGCCTACCCGCCGCTGGCCGCGGCCGAGCCGCTCGCCGGTATCGCGGTCGGCATCGGCGTGCTCGGCGGGACGCTGCGGCTGGCCCCGGGAGCGCTCACCGTCGAGGCCATGGGCCTGATCGTGATGACGCTGGCGGTGTATCTGCTGGCCGCCTCGCCGCACATCGTCGGCCACCACCACGAACAGCCGGCGAAGAAGCGTGGCGAGAACGGCTCGTAGCCGGGGATCCGACAGACGGCGCAGGGAGCTCGACCGTTGCCAAGGAGGACGTGAGAGACTACTTTCGAAACATGTCTCTCAAGAATCCGTACGGGGATTTCGAGATCACCGACCCGCAGGCGCTGCGTGCCCTGGCGCATCCGGTGCGGCTGGCCGTGCTCGGCCATCTCCAACGCCACGGCCCGGCCACCGCGACCCAGTTGTCGCCGCACGTGGGTGCCACCCCCTCGGTGGTCAGCTGGCATCTGCGTCACCTGGCCTCGTTCGGGCTGGTGACCGACTGGGACGGGGCGACCAGCCGGCGCGAGCGCTGGTGGCAGGCGGCGGCCAAGGGGTTCCGCTTCAACCTCCCCGACGACGCCGACGGGCAGAACGCGGCACGCCAACTCCAGGGCGAGATGTTCGCCCAGAGCGCCGAACTGCCGCAGCAGTGGCTGCTGCACGACGAGCCGCGGCTGGACACCGAGTGGCGGCGAGCCGCCGGCCTGGCCAACACCCGGATCATGCTCACCGCCGAGGAGTTGCAGCAGCTCAACGACGACGTCGAAGCCCTGATCGCCAGATACGTGCAGCGCCCGGAGGCCGACGCGCCGGCCGGGGCGCGGGGCGTACGGCTGCTGCAGTACGTCCTGCCGGAACCCGGCGGCGACGAGCGGAGCGAGGGATGAGCGCGGTCACCGCGGCCCCGGCCGGCACGGTCGGCACCAGCCGGCACTTCCGCACGTTCTGGCTGGCCCAGGCGATCTCGCAGTTCGGCGACCGCATCACCGAACTCGCCCTTCCGCTCATCGCGGTCACCATGCTGGCCGCGACACCCGGCCAGGTCGGCGTGCTCACCGCCCTGATCTGGCTGCCGTACCTGTTCGGCGTCTTCCTCGGCGCCTGGGTCGATCAGCGTACGCACAAGCGGCGGCTGCTGGTCGTCGCCGACCTGATCCGCGCGGCCGTGCTGGTCAGCCTGCCGGTCGCCTACCTGCTCGACGTGGTCAGCCTGGCCCAGCTGTTCGTCGTCGCGGTGCTCACCGGTGCCGGCGCGGTGCTGTTCGCCATGGCGTACCCGTCGTTCTTCGTCACGCTCGTGCCGAGCACGGCCTACATCGACGCCAACAGCAAACTCAGCCTGAGTCGAGCCGGGTCGTTCGTCGCCGGTCCCGCGCTCGGCGGCGCGCTCGTGCAGCTCCTGACCGCGCCCGTCGCGCTCGCGGCCGATGCCCTGTCGTTCCTGGGATCCGCGCTGCTGATCGGGCGCATCCCGACCGACGGGGCGCCGCCGGCGCCGACCCGGTCGTCGACCCGCGCACGGATCCGGGACGGGCTGGCGCTGCTGCTGCGGCACCGCGTGCTGCGCGCCGCCCTCGGCGCCACCACCACCGTCAACTTCTTCACGTTCATCGCGACGGCGCTGCTGGTCCTCTACGCCAGCCGCGAACTGGGCCTGTCGGCGGGCGCTATCGGGCTGGGCATGGGGGCCGGTGCCCTCGGCGGCGTGGCCGGTGCGGCGTTGGCCCCACGTGTGACCCGGGCGATCGGCGTCGGCCGCACCGCCGTCATCGGCACCGCGCTCTTCCCGGCGCCGCTGGCGCTGCTGGCGCTGGGCAGCGGCCCGACCGGGGCGAAGATCGCGCTGCTCGCCGGCGTGGAGTTCGTCTCCTCGGTCGGCGTCATGCTCATGGACATCAACCTCAACGCCCTGATCGCCAAGGTCACGCCCGACGGCGCCCGGGGACGGACGGCCGGCGCGTACAGCACCGTCAACTACGGGATCCGGCCGTTGGGCGCGCTGATCGGCGGCTGGTTGGGCACCGCCATCGGACTGCGTCCCACCCTCGTCCTCGCCGGCGTCGCCGGCGCCTCCGCCGCCCTGTGGCTGATCCTGTCACCGGTACGACGCATCACCACGCTCGACGACGAAGCTGCCGCGGCGGCCGCGGAGAGTCCCGACGGCCGCGCCCTGCCGGAAGCTGCATCGGCGGGGTGACGCCACCATGGCGGCAGGCGACGAAGCCCCCGGGACCTCGCCGGCGGGGTGGGGATCCGCCCCGCCGGGTCGGGCGTCAGCGCGCCCGGGTGGCCCGGGAGATCTCCACCGGCAGGGCCGGCGCACCGTCGACCGGCGCCGGGTCCTCAGGGGTGGCGGCGATCCCGCCGGCCGCGATCCGGTCCAGGGTGGCCAGTCCGGCCTCGTCGACTGTGCCGAAGACGGTGTAGTTGGGGCGCAGCGCCGAGTCGGACTGCACCAGGAAGAACTGGCTGCCGTTGGTGTCCGGGCCGGCGTTGGCCATGGCCAGGGTGCCCCGGGCGTAGAGGCGGCGGACCCCGGTCGGGTCGGTCGGCGCCGGCGGCAGGTCGGTGGGCAGTTCGTCGGCGTACCGGTAGCCGGGCCCGCCCTCGCCGGTGCCGGACGGGTCGCCGCACTGCAGCACCTTCAGCGTCGGGTACGCGGTGAGCCGGTGGCAGGGCGTCCGGTCGTAGAACTTGTGGCGGGCCAGGTGCAGGAAGCTCTGCACGGTGCACGGGGCCTGTTCCCGGTCGAGCGTCAGCCCGATCGGGCCCTGGCTGGTCCGCAGGGTGACCCGCACGGTGCCGTGGTCGGGTGTGTGCCGGGGGTCCGGCGGCAGCGGCACCGGCCGGGCCGCCGGCTCGTCCGGCGTCGGCGTGTACGCGCACGGGCCGTTCGTGGGTGCGGGCGCGGCGGCCGGCGCCGCGGTTGCCGCGGCGCCACCGGCGGCGACCAGCGCGGCGGACACCACCGCCACGCCCGCGAGGCGGGGCAGCAGCTGCGGGATGGCGTGCGGTCGGGTTTTCCTCGACACGTGGTCCTCCCTGGACTTGTGGTAGCAGAGACCGGAGTCTATGGAGCCGGTGACCCGATGTCGATGACGCCGCGGCGGCCGGACCATGGCCGGCCGCCGGGCGTCGACGGTCAGGACCTGGCCAGGGTCACGATCGACGTGCCGTAGACGGTGACGTACCCGTAGGACTCGTCGTCCCAGGCGTTCGCCTCGGCATTCACCTCGGCATCGCCCTTCCCGTACGGGGTGGTGCCGTTCGGCGTGGCCACGGCGGTCCACGCCACCGCCGTGCCCGGCGTGCAGTCCACCCGGGCAGCGAAGGTGCCACGGACCAGCACCTTCTTGACGACCTGGAAGACCGAGCCGGTGACGTTCACGGGCGTGGGCTTGGTGCACGTCACCGTGCCGTGCACGGTCGCCTTGCCGCTCACCGTGCTGACGGTGCCGTCGGTGTCCACGGCGACCGTGAGCGCCACCGGCTCGGCCTGCGCCGGCGTGGCGGTGACCAGTCCACCGAGCACACCGGTGATCGACAGAGCGGCCGCGGCAGCCGCCCGACGCCAGGATTTCCGCATCCCCGTTCCCTCTCTGCGTGAGACAAGACGGCCACCGGGCGGTAACCCGGAAACGTGCCGTCTGGCAATTACCGCATGTCTCGGCGTTCCTGTCGGCCCCGCGCGGCACATCCTCCCAAAGTGGACCGTCGGCTTCGACGGGCTTCCCGGCCGGCGACGGAAGCGGCCGCTCCCCGGTTTGTCCGGGAAGCGGCCGCTGCTGATCGTCGCTGTCGGCGGGGTTCCGCCGGCCGGTCAGCCGATGGGGAGGGCGTTCACCCACTGCTGCCAGGCCTGCTCGGCCCGAGCCGGGTCCTGCTGCGGCGCGAAGATGTGGTGGCCGAGGACCAACGTGTTGCCGCGTTCGGTGCCGGAGTGCAGGAAGCGGTAGAGCGCGTCGTCGGTGCGAACGCCGAAGTAGGTGGGCAGACCGGCGATGTCGACGACCCCGTCGATCGCCGGCAGGCCGTCGACGGTGAGCCGGGCCCGCTGCCCCTCGGTGATCGGGCCGGTGATGCCGAAGGCACCGGCCACCGCCGCGAAGACCTGCTCCGGGGTCCCGGCCCCGGGACGGAACGCGGCGACCGGGGCACCGGTCCGGCCGGCGAAGTGAGTGAGGTAGGCCGCGAGGGTCCTCAGGTACATGTCCCAGCCGGCCTGCATCGCCTCGTACTCGGTCTCCCAGTTGTCGCCCAGGACGCCGCTCTGGACCAGCCGCAGCACCGTGGCGCCCTGGTCACGGCCCTCGATCAGGTATTCGATGGCGTTGAAGCCGCCCTCCTGCCCGAACTCCGAGCGGATGGCGAACCGCTTGCCCGGCTCCCAGGCGGTGACGGTCGCCTCGTCGGTGTGGCCGGCCATGGTGAGGCTGCTGCGGCCGCCCTCGCGCGGCTCCACCTCGCTGCGGCCCATGAACCAGGAGTCGATACCCGGTCCGGTGGCGATCGCCTCCCACACCTGCTCGGGGGTGGCGGCCAGCTCGATGTCCTTCTGCAGCTCGAAGTGGTGTCCCATGATGCGAAGTCCTTTCCGGTGATCGGTGTCGTCGAGAATCGGGTGAAGTGGCGGTGGCCGGCGCCGGCTGGCCGGCGGTGGCCGGGAGGTCGCGGGTCGGGTCAGCGGGCGGCCGTGCCGGCCGGGCGGAGCATCGGCAGCAGCGCGGCCGCCACCACGACGTGCAGCACGCAGAGCATCAGCCGGGTGTCCACGGTGGCCCGCTCGATGAAGATCGGGACGAAGGAGGCCGCCAGCACGGTCCCGGCGAGCCCGCCCCAGATCGGCCGGGCGTGCCGCGTGAAGCGTTCGAGCAACGCCAGGGCGCCCCACCCGAGCAGCCCGAAGACCAGGCTGAACACGGCGATCTCCGGCAGGATCAGCGGGTGCGCTTGGGTGGACCCGGGGTCGGTGAGCGTGAAGTCCACGCCGGCGGCGCGGGCGACCAGGTAGAGCAGGCTGTTCGCGCCCACCGCGACGGCGACTCCGAGCGCGCGCCGGCGACGGCGGCGCGAGGCGGCGCTGACGGTACGGGCGGTCGGGCGGGCCGCGGCGATGATCGGGCTGGTCGTGGTGGTCATGTCAGGACTCCTCGGATTCGTTGCCGGACGTGGGGTTGACGCTGGGGTGCAGGGCGAGCACCACCCGGTGCTCGCGGCCGCCGGGGGTGTTCTCGTCGTGGTACCTGCTGACCAGGGCGCTGACCGTGGACGCCAGTTCCTCGGCGAACGCGGCCCGGTCGCGGGCGGAGGCGAACCGGACGGTGGCGTCGATGGCGAACGTGGCCACCCGCTTCTTCGCCCGGTCCGCGCCGGTGATGAGCGCGCCGACGTCCTGCACGAGCCGGGCGGCGACCGCGAGCAGCCACCGCGCGGACAGCCGGTCCGGCGCGTCGGACGGGTTGGGCCGCACGGCCGCGAGGGCCGCCGGCGAGATCACGTACGACGCCGCGGTGGCCCGCATGACCCGTTCGGTGACGTTGCCCTTGCGGCGCTCCTCCACCAGCTCGATCAGGCCGTGCTGCTCGAGCGCGCGGAGATGGTAGTTGACCTTCTGCCGAGGCAGGCCGACCCGGGCGGCGAGCATCGTCGCCGAGGCCGGTTCCGCGAGCGCGGCCAGCAGCCGGGCCCGCATCGGGTCCAGCGACGCCTCGGCCGCCGCCGGGTCCTCGATCACTGCGATGTCGAACATGACCCCACCTTCCCACCGACAAATTTTTTTGTCAAGACAGATCTAGTTTTCGGCATGCCGCCCGCATCGCCCCGCCGGCTCGCGGAACACCGCGATCCACCGCACTGCCACCAGTCGCCCGGCACAGGAGGTACGCCCGCACCGCCGGGCGCCGGAATAATGGGACGCCGCGACGTCGCCGCACCGCCGGAGGTCGGGTTGGTCCAGGACGAGATCCGCCGACGCAATCTCGGCACCCTGCTGCGCCACGTTCACCTGGGCGGTTCGGCCTCCCGCGCCGTGCTGGCCGAGCGGATGGGTCTGAACCGCAGCACGATCATGGGGCTGACCGCGGAACTCAGCGCCGCCGGTCTGGTCCGTGAGGAGGCGCCGACCGACACCGGGCGAGCGGGTCGACCGTCGCTGCTGGTCCGCCCCGAGTCCCACCAGGTGTACGTGCTGGCGTTCGACGTCGCCGTGGACTGGCTCGTCGCCGCCCGGGTCGGGCTGGGCGGGGTCGTCCTGGACCGCCGGCGGGCACCCCGACCGCGCGCCGGGGCCGACCTCGACCGAGTGGTCGAGGTCCTCGCCTGGTTCGGTCGGCAACTGCACGAGGTGGCAGCGCCCGACTCGGTCTGCGTCGGAGCCAGCGCCTCGTACTGCGGGATGATCCGGCCGGGCGACGGCATGGTCCGCTTCGGACCCGACATGGGCTGGGTGGACCAGGCGTTCGGCGCCGAACTCAGCCGCCGGCTCGGGCTCGGCCTGCCCGTGTCGGTCGGCAACGAGGCCCACCTCGGGGCGGTGGCCGAGCAGCAACGAGGGGCGGGTGTCGGCTTCCAGAACCTGATCTACCTACACGGCGACGTCGGCGTGGGCGGCGGGATCATCGTCGGCGGCAAACTGCTGGACGGTGAGGGCGGATACGCCTGCGAGCTCGGGCACATGGTGGTGAACCCGTACGACGGGCGGCCCTGCGGATGCGGCTCCCGCGGCTGCCTGGAGGCGGAGGTCGGCGAGCGGGCCCTGCTCGACGCCGCCGGACGGCCCGCCGAACTGTTCGGCCGCGACGCCCTGCGCGCCGTGGTCGACGACGCCGGCCGCGGTGACCCGGTGGCCCGCGACGCCCTGCACCGCATCGGCGACTGGCTCGGCATCGGGGTGGCGAACCTGATCAACCTGTTCAACCCGGGCATTGTGATCTTCGGAGGGATGCTGCGCGACGTGTACCCGGGCGCGGCCGGCCAGGTCCGCGCCCGTATCGCGGCCAACGTGCTGCCAGTCGCCAAGGAGCGCGTACGGCTGCACACCTCGGCGCTCGGCGACGACGCCACCCTGGTCGGCGCCGCCGAACTCGGCTTCTCGGGCCTGCTGGCCGATCCACTGGGTACGCTCGCCGACACGGCGGCCCAACCGGCGGCCGGTGCCCGGTGCCCGCGGCAACGCCAACCCGTACCGTCGCCGGACGGCCCGCCCGACGCGCCCGGAGTCAGGTCACCTCGGATGACCCCGCCGGCAGGTCCTTGACACTCCCGCCGGTCGGCGTCTGAGCGGTGGACTCAGCCGCCCCGGCCGCCCCGGAGGTCGCCACCCCGCTGGGCCGCGCCTCCTGACGGGGTGACCGGCAAGAACAGGGCCGCGAGATCGTCGAGGCGGACGACGATGAGCGCGCCCACCGCGCCCAGCGGTACGGCCAGCACCGCGGCCCGGATCGTCACCCCGGGATCGCCGAGTGAGGCGTACGCGCCGATCCCGGCGACCACGGTCAGCACGACGTTGCGGGCGAGGTGGTGCCGGCCGAAGGGGGCCGCCGCGGCTTCGCCGAAGCACCGGCAGGACACCGGCACACCACGATGGAGAACCACCGCGATCGCCACCGTGAACGCCGCCAACAGCGCCGCCGCCACCGTGAACGCCGCCAACAGCGCCGCCGCCACCGTGAACCCGACCGTGGCCACCGCGGCGCCGGGCAGCGGCACCAGCAGCAGGGGCACCGTCGCCTCGGCCGCCGCCACCGCGGCCGCCACCGGGACGACCAGCTGCGCCGGCAGCACGTTCATCGTCCCCAGCGAGTCGGCGAACGCCCGGAACGCCGGCCGCCCGCGTAGCTTGCTGGCGGCCGACGCCAGGAAGACCAGCGCGAGCAGGCACCGGCTGAACACAAACAGGTACGACATGCTCTCCTGCTTCCTTGTCGTTGCTCGCCTCTGAGAGGCGGTGAGCATGCTTGGCTGATTCGCTCGCCGTCGGCGACACAACGAGCCCGGCGTTCCCCTGCTGCCGCTCCGCTACGGTGGTGCGGTGGATCGACCCACTCTGCTGATCGCGGTCGGCTCGTTCGTGGCGGTCGGGATCGCCGTGCTGGTTGCCCGCGCCCTGCTCCAGGTGGTCGGGGTCAACGGCGACAGCATGACCCCGACGTACCAGGATGGCGACCAGCTCCTCGTGCTCAGGCGGGGATTCCGGCGCCGGCTGCGGGTCGGCGCCGTCGTCGTCTGTCTGCCGCCACCCGGCGTCAGGATCACCGCGGGCGACGTCGACGCCGCCACCCAGTTGATGGTCAAGCGGGTGGCGGCGCTGCCGGCGGGACAGGTCTACGTCCTCGGGGACGCGCCGCGGCACAGCCTCGACTCGCGGGCCTTCGGCGCGCTCCCGTCGGAGCTGGTGCGGGGCGTGGTCATCCGACGGCTACGGGCCGCCCTGCGGTCATCGCCCGGCGGGCACGATGTCGCGCCCCGGGGACAGGTCGGGTAGCTGGCTGGCGTTGTTGCTGACGCCGGCCACCCGGCCGTCGGTGTCGACCAGGTAGAACGCGGGGAACGCGGCGATCTGGAAGGCCGACTGGAGCGCCCCGTCGAGCGGCTCGTGGACGATGGTCGCCCGACTGTCGAGCACGCCCAACGCCGCCACCAGCTCGGCGCGCTCGCGGTCCTCCCGGTCCGGCGCCGGCTGCAGCCGGGTGAGCACGATGAGCACCGCCGCCGGGGTGTCGAGCGCTTCGACGAGCGCCGACCGTACCGAGGGCAGCTGCTCCTGGCACCCCGAACAGTCAGGGGCGAGAAACGCCACCAGGCCACCCGACGCGCGCAGCGAGGCGATGGACACCACGTCCCCGTCGGCGGTCGAAGCGGTGAAGTCCGGCACCTGCGCGCCGACCGAGAGGGTCACCGGCGGCCGGCCGGCGGCCAACTCCTGCGTGTGCTCGCGCAGCTTCCGGATGACGCCGAACGTGAGCAGCAGGTTCAGCAGCGTGAGTGTGGTGAGTACGACGAGTACGGCGACGACAATGGGCATCGGTTTGCTCCTGACGGGAATGGGCACGTGCGCGTCGCGGCCGGGGGGGGTGTCCGGCCGCGACGCTTTCACGGGGCGTTGCTCAGCAGTCCGTACCCCACCAGCACTGGCACGAGCTGTTACAGGTGCGCCACTTGAACCGGGTGGTGGTGTACCGGCAGCACATCGGTGTGTTGGTGCAGGACGGCTGGCAGACGGCCGAGGCGGTGGTCTTGGGCAGCATCAGCGCCAGGAACCGGTCCGCCAGTGCGCCGACGTGACGGGTCATCGTGTACCTCCAATCTGGATCTAGACTGATCGCGGACGGTAGGCGGACCGGCTACACGGCGACCTACAGCATCGATACAACTGTTACCCGTGACGTGTTGCGGATCTTCGTACCTCGTTCCTAGGGTGCTGGCCGTGGTGGACCGAACCAGAACCGAGGTGCCTTGAGCCTGCGATACCAGCTGCTCGGCCCACTTCGGATCACCGCCGCCGGCCGGGCGGTCCCCGTCGGGCCGCAGAAGCAGCGGGCGATGCTGGCCACCCTCCTGCTGTCGACCAACGAGCGGGTGTCTCTGGACCGCCTCATCGGTGAGCTGTGGGACCAGCCGCCCCGCTCGGCCGTGGCGAACCTGCGCACCTACGCCAGTGGGCTGCGCCGGTTGCTGAGCGAGCTGGACGGCGGACCCGCCGGCGACCGGTTGGTCGCCAGCGTCGCCGGATATCAGCTGCGGGTCGACCCGGAAGAGCTGGACCTGCACCGCTTCCAGACCGCGATCGAGCTGGGCCGCGCGGCCCTCGCCCACGGTGACCATGCCGCCGCCACCGCCCGGTTCCGGGAAGCGCTGGACCTGTGGCGGGGCCGACCGGCCGAGGACGTACGGCCGGGGCCGGAACTCGCTGCCCGGATCACCCTGCTCGAGGAGCAGCACCTGTCGCTGGTCGAGGACCTGATCCAGGCGCGCCTCGCGCTCGGCGAGCACACCTCGGTGACCGGCAACCTGCGGCTGCTGATCACCGCCCACCCGTACCGGGAGCGGCTGCGTCACCAGCTCATGCTGGCGCTGTACCGGTCCGGCGACGCACCGGCGGCCCTCTCGGCGTACGCGGAGACCCGCGCGGTCTTCGCCGACCAGCTCGGCCTCGAACCCGGAGCGGAACTGTCCCGGCTGCACCAGGCCATCCTGCGCCGGGCCCCGGAGCTGTCCACACCCGACGCGGCCGCGGAGCCCGCCGACCCGCAACCGGACCCCGGGTCCGGTAACCCGCCCGGCCTAGCCGAACCGCCGCGTCAGCTGCCGCCGGACCCGGCGGCGTTCGTCGGCCGGGTCGATGAACTGCGGACCATCGAGCGGGCCTGCACGGCCGCGAACCGGCCACGGACCGGTCCGTCGGTGGTCGTGCTGCACGGCCCGGGCGGGATGGGCAAGACCACCCTGGCGGTACGCGCCGCGCACCGACTCGCGGCCCACTATCCCGACGGACAGCTGTACCTCGAACTGCAGGGCGGGGCCCCCGGCATGTCCAGCGTCGAACCGTTGCCGGCGCTCGGTCAGCTACTGCGCGCGCTCGGCGTACCGGCCAGGGACGTGCCGCTCGACCTGGCCGAGGCGGCCGCGCGGTTCCGGTCGGAGACCGCCGGCCGGCGGCTGCTTATCGTCCTGGACGGCGCGGCCGGCGCGCAGCATATCCGGCTCCTGCTCCCGGCTGGCCAGGACTGCGCCGTCCTCATCACCAGCCGCCGACCGGCGAGCACCCTCGACGCGCTGCGGCTCCGGCTGGACCGGCTCAGCGACGCCGAAGCGCGCCAACTCCTCGACACCCTCTGCGGCGACGGGCGGGGGGCGGCCGACCCCGACGCGGCGGACCGCCTGGCGATGCTGTGCGACGGGCACCCGCTGGCGCTGCGCATCGCCGGAGCCCGGCTCGCGGCCCGCCCCGACTGGTCCGTCTCGGTGCTCGCGGACCGGCTGGACGACGAGCGGGAACGGCTCGACGAACTGCGCGCGGACGACCTCGCCATCCGTTCCAGCTTCTGGAACACCTACCGCCAGCTGCTCGACAGCGCGGATCCGGACGACCGCACGGCGGCGGCCGCCTTCCGGTCGCTGTCGCTGCTGCGGGTGCCGGAGATACCGGCGCCGCTCGCCGCGGTCACGATCGGTGTTCCGGAACGGCGCGCACTGGCGCTGCTGGACCGGCTCACCGAGACGCACCTGCTGGACGCGATCGGGCCGACCCGGTTCCGGTTCCACGACCTGCTCCGGCTCTACGGCGCGGAGCTGGCCGAGGAGACGGATCCGGCCGCCGAGCGCCAGCGCGCGGTACGCCGCGGGCTCACCGCGTACCTGACCACGGTGCTGCGCGCGGGTCAGCTGTTGCGCCCGCAGCGGGCGGCCGAACTCGCCACCGGACCCACCGTCGTCGAGCTGGGCACGCTCGACGACGCCGTACGCTGGGTCGACGGCGAGTTGGCCGGGATCATCGCGGCCGCCCGTCAGGCCTGCGATGCGGCCCCGCAGCTGAGCCGGCTGTGCGTGGAGGCGATTCCGTCCGTGGCCGTGTGGCTGCAGAAGCGCAACCGGTGGGCGGAGGCCGATGCCCTGGTCGCCGTCTGTGAGCAGGCGGCGACGCTCGCCGACGACGATGCCGCCCGGGCCAAGGTGCTCGCGCTGCGGGCGACGCTGCACTGGCGTACCGGCTCCCCGGAGGCGGCATGTGGCGCGTTGGAGTCGGCGCTGGAGCTGTGGCGCCGGCTGGGTGATCGCGAAGGCGAGGGGCGGGCGCTGCAGAACCTCGGCTGGTTCCACCACCGTACGGGGGCCCCGCGTCGGGCGGCAGACCTCGTCCGGGCGGCGGTCGGGCTCCTCGCTGGCGCGAACCCGGTATGGCTCGCGATGGCACTGCACAACCTGGCCGAGATCGAGTTCGAGCTGGGTAACTTCCCGGCCGCCGGCGAACACCTCACTCGCTGCCTGGCGATGCGGCGCGAACACAATGATGCCGTCGGCGAGGCGATGACGCTGGTGGCTCTCGGCCGGACGCAGAGCCAACTCGGGCGGCACCTGGACGCGCTGACGGCACTCACCGCCGGCCTGCGGCTGTGCCGGCGGACCGGCAACCGGGAGGACGAGTGGGAGGCGCTGCTCAGCCGCACGGAGGTGCACCTTCGGATCGGTGACGTGGCGCTGGCCGACCGGGACGGCGAGGAGGCGCTGGCCCTGGCCCGCGCGGCCGGCGATCGGTACGGCGAGGCGGCCGCGCTCCGGCAGCTCGGCCGGGTGCGGGAACGCCGTGGCGAGCGCGCGACGGCGGACGGGTACGCGCGGCGGGCCAATCGGATCTTCGCCGACCTGCCCGGCCGGCGGGACGGCGTGCTCGAAACGTTCCTTGCCCGCGCGGATCAGCCGGCCGGCGTTTCCGCCTCGGCCGGGACGTAGCCTGCCGCCTGCATCCGGAACAGTGTGGCGTAGGTGCCGTTGGCCGCCAGCAGGTCTTCGTGCCGGCCCGCCTCGACGACCTGCCCGCCGGAGAGCGCCACGATCAGGTCGGCGTCCCGCAGCGTACCCAGCCGGTGGGAGATCAGGACGCTGGTTCGGCCGGCCCGGTAGTGGCGCAGTCTGAGCTGGATGTCGGCCTCGGCCTCGGCGTCCAGGCCGGCGCTCGGCTCGTCGAGGATGAGCAGGTCCCGCGCCGCGGGCAGCACCGACCGGGCGATCGCCACCCGCTGCCACTGCCCGCCGGAGAGCAGTACGCCGGCATCCGCCGGATCGCCGTCCAGTTCGAACACTCGGGACAGCATCGTCTTGTACCCCCGGGGCAGGCCCTCGATGGTCTCGTGGATGCCGGCCCGGCGGGCGGCGTCCGCGATCCGGGCGGCGTCCTCGGCGCGTACGTGGTCCGGGCCGGCCGGGTCGACATCGCCGAGCCAGATGTTCTCCGCGGCCGTCAGGTCGTACGTCATGTAGTCCTGGAACACCGCGCCGATCCGGGCCCGCAGGTCGTCCACGGCCAGCTCGCGAAGGTCGACGCCGTCCCACAGGATCGCGCCCCGGGTCGGGTCGTAGAACCGGCACAGCAGCTTGACCAGGGTGCTCTTGCCGGCGCCGTTGTGGCCGACCAGGGCCACCGTCTGTCCATGCGGGATGAACAGGTCCACGCCCCGCAGCACCCACGGGTGGTCCGGACCGTAGCGGAACCAGACGTCGCGGAACTCGATGCCCCGCCGCAGCGGGGGGACCGGCAGTGGTCGGGCCGGCTCCGGCAGGTCCGGCGGGCAGGTGACAATCTGCTCGTAGTGCCCGAGCAGCAGCATCGCCTGGTGGATGCCGGCGAGGTGGTCGATCAGGGTGGCCAGGCTGCTCTGTACCCCGGCGACGGCGGCGATGAAGACGGCCACGTCGCCCACCGTGAGCCCGCCGGATCGGGCGGTGGCGACGGCCCACACCAGGCCGCCCCCGGACAGCGCCGCGCTCAGCACCGCGAGCAGTGCCTGGACGCGCACCTCCCGGCGCTCGTGGGCCCGGCGGGCGGCGCTCGCGGCGCCCAACTCGGTGAGCATCCGGCGGCGGAACAGCCCACCCAGCCGCAGCAGGCGTACCTCCTTGGCCGCGGACAAGCTGGTCAGCAGGCTGGCGTAGAACATCTCGCGCCGCTCGCCCGGCCCGATCTCCCAGAGCATGTCGGCCCGTCGCCGGCTCAGCCGGAGCTCGGCGATCAGCGCGGGTACGCTGCCGGTCGCCACCAGCACGGCCATCACCGGGTTGATCACCACGAGGGTGCCGAGGAAGCCGGCGAGCAGCACTGCGCCCTGCACCAGGCCGAGCAGGCCGTCGACGCAGCGGCTGGGCCCGTCCCGCCCGGCCTGCTCGGCCAGCCGGAGCGTGTTCTGGAACGCCGGCTCCTCCAGTCGGCGCAGGCCGGCGAGGCGGTCGGTCGCCGCGTACAGCTGGTCGAGCGCGACGACGGCGGCCGAGCGCGCGAGGTCCGCCCGCAGATAGTTCGTCAGGTGCGGCACGACGGCGAGGCCGACGGAGACCACCGCCAGCGCGGTCGCCACCCCGAGGATCGCGCCGCCGGACGCGTTCGCGACACGGTCGAGGACGAGTTTGGTGAGCCAGGCCGCCAGCACCGGAAGCGCGCCCGCGATCGGCGCGAGCACGACGTACGCCGCCAGGTTGGCCCGCCCGGCTCGCCAGACCACCGCGACGGCCCGCGCGGTCCGGGCAATGCTGATCATGGCGAGAGGGTACGGACGCCACCTCCAGGAGCAGCTACAGCGCCGGTACAGGTGGCGGGATCCAGAGCTCTGCCGCGGCGCGTCCCCTGCCGGGCAACGCCGGTAGGGGTATCGCGGTCACTTGATACCCGCTGCGCCGGCCGTTGCGGCGCGGGAGCCGGATTGATCTAGGCCGTGAGCTGTGAATCGGCGAGTCAGGCGATCCGGTAGCCGACTCCCGGCGTCGTTGCGATGATCGGTGGATTGCCGAGCTTGCGCCGTAACCGGCCCACGGTCACCGTGACGGTGTTGGTGAACGGGTCGGCATTCTCGTCCCAGACCTGCTCGAGCAGGGCCTCGGTGCTCAGGAAGCCCGGACTGGCCCGGAGCAGCGCCTGCAGCACGGCGAACTCCTTCACCGAGAGGTTGAGTTGCCGCCCGTCGCGAACGGCGGTCCGGCGTACCGGGTCCAGCGCGACGCCGGCTGCCTGAAGTGTCCGGGGTCGCGCGTCTGGCTTGCGGCGGGCCAGCGCCTGGATACGCAGGATCAGCTCGGGGAAGTGGAAGGGCTTGGCGAGATAGTCGTCCGCGCCGAGGGTCAGCCCGCTGACCCGGTCACCGGGCGCGCCCGCCGCGGTCAGCATCAGCACCATCGGCCGGTTTGCCCGCTCGGTGATCATCTGGCACAGCGTGTCGCCGTGGAGGCCGGGCAGGTCTCGGTCCAGGACCACCACGTCGTGCGCGGCGAGGTCGAGCTTGGCGGCGGCGGTGAGCCCGTCGTGTGCGAGGTCGACGGCCATGCCCTGGTCGCGTAGTCCTTCGGCGATGACCTCGGCGAGGGCGTGATCGTCTTCGACGACGAGGATCCTCATGCCGCCACCGGCATCTTCGCGGGCGGAAGCGTGATCGACACGCGCAGGCCGCCTTCCGGCCGGGCGAGTAGGGCGAGCCGGCCGCCGTGGGCGGCGGCGACAGCGGCCACAATGGACAGTCCGATTCCGGAGGAGCCGATGCGCTCGCCGCCAAGCCGCTCGAAGGGCTGCGCCAGCCGGTCGACCTCCCGTTGGTCGAGAACTCGACCACCGGTTTCGGCGACCAGCACCGTCTCCCCCTTTCTCGCGGATCCGGTGATTCCGATCCACCCGCCGTGCTCGTTGTGGGTCACGGCGTTGTCGACGACATTGGCCACCAACCGCGCCAGCAGCGCCGGGCTGCCCTGGGTCGCCGTTCCCGGTGGTACGTCCACCGTCAGGCTCAGCCGCTTCGTCTGCACGTCGGTGGTCCTGTCCCGCAGGGCCGTGCCGATGAGGTCGCCGAGGTCGACCGTGGCGGCGTCGGCCAGCGTGCCGTGCTGTGCTCGGGCCAGCACGAGGAATCCGTCGAGCAGGTGATCGACGCGGTCCAGCTGCCTACGCAGACGGTCCGCGAGCGCCACCGTCGAGGGGGCCGGGTCAGGCTTGGCGACCGCGACGTCCAGCGACGCCCGTATCGTCGACAGCGGAGTACGCAGCTCATGGGATGCGTTGGCGACGAAGCGGCGCTGTGCGGCGAACGATGCTTCGAGTCGTTCGAGCAGTTCGTCGATGGTGTCAGCGAGGTCCTTCACCTCGTCGGCCGGGCCATCTACCGCCAGCCGCCGATCCAGGCTGTCGGCGGAGATGCGCCGCGTGGCGCTGGTGATGAGCCGCAGTGGTCGCAGTACGCGCCTAGCCAGCACCCGACCGAGCAGCAGTGACACGACCGCCATCACGATCAGCGCCACCACCGAGCCGGCCAGCAGCTGGCGGGCCTGCTGCGTGTGCACGGCGGCCAACTGGTCCTCCAACTGCCGGATACGCTGCTGCGCCGCAGGGGTGCCCTGGGCGGGGGGATGTCCGGCGGGGGCGACGCTGCTGATGCTGCCGCCGGAGAGCAGGAAGGTCAGGCCCAGCAGCCCGATACCAGACACGAGGAACACAACGGCATAGAGGAGCGTGAACCTTACCCGCACGGTCCCGCTGGGCAGCCTGATCATGTCTCCAGCATGCCCCGGGCACCCTAACAACAGGATGACAGAGCCGGTTCGGGCCGCGTTACGTGCCGATCCGTAGAACCGACGGCATGTCGACCACCGAACTCCTCCGGCGGGAATGGTCCGCATTCCGCAGCCCGGGCCGCCTGATCGCCTTGGCCGCCGCGGCCCTCACCGTCATCGCGCTGGGCCTGCTGTACGCCTTCGGCAACCAGTCGTCCTGCCCCGGGCCGTGCCCGGTCGCTCCCGTGGCCAACGGCGGCGCTACCGTCAGCGACAGGTTCTGGTTCCTGCATCGCGACCTGGGCCGCGAGGGCAGCATCACGGTCCGGATGACCTCGATGACCGGGACCATCACCTACCCTCCGCCGAACCATGACCAGATCGTGCCCGGGCTGGTGCCGTGGGCGAAGGCCGGGATCATCGTCAAGGACGACGTGCGGCAGGGCTCGCGGTACGCGGCGGTCATGATGACCGGCAGCCACGGCGTGCGCTTCCAGTACGACTACCGGCACGACGTCGCCGGAAGCGCGGGCGGCGTCTCGAAGCAGTCCCCCCGCTGGCTGCGCCTGAGCCGCTCGGGCGACACCATCACCGGCTCTGAGTCGGCCGACGGCAAGCAGTGGCACACCGTCGGGGCGGCGAAGCTCGACGGGCTGCCGGACACCGTGCAGGTCGGCCTCTTCGCCACCTCCCCGGCGACCTCACGCTCCGGAAGGTCGGCCTCGGCGGCGCGCTGGAGGAGGTCCGGTTCACCCAGGCCGTCGGCGTATTCGACAACGTCGCCGTCGAGGGCGGCGCCACCGGCGCGTGGGACAACGACCCGGTCGGCGAGATGAACCACACCGACTGGGAGAAGTACCACAACGCCTCGGGAGCCGCCGAGAGGAACGGCGTCATCACGGTCAGCGGCACCGGCGACATCGGGCCGCTCGGCGAGGAGGGCGCGCGTACCGTCGAGAAGACCCTGCCCGGCCTGGCAGTCGCCCTGATCATCGCGCTCATCGTCGCGGCCCGCTACGGCGCCCACGCAGCTCCCAGGACGGCCTCCCGCCAGGTGATCGCCGCCCGAGCAGCCGTCGTCGGGGCGGCCACCTTCGTCACCGGTCTGGTCGCCGTCGGCGTCGTCCTCCCGGCGGGCACGGCGATCCTGAAGGGCAACGGCATCCCGGTGCAACCAATACCGGTACTGACCGGCGCTCGAGTGATCGTCGGCGTCCCGGCGGTGCTCGCACTCTGCGCCGTCCTCGCGTACGGGGTCGGCGTGTGGCTGCGCCGCCGCTGGGCGGCGATCATCATCGGGCTGTCGCTGGTCGCCCTGCCCTACGCCGTCACGGCGTTCCCACTACTGCCCGACACGGTCTCCGAGTGGCTGCTGCGGCTCACCCCGGCCGCCGGCTTCGCCGTCCAACAGACAATGGAGGAGTATCCCCAGGTCACCGCGCATTACGCGCCGTCGGCCGGGTACTTCCCACTTCCTTGGTGGGCCGGGCTCGCGGTGCTCTGCGCGTACACCGTGATCGCGATGCGGATGGCCGTCGGCCGCAAGCAGGCGGCGGACATCGACTGGCGATAGTGGACGGTGCGGGGGGCATCACCCCCGCACCCGCCTCCGACTCTGCCTAAAAGTGAGGTGAGGAATCTTGGCGCGAGGTGCGGGTGAGGCGGGCGAGGCCGCGGGTGCCGGCGTAGAGCGCCCAACCCAGCCAGGCCACCAGGCCCACACCGGTGACCAGGAACGCCGGCACGGCGACGATCTCCGGCAGCGGCATCGCGGAGGACGGTAGGGCCGCGGCCAACGCGATGGCGACCAGTTCCACCAGCGCGGCCAGGGCCAGCGGGACGAGCAGCATCCCGAGTGCGGCGTTCTGCCGGCCGGGGCGGAGGATGAGCCGGTGCCGCGACCACGCGCCGTAACCGAGGAAGCCGGCCAGCGCGATGGTGCCGACGACCGCCCGGCCCGGCCACGGCGCCGGCGGATCGGCGTTCATCACCAGCGGCACGACCGCGAACAGCGCTCCGGCGCGGACCAGCCGCATCACCCACCGGCCCGCATAGGACGCCTCGCGCTGCTCGGCGAGCAGGTCGGTGGCCGGCGGTTGCCCGAACGTGCCCCGGGCCGGCCCCGAGGCGCCCGCCGGCCGAACGCCCGCCGGCGAAGTGCCCGGCCCGGCAGAGGATCCGGGCGCGAGGGGCGGCGGGCCGGCGACCTTGCGGTCGGCGGTGACGAACGCCGCCCCGCTGACGATCAGCGCCAGGAAGTGTGCCGCCATCGGAACCACGATGGCGGCCGACGGCGGCCGTTCCGGATCCTGGCGCAGCGCG
Source organism: Micromonospora sp. RTBAU3-60 (assembly GCF_054963695.1). Taxonomy (NCBI): domain Bacteria; kingdom Bacillati; phylum Actinomycetota; class Actinomycetes; order Micromonosporales; family Micromonosporaceae; genus Micromonospora; species Micromonospora sp. RTBAU3-60. The sequence continues at coordinate 1,148 of NZ_JBUEGB010000033.1, read as the reverse complement.
GTGACGATCAGCCCGGCCGCGGTGAGCACGCACAGGGCCAGCCCGAACAGCCGCACGCGGGCCCGGATGTCCGTGCGGACCACGTGTTCGGCGTATACCCGCGCGCCTGGGGAGAGGGCGCGCCAGGTCCGGGCGGCCCACAGCAACCACAGCGCGGGCGGCAGCACCGCCAGCAGCCACATCCACGGAAGCACGGCAAACATGCCCAAGAAGCCGGCCGTCCAGACCGACATCATCGCCCAACCAGCGAGGCCGCCGATGACCACCCGATCCAGTTCGGTACGGGCGGCATGGTTGGTCGGTTCCGCGGCCAGTACCGCGCTGACATGCCCGGCGGCGGCCGCCAGCCGCCCTCGAGTGGCCGCAACGCGACCGAGCCCGGTGAGCGCCGCCTTGTGCTCCGGGTCGAGCGCCAGCGCGCGGCGGTACGACCGGCTGGCGAACAGGTTCCAGCCGATCGAGTGGAACATGAGTGCCCGGATGTAGTGCGGGCCGGCCGACTCCGGGGCCAGACCCACCGCCCGCTTGATCGTCCGGAACGCGTGGCGCGGCTGCCCGAGGCTGAGCGAGGCGAGCGCCAGCGCGCCGTACCCGCGCCAGTCCTCGGGCGCGAGACGGACGGTCTCCAGCGCGCTGGCTCGTGCCGCCGTCGGATCTTCCACACCGATCTGGGCGAACGCGAGCAGCAGGTGGCCCTCGTGCTGCCCGGGCGCGACCGCGACGGCCCGCGCCGCCACGTCCCGCATGGCGGCGAACTCGTCCTCCGCCTGATACGCGCGGGCCAACACGTACAGCGCCTCGACGTTGTCCGGATCGCCGGCCAGCACGGCCGCGATCCCCCGCCGTGCGGCCTCGATCCGGCCGACCTCCAGCAGTGCGCTGGCTCGCGCCACACCGGCATCGGACGCCGCGTGCCTCGTCATCGGCCCACCCTAAGCGAGTGTTCCGGCCGATGACCGAGGCCCTTGTGGGTGGACCGGCGCCCCGGCCGTCGTCTCCCGGATCCGGCGTTGGCCGGGCCGACTATCCGGGGAAGGAGAGCGCGGGACGGAGGAGTTTCAGGTCCACCGCGTCAGCCATCGCCTGGTAGCCGGCGTCGCTCGGGTGCAGATGGTCGCCCGAGTCGTACGCCGGGAGGAGCCGCAGCG
>NZ_JBUEGB010000032.1:0-65514 GCF_054963695.1 Micromonospora sp. RTBAU3-60 | reverse complement strand
AGGCTGCATAAACATCAATTAACCAGCAGGGTCCACGGCGCGGATGACCAGGTGCCCGCTGGCCTTGTCGATGACGGTCTTGGCCTGGTGGGTCAGGCCGCGGGCGGCGATGCGCCGCCAGGCGCCCTGGTCGCGGTCGCCTTGCCAGCGGCAGGACTGGTGGGGGCAGACGGCCCACTTCCAGCCTGGGGTGGTGGGCTTGTCGGGGGCCTTGCGATGCTGCAGCGGTGTCAGGCACTGGGGGCAGTGCTTCGAGGTGTTGCGCGCAGGCGTGGTGACCACGGCGATACCCGCCTCGGCGGCGAGGTGCCGCATCCGGTCGATGATCTGCCCGCGGACCTGCTGGGACAGCCGGGTGTTGAGGGTGGCGCCCATGCCCCGGGCTTCCAACGATCGCAGGTCTTCGACGTAGACGACGGTCGCCCTGGCGGCGATCGCCTGGTCCACGGCCCAGCGGGCGGCAGCCCACGCGAGCGCGGCGTTCAGGTTGGAGCGGCGGGCGGACACGTGGTCAATCTCGTCGCGCAAGACCGCATGTTTGCCGGCGAGTTGATGCTGCTCGTCACGGCCGGTGAGGCGTTGGTAGTGGTCGGCTTTGGCGTGCAGCCGCTCACTGTGACGGCGTAGGCGGTGCTGTTTGGCGAGGATGCCGGCGGCCCGGAACTGGCCACCGGCCCCCAACGCGGTGATCCGCCCGTCCTCGTGGAGCCGCAGGGCTCCCGCGCTGAGGAGGGTGTTGAGACCCCAGTCCACGCCGATCGCCACCGTGTGGCCGGTGCGCTGGGCTTTCGGCACCGGGTGGCTGTATGCCAGGTCGGCGTGCACCTGCCGTCCGGTTACGCGCAGGGTGGGCAGGTGCAGTATCGCCGAGGCCGGGACCGTGGGCGGCAGGCTGATCGGACAGGCCACCCACGTCCAATCCCGGTACGTTCGCGGATCTGGGCGGGTGGGCAGCTGCAACCGCAGCAACACCCTGCCCGGGTTGGTGTCGCTGCGTTCGATGCTGGCCTGCTGCCGGTCACACGCGGCCAGCAGCAGCATCCGCGCGACCCTTGGGACGCCTTCGAGCTCGAACACGTCCACCGGCAGCCGCCCATTGGCGGCAAGGAACCTGGCGGCCTGCCGGGTGCGGGACTTGATGACGCTCGACGGTAGATGCTCCCCGCCCGGAACCGCCTTGCGTACCTGCTCCCACTCCTGCGCGGTGCGTCGACGCGGATCGGCCGGCCACGTCGCCAACACACCGGAGGTCAGGCCCGCACGCCACGACGCCGAACGCAGAACACGCCCAGCCTGCTCCTGCGCCATCCGCACGACCCGGTCATTGACCCTCACACCCTCAGGCGCGGTGGCGGTCCAGCCCAAGCGTCGCAGCGCCATCCACGCGTTCGACGGAAGTTTCCGGCCACCCGCGTCGTGTCCGGAGGCCAACACCTCCACATCCGCGCAGTTCCACCGCTCCGCCAACAGGCCGGAGACCATCCCCGCCACCAGGTCGGCACACCAGCCAACACGTTGCGCAAGCACCGCCTGCGACAGAACCTGACCGCTCTCCTCGTCCACCCCTGACCGGAGCAAAGCACGGGCGCAAGCGGTACGGGAAGTCTCGCCGTCGGCCAGCGGCAGCTTTCCGGTCACCGACTCATCGCCCCGCCATCGATCCAGGAGAACCCGCGATCACGACCGGCCCACATCACCGGAATCTCCCCCGAACCAGCCCAAAAGCGAGACGCCACCGTCCACACGGCTAACCTAGGATCACCGACGATTCCTAATCAAGTTGGTCAGCCTGTCGTCGCAGTCCCTCGCGCTCGTGCGCAATGTCTGGATCCGCAGACCGGTTTCGTATCCGTACGCATCAAGGCGTGGGACGCCAACGGGAACCCGGTCGAGCAGACCCTCATCCGGGCGTACGTCGCACGGTAGGACGAGTCCTTCATGCACCGGCCGGATCGGGTTCCGGCCGGGGCACACGGAGCTCATCCGGCCGGTGTCCCACCCGGCATGGCGGTGCGGGGACCGGGCCGGAACGGCTGCGGCGGAGCGTGTACCAGGTCACGAGGTGGGTGACCACGCCCCAGCAGGCCGGGGTTGCCGCAGCGTGGATAGGGTGTCGCGCATGTCAGGGGCAGCGCAGCCGGCGGAGTCGGGAGCCGCGCGCCCCCACCGGCTGCGCATCCACCTGCTCGGCGGGTTTCGCGTCGAGCGAGAAGGTGGCCGATCGGTGGCCGAGCAGTGGCGCCGTACCGGTGCTCGCACGCTGGTCAAACTGCTGGCCGTCACGCCCGGTGGGCGACTGCACCGCGACCAGGTGATGGAAGCGCTGTGGCCGGACATGCCGTACGAGGCGACGCTGCGGAATCTCCGGGTGACCCTGCACGCGGCGCGGCACGCCCTCGAACCTGAACTGGCACCACGCAGCCCGTCGGCGTACCTGCACACCGAGGGTGAGCTGATCTGCCTCGACCGGGACCTGATTCTGATCGATGTCGACGAGGCCACGACCGCTGCCGCGCATGCTCTCGCGACCGGTGACCGGGCGGCGCTCGTCTCAGGGCTGACCGCGTTGAGCCATGAGCTGCTGCCCGAGGACCGGTACGCATCCTGGGCCGAGGAGCGCCGGCGTCAGCTGGTGGCCCTGCGTAGCCGGATCGTCCCGGCCCTCGCCACCGTGTTGGCCCAGGCCGGCGAGACAGACCAGGCAGTGGAGGTGCTGCGCGCCGAGCTGGAACGGGTTCCGGCCGCAGAAGAGCTGCACCTGCTGTTGGCACGGGTGTTGCTGGATGCCGGACGGCCGAGGCAGGCCGTGCGGCAGTACCACGCGGCGCGCGACGTGCTCGCGGAGGAGTTGGGCGTTCCACCCGCGGCCGAGTTCCAGGCACTGCTGCGGGAGGCGCTGGACACCCTGACGTCCCCACGAACCGGGACGGACCGGACGGCGATGCCGTTGCCGCCGGTGCTCCGCCACCCGCACGATCAGCCGTTGATCGGTCGCGCGCGTCCACTCGCTCTGCTCATCGCACATGCCACCGACGCCGTCGGCGGCCGTGTGCGGCAGGGCGATGCGCCGCTGGCGTTGGTGGCGGGGGAGGCGGGCATCGGCAAGACCCGTCTTGTCGCGGAGGTGGCCAGGCAGGCCGCCATGGCGGGAACCCAGGTGCTGTGGGGTACCTGCCACACAGCCGAGGGGAAGACTCCGTACGGGGTGTTCGTCGATGCGCTCGACAGCTATCTCGCCGCATGTCCGGCGGTGGAGCGGGCGATGGTCGCCGCCGAACATCCCGGTCTCGCTGCCGTCCTGACCACCCTCGGCGAAGCGCCCACCCGCGCAGGTAGCCCCGAAGAGGAACAGGCCCGCTTCTTCCGGTCCGTGAGCGCGCTGCTGACCGATCTCGCCGCCGCTCGGCCGCTTCTGCTCGTCCTCGACGACCTGCACGCCGCCGATCCAGCATCCCTGCGTTTGCTGCACCATCTCATCCGTACCGCCCAGTCACGGCGCTGGCGGCTCGTCGCGACCCTCCGGGGCGACGAACTACCGGCCGGTGACGCGCGTCGCCTCATCCTGGACACGGTCGCGGAGCAGGGGTTGGCGGTCGAGGTCGAACTGCTCAGGCTGAGCCGAGCCGACTGTGCCCGGCTGGTCGGAATTCCGCCGCAGCGGGCTCGGCGCATTTACGAGTTGTCCCGAGGCAACCCGCTGTTCGCGCTGGAACTCGCCACCGCCGGCGAGGTGCGGGGCGTGCCCGACGGGGTGCGCAGACTGGTCAGCGGGCGGCTTTCCCAACTGCCCGGCGAGGCCCGCGCGGTGCTCGGCGCCCTCGCCGTCGGCGGCGGTGGCGCGATCTCCGTCGCCGAACTGGAGGCCGTCGCGGTTGCCGGGCTCCACCCGCCCCTCGGCGGCCCCGCCGTCGCCGCCGCGCTCGACACGGGGGTCACGGCCGGCTTCATCGTGGAACGCACGGTCACGGCACTCGGACGCCCGGTGACCGGCTACGCGTTCCGTCACCCGCTGGTCGAGCTCGCCTGTGCCGAAGGGGTAGGTGCTGCGAGCCGGCGGCAGCTGCATCGCGCGTACGCCGAGGCCGTGCTGGTCCAGCGTCCTGACGCGGTGGAAGCCGCGGCCTTCCATCTCAGCCGGGCCGGCGACCCGCGCGCCGCGCACTGGCTGCGCCGTGCTGCCGAACGTGCCGCCAGCCTCTTCGCCAACGACAGCGCCTGCGCCTACTACGCCGATCTGGTCGCGCGCCTGGAGCCGGACGACCCGGCCGCGGCGGCCGCCGCCCGGCTCGACTGGGGTACGGTGCTGCGCCGCAGCGCCCGTTATCAGGAAGCGGAGGAGGTGCTGCGGGCAGCGCTGACGTCGTACCGGCAGTCGGGTGACAGCCGGAGCATGGTGCGCGCGGCGATCGCTTTGGCGGAGGTGCTCGGCCGGGCGCTCCGGCCGCAGGACGGGCTGGCGGAGCTGGAGTCTGTGCGGCATCTCCTGGCCGACCGACCGGGCGACGGGGGCAGCCTGTACGCCGATCGAGTCGACCTCGAACTGACCGTCGGGACGATGCATTTCGGCTCCGGGCAGTACGTCGACGCGTTGGCCGCGCTCACCCGTGCCGAGCGTGCCGCCCGACAGCTCGACGAGGCGGCGATGCTGCTCCGGGTCGCCCGGATCGAGTGCGTCCGCGCCGCATGCCTGCTGGTCACCGGTGAACTCGGGGCGGCGTCGGAGGTGTGTGAGCAGGCCTTGCGGCTGGCCGAGCGCTGTGACGACATCTCGCTGTTGGCACGTGCTCTGTCCATTATGGGCGAACTATCCCGGGAGACCGGTCGGCTGGACGTGGCCCGCGACTGCGCGCGGAGGGCGGTGGCGGCGGCGCGCCGGATGGGTGACCCGGCCGTCCTCGCCATCGACCAGAGCAACCTCGCCGCGATCGAGCTGCTCCTCGGCGAACACCGGAGGGCGCAGGCCCTGGCGACATCCGCGGTACGGCTGGCCCGGTCACTTGGCCGGTCCTGGGCGTTGCCGCCCGCCCTGGCCAACCTCACCGAGATCCTGCTGCGAACCGGCCGGACGGACGAGGCACGAGCGGCGCTGGTCGACTGCGAGCGGGCGGCTCGGGACGCCGACGACCCCCAGGTGCTGGACCGGGTCCGCGTGCTTGCCGCAGAGTTGGCCGCCGAGCCGGATGCCGCCTCCGGCGCGGGCGGTTGACGGACGAGGTACGCCACCACGGCCAACCGAACGGTCGCCGTCGTCGTCGCGGTAACTGACTTGTAACTGCCGCCTTCTACGGTTCGGCGCGCCACACCGCCCCACCACCACCCGAGGTAGCCCATGCATCCGGTCCATGCCGTCGTCGACGCCGGCGGCGAGCCCTGGCCGAGGGTGCGGGACGCCCTCGAACGGCACTGCCACCGCTTTGCCCCCGGATGTCTGGTGGAGCTGCTCACCGAGGACCCCGCGGTCCCCGGCGAAGTGGGCGCGTGGTGCGCGGCGGGCGGCGGAGAGCTGCTCGCCGTCGACGAGAGCGGGGTTCCCACGGTGCTCCGGATACGGACCGTGGGGCTTTCGCACAGCTAATGGAATCCGGAGGATTGATGAGACATCCCACCCGCTCACGATGGATTGCGGGGCTGGCCGGCCTGGCGATCATCGGGTGGCCGGCGCTTCCCGCGTCCGCCGAGCCCAGCCAGTCGGCCGCTGCCGCCCCATTCGCGGCGAACAGCACGACGATCACCCTGGTCACCGGCGACCGGATCACGGTGACCACCGCCGCCGACGGCAGCCGGTCCTACAGCGCGGAGCCAGCGCCCGGCTCCGCGCCCGGCACCTTCCTCGCCCGGACCGACGTGAACGGCGAGACATTCTTCTACCCCAGTGACGTGATCGGACAGGTCGGCACCCGGCTCGACCCGCAGTTGTTCAACGTCACCGGACTGCTGCGTGACGGCTACGACGACGCGCACCGGGACACCCTTCCGCTGATCGTCGAACGCAACACCAAGGCAGCGGCCAAGGCGAAGGCCGCAGCCGACGACCTGCTGACCGAAGGACACGACCTGCCCTCCATCGGGGCCAGCGCGGCCACCCTGGACAAGGACGACGCCGACGAACTCGGCGAGACGCTGGACAGCTTCAGCCGGATCTGGCTGGACGGCAAGGTCGAGGTGGACGCCCTCGACCGCAACCTGACCCAGGTCAAGGCACCCGAGGCGTGGGCGGCGGGCCGCACCGGCAGGGGCGTCAAGGTCGCGGTGCTGGACACCGGCGCCGACCCGAACCACCCCGACCTGACCGGCCGGATCAGCACCTCCGCGGACTTCACGGGCAAGGGCAACTCGACCGACGGGCAGGGCCACGGTACCCACGTCGCCGCGACCGTCGCGGGCAGCGGTGCCGGCGCGGTCGGCATCCGCTCCGGAGTCGCCCCGGACGCCGACCTGATCGTCGGCAAGGTCCTCGACGACAACGGCGACGGCTACAACTCGCAGATCATCGCGGGCATGGAATGGGCCGTCGCGCAGGGCGCCCGGGTCGTCAACATGTCGCTGGGCAGCGGCCCCACCGACGGCAGCGACCCGGTGTCCACCGCGCTGGAGCGGCTCACCACCGAATCCGGCGCGCTGTTCGTCGTCTCCGCCGGCAACAACGGTCCCGGCGTCGGCACCGTCTCCGCCCCGTCAGTCGCCCCGCACGCCCTGTCGGTCGCGGCGGTCGACTTCGCCGGTGGCACCGCCACCTTCTCCAGCCGGGGACCGGCTCGGGCCGTCGGACTCGTCAAGCCGGAGATCGCCGCGCCTGGCGTCAACATCGTGGCCGCCCGCGCCGCCGGGACCAACATCGGCACCGTCCAGGCCGATCCGAACTACACGGCGCTGAGCGGTACGTCGATGGCGGCCCCGCACGTCACCGGCGTCGCGGCGCTGCTCGCCGAGGAACACCCGGACTGGAAGGCCGACCGGCTGAAGTCGGTACTCATGGGGACCGCGGCGGCCCCGCCGGCTTCGCAGTCGATCCACGAGGTGGGCGCCGGCCTCGTCGACGCCGAGGCCGCCCTGTCGCAGCCTCTCTTCGCCTCCGCCGGGTCGGTGGCCTTCCCCAGCGACGAGGGCACCACCACCCGCACGGTGACCATCACCAACACCGGCGCCGCCGAGACCACCATCAACCTCGCGGGCACCCTCGCCCGCGCCGGCGCGACCACACCCCCGGGGCTACTGACCGTCACCCCGGCCACCGTCACGCTGCCCGCCGGCGGCTCCGGAGAGGTCACGCTCACCGTCAACAGCACCGGTACGCCCACCGGAACCTACAGCGGCGCGCTGATCGCGACCCCCGCCAACGGCGCTGAGGCGCTGCGCGTCCCGCTGCTGCTCGACCGGGCCAGGACCGTGAGGATCTCGACGCTCGACCGTGACGGCAACCCAGCCGCGGCCCAGGTGACAATGCTCAACACCGACAGCGGTGCCGCCATCACCGCGAACATCCCCCCGACCGGTACCGCCGAGGTCCGGGTGCCCGACGGCCCGTACGTGGTGGTCGGCACCCTCCGCATGACGGTCAACGGCAACTTCGCGGGCGCGATCCTGACCAAGGACAACCCGGTGGACTCGGACACCATCGTCCTCGACGCGCGGGAGACCGGCCGCTGGACCGTCACGGTGGATGACTTCGACACCCGGCCCGAGCTGGTCGCCGCCAACCTGCGTCGGATGACGAAGGACGGCAGGTACTGGACCGGGCACAGCGTCCTGCTCGGTGGGGCATACGGCCCGTTCAGCAGGGACGCGCTCTGGATCAGCCCGACCAACGGCACCATGGACGGCACGGTCGGCCGTTCGGAGCGCTGGCGGCTGGCGGACGCGGACAGCGACCACCTGAAGGGCGACAGCGATCTTATCTTCGACCTCACGTTCGCCGACGATGAGGTGCCCGCCGACCCCGCGCACCGGCTCCGCAGGAAGGATGTCGAGGACCTGGCCAAGGTCCGCACGACATACAAGGGCTACAACGAGGAGCATCGCTACCAGGAGGGCAGCACCGTCTACGGTCCCGGCCTGGTCGCGCTCAACGTCACCTCGCCGTCGTATCTGAGCGTGCCGAGGATCCGTACCGAGTACATCGCCGCGCGGGACACGCAGTGGATGAAGCTCACCTACCGCGCCAAGGACCGGGTCGAGCTACGCAACCCTCCGGCGGTGTACACCTACCGACCCGGCACCATCAGCAGTGACACCTGGTTTGCCGGGCCGCTGATGACCCGCGCCCAGGCCACCATGACGGGGGCTCGACTGCAACTCAGCATGAACGACGCCGTTGACACCGAGGGGCGGGTAGTCGACTATGCCGACTTCAGCCTCCCGCAGAAATGGTCGTCCACCACCCGGCTCTACCGCGACGGCGTACTCGTCGTGGACCGGGGCTCCAGGATTGACAAGACCTTCGAAAACGCCGGCCCGGCCTCCTACGTGCTGGAGCGTTCCTTCACCTCGGGTGGCGTCTTCCCGCTCGGCGGCGAGGGCCAGACCAGGTGGACCTTCCGCGCCGATGGCTCGTCGGGCACAGTCACGCCGGTACGGCTGCTCAACGCTGCTGTCACCGCCGACCTGGACCTGCGCAATCGGGCCCGCGCCGGCCGGCCGTTGAACCTCAACATCAGCGTCACCGGCGGCTCGATCGAGCTCCGTGACCTGAAGGCCTGGGTGACCGCCGACGGCGGCGCCACCTGGAGCGAGGTTGACGTGCGGAACGCGGGCAGGGACAGGTACGCCTTCACCGCACCCCGCTCGTCGCTCGTCGCGGGTAGCTTCCTCGGCTTCCGCATCACCGCCGAGGACGCCACCGGCACCTCGATCGACCAGTCACTGCCGCGGGCCATCCCGGTCACGCGCTGACAGCGGTTCGTGTTCCCTTCCGTCCCGACGGAAGGGAACACGCCCGTTTCACGGCGCCCGTGTCTGCCGCGTCCGGGAAACGCGGCGTCGACCATCGCCGCAGCCACGGGGGCCAGCGGCGGCATCGCATGTTCGATGAGGCCGGCCGATGCTTTCGGCGCACCGAACCGGAAATTCGAGGGGTTCTGGCTCTCCGGATGAGCCGCAGGAAAAGGGAAGGACTCGGATGGAGGCGACGTTCAGAGCGCTCGGCCTGACCGAGACAGAGGTCCGGTTGTACCTCCTGCTCATACGGTCCGAGGCCCGCTGGGACGGCTCGGTGCCACAGTTGCTCGACGTTTCTCCGGAAGAAGCCGCGGCGGCGGTGGACGGGCTGGCCGCCAAGGGGCTGCTCACGCGCGCCGAGGGAACTCACCTGATCGTATCTCCGCCCGACATCGCAGGGGAGGTGCTGGTGTCGCGCCGGAAGCAGGAACTACACACCGCCCACGCCGCGCTGCGGCGGCTGGCGGACGAGTACCGCACCGCGTGGCCGGATCAACTGCGGACGCTGGTGGAACCCACCCCGGACGCCGCGGTGCGGCAGCGTATCGACCAGATCCAGCGCATGGCGCGGTGCGAAGTGATGATCTTCGACGTGCCGCCCTATGCGTCGCCCGAGGCGGCGAGCGGAGCCGCCGGAAACGAGACCGAGTTCGAGCGGCTGGCTGCGGGTGTCCGTTACCGGACGGTGTACGACCGTCGGGCGGTCGAGCGGGAGGGGGCCATGTTCCGGGTCGCCCGCTACGTGGAGGCGGGTGAGGAAGCCCGGATGGCCCACCGGGTGCCGCTGAAGCTGATGATCGTCGACCGTGAGCTGGCGATCGTGCCGACGGTGGCGGGTGAGGCCGGGCAGTCGGCCGGGTCGGCCCTGATCCATCCGAGCCCCCTGCTGGACGGATTGATCGAGCTGTTCGAGCAGGTCTGGGCGCATGCCCTGCCGCTCAGCGCCGGTGGCGTGGCGCAGCCAGAGCGGCCACCACTCAGTGCAGCGGACAAGCAACTGCTCACCCTGTTGATCGGTGGCCTCACCGACACGGTGATCGCCCGCCAGTTCGGCGTTGGACAACGAACGGTGCTGCGGCGCGTACGCGGCCTGATGGACCGTGCGGGCGCGGTGACCAGGATGCAGTTGGCGTGGTACGCCGCCCAGCACGGCTGGATCGAGCCGACGACGCCCGAGGGGCCGCAGCCGACCTCCACGCCAGACGATGGCGATTAGCTGACGTTGTCACCAGTGAGCCACCGCCGACCCTTCAAACATCGGCTGATCGCGATCTAGCGTCTCCGGTACGCATCACCGCTGCTCGATGAACTGTCACGAGTTGGCGGACGCAACCCGATGGAGGAGGAGTCCGTGCCACACCCTTGGCAAGGGATGAACCGGAGACGGCTGCTGGCAACCGCCGCGGTCATCGCCGTAACGACCGCACTGCCGGTAACCCCCGGAGCGATGGCCACACCAGCCAAGCCAACCAACCCCGGACTGGTACAACCCGAGTCGTCACCGGCGGCCACGACCGCCACAGTCACACTGGTCACCGGCGACACGGTGACGGTCACCACCACCGCTGACGGCCGCCGCTCGGTTTCGGTCACCCCGGCCCCCGGCAGCGCGAAGGCCTTCCAGACCATGGAGGAACCCGATGGCGACCTGTTCGTCATCCCCGACGACGCGAAGGAGGCCATCGCCTCACAGGCGGTGGACCAGGAACTGTTCAACGTCACTCGCCTGGTGCAGGACGGGTACGTCGACGGCAGTTCCGCCGAGGTGCCGGTGATCGTCGCCTACGGCGGCAAGCCGACCGCCGCCCAGCTCAAGGCACGCGTCAAGGGCCTGCCGGCCGCCGAATCCGGCGTGCTGCTGGACCGGCTGGACATGGCCGGTGTGCGGGTCGAGAAGAAGTCGGCTGCCTCCTTCTGGAAGGCGGTCAGGCCGGTCAGCAAGGCCCCGCGCGCGGGCAGGGCCGTCACCACGCCGGGCAGCGCCGGCGTCACCCGTCTCTGGTACGACGGCAAGGCCCAGGCCACGCTCGCCGAGAGCGTTCCGCAGATCGGCGCTCCCGAGGCGTGGTCGGCCGGATACGACGGCAAGGGCGTGAAGGTGGCCGTACTGGACACCGGAGTCGACACCACCAACGCCGACGTCAAGGACCGTCTCACCGCGACCGAAAGCTTCGTACCCGGTCAGAGTGTCACCGACGGCAACGGGCACGGCACGCACGTCGCCGCCACCATCGCCGGTAGCGGCGCCAACTCCGGCGGCCGGAACAAGGGTGTTGCCCCGGCGGCCGACCTGCTCATCGGCAAGGTCCTCGACAACGGGGGCAGCGGCCAGGTCTCCTGGATCCTCGCGGGCATGGAGTGGGCCGCCGCGCAGGGTTCCGACGTCATCAGCATGAGCCTGGGCGGTCCGGCGTCCGCCGGCGGCGACGTGATGACCCAGGCCGTGGACCGGCTCTCGGCCGAGACGGGAACCCTGTTCGTCATCGCGGCAGGCAACTCAGGTCCGGGTGCGACCACCATCGGCAGTCCCGGCGTCGCCGACTCGGCGCTGACCGTCGGCGCGGTCGACAAGACCGACGTGCTGGCGGCCTTCTCCAGCCGAGGTCCACGCATCGGCGACAGTGCCATCAAGCCGGACATCACCGCGCCCGGCGTCGGAATTGTCGCTGCCCGAGCCGCCGGTACCTCGCTCGGCACCCCGGTGAACGCCTACTACACGTCCCTGAACGGCACCTCCATGGCGACCCCGCACGTCTCGGGGGCCGCTGCCATCCTCGCCCAGCGGCACCCCGACTGGTCCGGACAGCGGATCAAGGCGACGCTCACCGCACACGCCCGGCCGTCGTCCGCGTACACCGTCTACGAGCAGGGCAGCGGCCGGGTGGACATCCCTGCCGCGCTCGCCGCCAAGCTGGAGCTGTCCGGGACCGCCGACTTCGGCCTGGTCCGGTGGCGGGACGGGCCGTACGCGAAGGTCACGCGTACCGTCACCCTCACCAACTCGACCGGCAGCGACACCACGGTCACGCTGAACGCCGTGGTCAGCGGTGATCTGCCGGCGGGCGCGGTCACCACGTCCGGTCCGATCACCATCCCGGCCGGCGGCACGGCCGAGGCCACCGTCACGCTCGACCCGAACGGTGTCGCCGCGGGCCAGTTCGGCGGCACGCTCACCGCCACCGCCTCCGACGGCTCCACCGCGCGCACGGTGATCGGCTTCGTAAAGGAGCCCCAGCGGCGTGGGTTGACGCTGGACATCACCGACCGTAGGGGAGGTGTCCCGGGCAACGTCGAGTACAGCGTGCTCGGCCTCGACAACGGCTACTTCACCCGCGGTTCCCTGAGCGGCGGTCACCTGGAGCTTCGACTGCCCCTCGACCGCTACACCGTGATCGGTGCAGTTGCCACCCGGGGCTCCGGCAACGCGACGGGTGATTACGCCAGGGATCTCTTCGCCATCGGCGAGATCGACCTGACCGGGCAGGACCAGTCGGTCACCGTCGACGGGACCACGGCGACCGACTTCCAGATCGTGTCTCAGGAGAGCCGGGCGTTGGAGGACTCCGCCTTCTCCCACCAGCTCAGCCGGTTCAGCGAGGGACGCAAGCTGCGCATCAACCGCGGCATCGCCGGCCTGGCAAACTGGGATGACACCCACTACGGCGCGATCCCGTCCGGGCCGGCCGAGGTCGGCGAACTGTTCGCCAGCTTCTACCAGTCCCGCCGGGAACCGATCGTTCAGGCCCGGATGACCCGCCCGGACAGCCTCCCCCTCACCGCGAAGACGTCTAGCTATCTCAAGCGCTTCGACGGTACGCGCCAATACGACGTCGTCGACGCGGGCAGCGGCTCCGCCGAGGATCTGGCTGGGCTGAACCTGGCGGGCAAGGCGGCGCTGATCCACGTCAACCGGATCATGTCGGCGAGCCCGATGGCCAGGGCGGCGGAGGCGGCCGGCGCGGCGGCCATCGTCTTGGCACCGAACGACGACTCCCCGCAGGGCATCGTGATCACTGGGGTCAACGTTCCGTACTTCGCGACCAGCCACGCCGACGGCCGCAAGCTGGCGGCGACGGTCGCCAAGGGACGTACGACGATCGCGGTGACCGGCGTCATGGAGTCCCGGTACGCCTACTCCGGCCAGTACGACTTCGGCAACGGCATCCCTGCCGACCTGCGCACCACGGCCAGCGCGAGCGAGTTCGCCAAGGTGAAGAACACCTTCCACAGCGACCGCGAGCAGCGGATGGGTTACCACACTGTCCACGCCTGGGGGCCGTACCCGATGACCTCCGTCCGCTCCAGCCAGTTCCTACAGCAGGGTACGAACCGTGACGAATACCTGCTGGCCAAGAGCGGTGTGACGTACGCGCAGACCGTCAACGCCCGTACGGACTACCCCGCAGCCATGACCCAAGCAGCCCGAGGTTTCCGGCCCGGAGAGACGGTGGTGGAGGACTGGTACGGCCCTGCCATGCATCCGTCCAACTACACCACCTACGCCTGCAACTTCTGCCGTACCGACCTCGGCGTGGTCTTCGCGCCGCAGCTCGGCGGCGACTCCGAGCCCGGTCACTACCTGATGCAGGGCCGGGCCCGCTCCTACGAGTACTTCCGCAACGGCGAGCAGATCACCGACCCTACCCAACTGTTGGTGAAGGAGCAGGCCACCTACACCGTCGTCGACACCACCACCCGGACCAGGGACTACCCGGGTGTCGTCCTGGGTCCCACGACCCGGACCGAGTACACCTTCCAGTCGACCGAGCCGACCGCGATGCAGGTCGAGGACTGCAAGACCACAGTGCCCAAGGCAACCGCCTGCGAGGCACTGCCGGTCGTCCTGCTCGACTACGACCTGCCGGTCGACACGCTCAACCAGGTACGGGTCAACGGTTCCTACGCCTTCACCGTGAATGCCTCCCGCTCGAGGGGCTTCGTGGGCTCGACGCGGATGGCCGGTGCCAAGGTGTCGGTCAGCTACGACGACGGCGTTACCTGGACGGCGGTGGACGTCCAGCGCAAGGACGGCGACTCCTTCACCGCCCGGTTCCGGCACCCTGCCCTCTCTGCCACCAACGGGTACGTCACCGTCAAGGCCGAGGTCTGGGACAACGACGGGAACAGCACTGTGCAGACGATCAACCGGGCCTACGCCCTGAGATGATCTGCTAAGTACGGATCCGCCGGCCGCCCGTCGAACGCGGGCGGCCGGCTCCGGCTGGTGCCGTGGGTCGTGGGAAACATGCTCCCAGGCTTGGCTGCGACGATGTACTCCTGGCCCGCGATGTGGCAGTCTTCGTTCGAATCGCGGGCCGGCGCTGGCGACCAGACCGGGCTCGGCCGCCGCGAGCAGCTCCGCCCGCACCTGCTCGGGCGCGGCGGGTAACGGGCCGGAGCGCCTTGGCCAACGCCGCCTGGTCGAGCGACGCTCCGACCGGACGCTGCGGCAACGACGCCGGTGGTCGCCCGCGTGGTCAGCGGCCAAGCGGAAAGGCGAGGCGTGGAACGGCCTCTACGTTGCCCGCATGATCACCATACTGCTCGACGCCGAGGCGGTATCGCGTCGCGATGCGTTCGCCCTAGGACGGCGCGAGGAGGAACTCGTCGAAGGTACGCGGTGGCTGGCCGGTCATGTCGCGTACCGTCGACGTCACGGCGGCGAGGGATCCTCGGGCGACTTCGCTCCACAGGTCGACGACGTCGGCGGCGAACTGGCCGGGCAGCCCGAGGCTGGTCAGCCGGGTGGCCATCTCGGCGGGGGTCAGTTCGAGAAGCCCGGCGGACAGTTTCGCGGCGATCTCTGCGTGGGTGAGCGCCTCGGGTCCGGTGAGGATGTAGGTGTCATTGGCCCGGGCCGGTCCGGTTAGTAGTGCGGCGGCGCATGCGGCGATGTCGTGGCAGTCGATGTAGGAGACTCGCCAGTCGCCGGCCAGGCCGATCAGTTCGCCGTTGTCGGTGAACGCTCCGGCGCCGGTGCGGAAGTTCTGCATGAAGCCGCTGGGTTGCAGCAGGGACCAGCCGATCGGGGCTGATGTGAGGTGCTGCTCGATCTCCCAGTGCGCGCCTTCGGCGAGCTTGCCCCCGGGTTTGGCGCCCCAGACGGAGACCTTCACGATCGATTGCACTCCGGCCTCGACGGCAGCGTCGATCGCGGCGATCTGCTGGCGCACCATCGGCTGCGGGCCGTCGACCGGGATCGCGCCGCCGCCATTGAGGAAGAGCCGGTCGACGCCGTGCAGGGCGGCGGCGACCGAGTCAGGGTCGTCGTAGTCGGCCACCACGATGTCGCATTCGAGTTCGGCGGGGGCGGCGTCACGGACCATTGCGCGGAAAGGCGCTTGCTGCTGCTGCAGAAGGCGCACGAGGTGGCGGCCGATCGAGCCGGTCGCGCCGGTCACCAGGATCATGGACGCTCCCATCGGAGGAGAGTAAACTGAGGGCCCCTCGAAATATAACCCGAGGCACCCTCGACATAGCAAGGCGGATGTCATGACCAACACGCCCGAGCGCAAGCGGCGGCCCCGCGCCGACTCGCTGCGCAACTACGAACGGCTGTTGGTAGCGGCGGAGACCGCGTTCCGGGTGCGGGGCGTCCACGCATCGCTGGAGGGTGTCGCCCGGGACGCCGGAGTCGCCATCGGCACGCTCTACGGGCACTTCCCGAACCGGCGGGCGCTGCTCGGGGCGCTACTGCGGGAACGCAACGAGGCGTTGTTCGCGCTGGGCGAGGAGCTCATCGCCCAGGCTGCCCGCGACGCCGACGGCGCCCTGGAACGCTGGATCCGCGCCGTCGTCGAGCACGCCGCGGCCTACCAGGGGCTGGCCGCCGAGCTCGTCGGCGGCGCGGACGACGAGGCGTCAGAGTTGCACGCCAGCTGCGTACGCATGGTGGAGATCGGGGAGCGGCTGGTCGGGCAGGCGCGGGCGGCGGGCGGGATCAGGCCCGAGGTGCGCGGGCAGGACGTCTTCGCGCTGATGAATGCCGTCGCCTGGTTGCGGGAGAATGGCTCGGCGCAACAGGCTGACCGGCTTGTGGACTTTGCGATAGCGGGCATGCGCGGAAGAACCCTGTGACGACGGTGAACGCTGCTCGTGGCACTGATCCGGCGCTGTACGACGTCGTCCGGTTCGGCGCGCGCCGCCGTTGTTGACGCCCCATCAAGATCGTTGTTGTCCGGTGTCCGTACGGCGGGTAGCGGTTGTAGCACACCTCCCGCACGCTGGCGGGCGGTGGGGCGACACTCCAGATTCGAGGTAGCACCGATCCGCGAATAGGGCGGAGCGGCCTAGGCTGCGGAAAACCGCCATATCTCCCGGGTCCAAGGAGAAACGATGCGCTCTCGCACTGTCGTCGGGCTGGTCCTGGCCGGACTGTTCGGCCCCGCCGGCCTCGGTGTGCTTGTCGTGACGTGTCACCAGGCAGCGAGGACGCTTGACGGTGAGGAGCACGTTCGGGAGTTGAGGGTGCCCTCGCCCGGGGATCGGATGACGAGGACCAGTGGCAGGTGGCCCCGATGACAGGCGTTGGCGCCAAGACCAGCGACACCGGGCGTCCTGAGCTTGGGGTTCTCGGTCTGGTCGAGGCGGCCGTACACGACGGGCGTTACGACGAGGCCCTGCGCCATCTCGCGGCCGTGCCGGCGGACGTGCCGTTGCCGGCGGCGTTGGCCTGGCGCCTCGGCGTACTGCTGCACCAACGAGGTCGGTTCGACGCGGCCGAAGCCTGCTTCCAACGCGCGGCACTGGACGCCGCGGACCACCATCGGCCGTCCGCGCTGACGGACCGCGCCCAGGTGCTCGCCGGCTTGGCCGCGACCCGCTGGGCGAGGGGCGACCAGGCGCAGACCCGGCAACTCGCCGAGGAGGCCGTCCGCGTCGCGGAGCAGAGCGGGGACGACTCCGCGGTGGCGGCGGCGTACGTGGCGCAGGCGCTGGTCGCGTTCAGCGAAGGCGACCGGGCCGACAACGAGTACGCGTACGCCCGGGCGCTCGCGGCGGCCGAGCGGGCCGGTGACTTCGGCCAGCAACTCCGGATCCGGTGCAACGTCGGCTCACGGCTGGTGGAGGAGGGACGCTATCGGTCGGCCGTCGCGGAACTCCGGGAGGCGGTCCGGCTCGGCGAGTTGCTCGGGCACCAGACGCTGCTCGCGTTGGCGTTGCACAACCGGGCGGAGGCCTGGTTGGGGCTGGGCGAGTTGCGCCGAGCGCGAAGCGACGCGGACGAGGCCCTGGCCCTGTGGCAGCGGGCCGGGTTGCCGCTGGCGGCCTTCGGGTTGACGCTGACCGCCCGGGTGCACCGGGTCCGCGGCGCTGCCCGCCAGGCGATGGTCGCCTACCAGGCGGCGCTGGCGATGGGCGAGCCGGACGGCAACGCACAGGTGTTGGTCGAGGCCTGTGCGGGGCTCGCGCGGATCAGCTACGCGGACAATCCGGTGGCGGCCGAGCAGTACGCCGAGCGCGCCCTGTCCATGCCCAGCGCCGCCGGGCCCACCGTCGCCGAACTGGCCGCGGGCTGGGTCGCTCTCTGCTCCGGTGATCCGCAGACCGCACTCCGTCACGGGGAACAGGTCCGTGCCGAGGCCGGTCGCCGTCGTGACGCCGCCGGCCTGGCCGAGGCCATGGAGCTCGCCGCGCTCGCCGCCCACCGGGCCACCCCCGAGGTGGCGTCCGCCCGGGGGGTCCGCCGTCTTCTCGCCAGCTTGGTCGAAGCAGCGACCATCTGGGCCGAACTCGGCAACGAGTTCGCCCTGGCCACCAACGCCCTGCTGCAGGCACGCCTCGCCGGCGACCAGCTGGCGGAGGAGACGGCATACGAACGGCTGAAGCAGATCGGCGTGCAGGAAGGCGCCTGGCAGGTCGCGGGCCCGTTGGCGTCGATCGGCCCGGCGCCCGTCCCCGAGGTCGAGGTGCAAACCCTGGGCCAGTTCACCGTACGGCTGGCCGGGGTGCCCGTGCCGGTGGGTAGCTGGCAGTCCCGCAAGGCGCGGGACCTGCTCAAGATGGTGGTCGGGCAGCTCGGGAGGCCGGTCGCCCGCGAGGCCCTGGCCACCGCGCTGTGGCCGGAGGCCCGGGCGGACGTCGCGTTGCGCCGCCTGTCCGTGCTGATCTCGACCGTCCGGGGCGTCCTCGATCCGGACCGGCAACATTCGGCTGACCGCTACCTCGCCACCGACCCTGCCACCGTACGGATCAACCCGGCGCACGTCGCGGTGGACGCGCTGCGCTTCTATGAAGCGGCCCGCGCGGCCATCGCGGCGGACGGCGCCAGCACGACGAAGGCCCGGCCGAGCGGCAGCCCAGATCCGGCTGAGGCCGCGGACGCCGACGGCGATGCCCGACTGCTGAGCCGTCTCGAGGCGGTGGTGGCCAGGTACACCGGCGATCTCTGCGACGACGGCGAGGTCGTCGGAGACTGGGTGCACCGACCCCGTGCGGTGCTGGCCGACCTGCATCGCGAAGTGATCCACCGGCTGGCGAGGCGGTGCCGGCAACTGGGCCGCACCGAGGCGGCGACCGGCTGGTACCTGCGGCTCACCGTCGAGGACGGCTACGACGAGTCGGCCCACCTGGGGCTGGTCGGCGCGTTGTCGGCCGCTGGGCGGCACGGCGAGGCGAGCCGCCGCTACCAGGAGTACGTCGCGCGGATGCGTGAGATGGACGTCGAGCCGGCCGGATTTCCCCTTCCCGAGCGGGTGCGCCCGTCCGCCTGAACAATTCCTGAACGACTCCCGAAGCCGGCCGATCAGACTGATCAAGAGGGACAGGCCGGCGGGTGCCGCGGGCCGTCCAGCAGGTTGGACGTATGCGAGGCGGTCAGCTCGCTCTCGTCAGAGGGGGATCGATGACACGAATTCGGGGAAGTGTCGCCGCGCTAGCGGTCGGGCTTCTGTTGGCGGGCTGCGGGCCCGACGACGCGGCACCGGCGGGAGGCGGTGCCGGCCCGGCTGACGCCGCTGGTGCGACCGCTCAGGCCGACGGCGGGAAGACGACAGCCCAGGCCGATGGCGGAGACGCGACAGGCCAGGACAAGCCGGGTGGCGGCGGCCGCTGGTGCCAGGCGGTGAAGGCGTTCACCACCTCCATCGATCCGCTGTTCGCGCCGGGCGCGGCCGACCGGCAGGCCGATGTGGACCGGGCACACGCGCGGGTGAAGGATCTGAGGGCAGCGGCGCCGGCCGAGATCAGGACCCAGGTCGCGTCGCTCAGCGAGTTCTACGACGCGGTCATCGACACCACGGGCAAGAGCATGGCCGAGGACCCTGCGGCCTACGCACGCCTCAACCCGACCATGGCGAAGGTCAGAACAGCGCTGCCGCCGGTGTCGGAGTACACCACGAAGCACTGCCCGGGGCTCGGCAAGTCGCTGGAACAGGTGGGCATGTCGTGACCGGGCGGGCGGGTGTCGGCCGCTGGCGTCGAGTCTAGAGTTCCTGGCGTTGCTGCTGGCTGAGCACGCTGGAGAGGAACGCCCTGGTCCGTTCGTGAGCCGGGGCGGCCAGGAGTTCGCCGGGCCGGCCCCGCTCGACGACCACGCCGTCGGCGAAGAAGGTCAGCCAGTCGCCGACCTCCCTGGCGAAGGCGATCTCGTGAGTGACCACGACCATCGTCATCCCCTCGGCGGCGAGGCCCTTCATGACCTCCAGCACCTCGTCGACCAACTCCGGGTCCAGCGCGGAGGTCGGCTCGTCGAACAGCATCAGTGCCGGGTTCATCGCCAGCGCCCTGGCGATGGCCACCCGCTGCTGCTGGCCGCCGGAGAGCTGGTGGGGACGCTTGTGCGCGTGGTCGGCCAGGCCCACGCGATCCAGGTGCTCCATCGCCCTCGTCCGCGCCCGGTCCGGCGGGGTGCCCAGCACGTGGACGGGGCCGCAGGCGACGTTCTCCAGCGCGCTCTGGTGGGCGAACAGGTTGAAGCGCTGGAACACCATGCCGATGTTCCGGCGGAACGCGGCGAACTCCTTGGGCGTCCAGGGGTGGTACCTGCCGTCGCGCAGGGTGTGGCCGACCTCCTCGTCGAGCACCCGCAGGCTGCCCCCGAGCACCGGTTCGAGGCCGTTGACACAGCGCAGGAACGTGGACTTGCCGGAGCCCGAGGGGCCGATGATGCAGCTCACCTCGCCGGAGGCCACGGTGAAGTCCACACCGTTGAGCACCTGCACGTCGCCGTAGCTCATCCGGACGCCCGAGGCCCGCACGACGGGGTTCACGCGGCCACCTTCGGCAGGATCCTCGCCGCGACGCCGCCGCTGCGCACCAGCCGTACGGCCTCGGAGCCGAAGCGGCGTTCCAGCCTGCCCTGCAGGAAGGTCGCCACGGCGGTCATGAGCATGTACCACAGGCTCGCCACGATCAGCAGCTCCATGATCAGGTTGTTTGCCTTGTAGATCTGGCTGGCGTTGGTCATCAGGTCGTGCCCGGCGACCACGTAGACCAGTGAGGTGGTTTTCAGCATGGAGATGAACTCGTTGCCGGTCGGCGGGATGATGATTCGCAGCGCCTGCGGCAGCACGATGACCCGCATCCGCTTGGCCGGAGTCATGCCCAGCGCGTATGCCGCCTCGGTCTGGCCGTGGTCGACGGCCTGGATCCCGGCGCGCACCGTCTCGGCGAAGTAGGCCGCCAGGTTCAGCCCCAGCCCGAGCATGGCCGAGGTGAAGCCGGTCATCACCTGGTTGGTGTCCCACTTGAGGCCGATCATGGTGTACGGGATCTTGAGCACCAGTTCGGGGAACAGGAAGGCGAGGTTGTACCAGAAGATGAGCTGTACCAGCACCGGCGTGCCGCGGAAGAACCAGATGTAGAAGGTGGCCAGCCCGCCCAGCACCGGGTTGTGCGACAGCCGCATGATCGCGACCAGCACGCCGAGCACCAGGCCGAGGACCGTCGCCAGCACCGAGATCTCGATGGTGACCCAGACGCCGTCCAGGATCCGGTCGTTGAACAGGTACTCGGCGACCTTGCCCCAGTCGAGGCGTGGGTTGACCACGACCAGATACGCCAGCCGGCCGGCGACCGCCAACGCGACGGCCGCGGCCAGCCAGCGGCCCCAGTGCCAGGCACGTGCGACGGGGACCGGCGTGCCCGACGCGTCGGCGATCGGTTCGGTCCGCACGGTCACTTACCGCCGTTGACCACAGCGGACTGGACGGCCAGCTTGTCCAGGTTCCACGCCGCCAGCAGCTTGCCGTACTCGCCGCTCTGGATGAGTGAGTCCAGCGCGCCCTTGACGGAGTCGATCAGCTCCTTGTTGTCCGGCTTCATCCCGATGCCCCACGGGCTCTCGGTGCCCTCGAGCGCGATCGCCTCCATCGCGAGCTTCGGGTCGGCGGATTTGTAGGCGGCCACCACGTAGTCGGTGATGGTGGCCTGCGCGCGACCGTTGCTGACCTGGAGCATGGCCTCCGAGTCGCCCGGGAACTTCAGGATGTTCACCGCGGCCTTGCCGCCCTTCTTGCAGTCGGCGTCGTAGCTCTCGGCCAGTTCCATCGATGAGCCGTTGTCGACGACGGACACCGTCTTGCCGCACAGATCCCCTGGTCCGGCGATGCCGGCCGAGTTGCCCTTCTTGACCAGCATCCCGGCGCCCGCCTGCACGTAGTCGACGAAGGTGACCTGGCCCTGCCGCTCGCGGTTGTCGGTCATCGAGGAGATGACGAAGTCGTAGCGGCCGGTGAGCACGCCGGGGATCTGCGAGTTGAACTCCTCGTCGGTGATGGTCACCTTGACGCCGAGCTTCCTGGCGATCGCCCTGGCCAGCGCGGGGTCGAAGCCGATCGGTGTCTTGCCGTCGCTCGCGAACAGCTCCATCGGCGGGTAACCGATGGAGGAGACGACCTTCAGGCCGTCGGACTTCAGGCTCGCCGGCACCTTGGCCGCGAGGTCCTTGTCGGGGGTGATGGCGTTGATGACGTCGGCCGCCTTCTCCTCGGCGGGAGCCTTGTCGAGGGTGACGGCGGACCCCGCGGCGGCCGCGTCGCCTCCGTCGAGGGACTGGGCACCGCAGGCCGCGGTGGCGGCGACCAACGCGCCGGCAGCGAGCATGGTGAGGATTCGGGTGTTCAACGGGGTGCTCCTTCAGGATTGCTGCCAGCGGATTTCGCCGCCGACGACGGTCGTCATGACCTTGGTACGCAGCACCGCGTCCGGCGACTCCCGGTAGGGGTCGGTGTCCACCGCGATGAAGTCGGCGAGCTTGCCGGGCGCGAGGACGCCCTTGCGGTCCTCCTCGCCGGCGGCGTGGGCCGCGCCCAGGGTGTGGGCGGTGACGGCCTCGGCCATGCTCAGCCGCTGCTCAGGCTGCCAGCCACCGACCGGGGCGCCGTCGGGGCGGGTACGGGTCACCGCGGCGTACAGCGCGGCGAACGGGTTGGGGTGCTCGACCGGGGCGTCGGAGCCGAAGGCCAGCGCGACGCCGGCGTCCAGCATCCCGCGCCAGGCGTAGGAGGCCAGATCGTGGCCGGTCAGCAGGGAGTCGACCAGATCGATGTCGCTGGTGCAGTGCACCGGCTGCATCGAGGCGACGATGCCCAGCCTGGCCATCCTGGCCAGGTCGGCGGGCTGCAAATGCTGCGCGTGCTCGATGCGGTGCCGCAGCCCCGGCGTACGACCGACCGCCTCGTAGGCGTCGATGACCAGGTGGTTGGCCTGGTCGCCGATGGCGTGGGTGGCCACCGCGATGCCAGCTTCCGCGGCCTTGGCGAACAGCTTGACCAGGTCCTCGTACGGGGTGACCGCGATGCCCACGTTGCCCTGCTCACCGGCAAAGGACTTGCTCATGTGGCAGCTGTGGGAGCCGAGCGCGCCGTCGCTGAAGATCTTCACGGGCCCGGTGCGGAACCAGTCGTCGCCCTGCCCGGTGCGGCGGCCCTCGGCGATGGCCGCCTCGAGGTGGACCATCGGGATCGCCTTGTGGACGCGCAGCTTCAGCTCGCCGGCGTCGCGCAGAGCCAGGTAGGCGGCCCGGCAGTCCTCGCCGTCGATGTCGTGCACGCTGGTCAGGCCGAGCGCGAGCAGCTCCTCCTGTCCGGCGCGCAGCAGGTCGCGCAGGTCGGGGGAGACCATGAGGTCGCGCAGCGGGTACGAGGCCGCCTCGCGCAGGATGCCGGTCGGTTCTCCGCTCGCGTCCCTGACGATCTCCCCGCCCACCGGGTCGGGAGTGCTCGCGTCGATGCCGGCCAGCCGCAGGGCCGCGGAGTTGGCCCACACCGTGTGGCCGTCCACGCTGGGCAACGCGACCGGCAGCTCGGGACAGACCGAGTCCAGCGCGTACCGGTCCGGCTGCGCCGGCGGATCCCAGGTGTTGCTGTTCCACCGGCCGCCGAACAGCCAGGCGCCCGGCCGCAGCCGCGCCGCGTGCGCGGCGACCATGGCGAGGGCCTCGTCCAGGGAGCGCACCTCGCGCAGGTCCACGGCGCCCAGGCTCTGCGCGTACTGCGCGGTGTGGATGTGGGCGTCGTAGAGCCCGGGGAGCACCGCGGCGCCCTCCAGGTCGATCAGCTCTGCCGCTCGGCCCGCGGCCTCGCGCACCTCTGCCTCCCCGCCGACGGCCAGCAGGCGATCGCCGGCCACGGCCATGGCCTCGGCCAACGGGTTGCCGCTGTCTCCCGTGCGGATGGCGGCGTTGCGGTACACGCGGATGCTCATGTGACTCTCACGGTCTCGAGGGGCGGTGGTCCATCACTGTAGGAATGGAGGAAAGAAGAGGGAAGCGCTATAAACACGGTATTTAGCAGCCCTGAGAGCAAGGAAATCTGATGCTCAAGCCGGAACACTTGCGCACCCTCCGCGAGGTGATCCAGCTGGGATCCTTCGCCGCCGCCGCCAACCGGCTCGGCTACACGTCGTCGGCCGTCTCGCAGCAGATCGCGGCGTTGGAGCGGCAACTGGGCGTGAAGCTGTTCGACCGCTCGGCACACAGCGTGCTGCCCACCAGCGCCGCCGAGGTGCTGGCCAGGCACGCGGAGACCGTGCTCACCGACATGGCGCGCATGGTCGCCACCGTCCAGGCCGTTCACCGCAACAGCGAGCGACAGTTCCACCTGGGCATCTTTCCCAGCTTTGCCGACGTGCTGACCGGCGTGCTGGGGCGGATGGAGCCCCGGGAACGGGCCGGCATCAGGGTCACCGTCGCCGAGTCCTCCCAGCTCATCCCGCGGCTAGGTGCCGGCGGCGAGATGGACGCGGCGATCGTCTACCAGGTGGGGAACTCCGGCCTGTCGTGGCCGTCCGCGTTGGGCCGGCGCTGGATCGCCGTGGACCGCTACAAGCTCGTCCTCCCGCGTGACTGGGCCGACGAACTGGCGCCCTACCGGGCCGAGCAGCTCGTCGACCTGCCGTGGATCATGCATCACCCGGGCAGCAGCGACGCTTCCTTCTTCGACGGAGTGTTCTCCCGCTGGAGCCTGCACCCCCGGGTGGCCGGACACTCCGACGACTTCAAGATCACGATGGCGATGGTCGAGGCGGGGGCCGGCGCGGCGCTCGTCCCCGACCTCGCGCTGCGCGGGCATGGCCCCGGCGTCGTGGTCGCCGACGTGCCGTGGCTGAACACCAGTCGCAACATCTTCACCCTCGTCCGGCCCGACCGCGAAACCACCCGCCTGCTCACCTTGCTGGATGCGCTGGCGGTCTGACCTCGGGCCGGTGCGCCCTCCGCCTCGACGTCCTTCCGTCGCACTCGACGGCGGACAGCGGATCTGCCAGCATGTGCCGGATCGCGGCGCGGTCGGCGACCCGTCGGGTCACCATGGCCGGCTCGACCACCGCCCCGGCAGGCGTCAGGAGGTCCCGATCATGGAACGCGAGGCGGCGATCGCCAGGTCCGCCGAGGCGATACGCCTCCACAGCGGGCACAACATCCTCATCGAGTCCGGCGCCGAGCCGGTCATCGACCGGCTCGCCGGCCGCGACCTGCCGCCGCCCGCCGCACCTGCCGAGCTGTCGGCCTGGACGTTCGTGGTCAAGGACATGATCGATGTCGCCGGGCTCCGCACGACCCGCGGCTCCGTCCTGTACGGAAGCGAGCAGGCGCTGACCACGGCGCCGTGCGTCGAGCGGCTGGAGCGCGCCGGAGCGCTCCTGGTCGGCAAGGCGAACCAGCACGAGTTCGCCTGGGGCGTCACGAGCGAGAACCCCCACTGGGGCGACGTGCGCAACCCGCGCCATGAGCAGCTGACTCCCGGCGGGTCGAGCGGCGGCACGGCCGCGGCGCTCGCCGCCGGGATCGCTCGGTTCGGCCTCGGCACGGACACCGGCGGCTCGGTGCGGATCCCGGCGGCCTGCTGCGGCGTGATCGGACTGCGCCCGAGGGTCGGTGTCCTGCCGGTCGAGGGGGTCGCGCCCGTCGCCCCGATGTTCGATGTGGTCGGGCCGATGGCCACGTCGGTCGCCGACTGCGCGCGGGTGTGGCGGGCGCTCTCCGGGGCGGCCGTCCCGCCGCTGGACTCGCTGTCGGGGCTGGTGGTCGGCGTGGCCGAGGGGTGCGCGCAGGCCGGGGAGTTCGCCCACCTGGGCGCCGAGCTCCGTGAGATCGCCCTGCCGTACGACATCCTCCCGCCGTACTGGACGATCGTGGGCGCGCAGGCCCGGCGCACCCACGAGGCCACGTACCCGAGGAACGCCGCGAGCTACAGCGCGGGCGTGCGGCGGAAGCTGGACGACGCCGCCGGGATCGGCCATCGGGAGTACCGCCGGGCCGTCGAAGAGCTCGCCGCCGCCCGGGCCAGGTTCTCGGCGGAGATGTCCGGCATCGACATCCTGATCACGCCGACGCTCGGCGGCCCCGCGCCTCGGGTCGGGTGCGACGAGGCCGCCGTGCGCGGCGAGGTCGGCCGGATCACCGCCGTCGTTTCCGCGCTCGGCCTGCCCGCGCTGGCCATCGGCGACCTGCAGGTGGTGGGCCGCAGCGAGGCCGACGTACTGCGGGTCGGCCGGTGCTGGGAGGCCGCCGGCGGCGGGATCCCCGCGCCGCGCTGAACAGCCGGACGCCGTCGGACACATGCCGTCAGGCGCGCGACGACAAGCTCCACGGGTCCACCGGGACGACGCCCGTGCAGCGGCCGAAGGGGTCGAGGATCCGCCCGTAGAGCTTCGCCTGCCGCAGCACGATCTGCCGGTCGGCGACGCTCACGTAGGGGAACCGCTCCTCGAGGCGCACCACCAGCGGGTGCAGGTCGGAGACCCCGTGCAGGCCGACGGTGAGGAGCATGTTGCGGGCCCCCGCGAGCGCCGCGCACGTGCGCGTCTCCGGCCAGTCGAGCAGCGCCCGGCCTGTCTCCTCCAGGAGTCCGTCCGGCATCCGCAGCCACAGCACCGCAGAGGAGTGCCAGCCCGCGCGCGACCGTGCCAGGTCGCAGCGGAAGTCGATGTCGCCGGTCGCGACCAGGCGTGACAGCCTGCGCTGCACCGTGCGCTCGGACATGCCGATGACGCCCGCGAGCTCGGCGTAGCCGGCGCGGCCATCCGCGAGCAGGGCCTTGAACAGCAGCCGGTCGATCTCGTCCATGCCGCTGGTGGACGCCGGCGGCGTGGGCCGCCTGGCCAGTCCGCCCGCGGATCGAGGCGACAGGACGCGCAGCCGCCAGCGGCGGGAGGCCTCAAAGACGCGCGTGGCGACCTGGGTGCGCACCTTCGCCACGCCGGGCACCCGTGGCAGGTCCGTGAGCAGGTAGTCCGCCAGCGCCGGCATCGACGCGGCGACGGCGATCACGAACAGGTCGTGATCGGCGGCGACGTGCTGGACGGTGATGAGATGTCCCGCCGTCGCGAGCGCGCCCGCGACCTCGACCGCCGTCCCGGCCTCGCAGTCGATCTCCAGGAACGCCATGCTCATCGCGTGCATCTGGCGCTGGCCCAGGGCGACGGTGGTCCACGCCTCCCCGGTGCTGGTCAGCCGCTGCCAGCGCCGCGCCGCCGTCACCGGGTCCGCGCCGATCGCCGCCCCGACGTCCACCCAGCTCGCTCGCGGATTGACCTGAAGGGCGTCGATGAGTTCGAGGTCGGTCTCCGGCAGCAGCCGCGGCGGCGCGATGTCGGAATCCTGCAAGCTCAGCCCTCTCGGTGACGTATTGCTGCGTCTGAAGACGCGGATGACCTTATACCTCGATCCTTTTCCGGGCGGCCGCCCGCGGCTCGCCGCGGCCAGCCGCCCTTGGCTCGCCGATTGCCCGTCTCCGGCTCGCCGCAGGGGGAGAGGACGCTTCTCGATGACTCGGTTCCGCGACTGCGACCTGGTGCTGGCCGGGGGACGGGTCGTCGACCCCGAATCCGGCCTGGACAGGGTCACGGACGTCGCGGTCAGCGACGGCACGGTCGTGGCGGTCGGCGACTCGTCGGACCTCCGCCCGGCACAGACGCTCGACGTGTCCGGTCACGTCGTCACCGCCGGATTCATCGACCTGCACAGCCACGCGCAGACCATCCCCTCCCTGCGGCTCCAGGCCCTGGACGGGGTCACCACCGCCTTGGAGTTGGAGTCCGGCGCGGGCGATGTGACCCGCGCGCTCGCGAGCGCGGCGGCGGAGGGCCGCCCCGTCAACTACGGCTACTCGACCTCATGGGCACAGGCGAGGATGAGTGTCCTGGACGGCATGACCCCGGGCCACGGAGCCCTCGGCTTCGCGGCGGGCATCGGGGAGAGCACCGGCTGGCAGCGGCCCGCGAATCCCGCCGAGCTCGCGCGGATCATCGGCCGCCTGGAGGAGGAGATCGGCGCGGGCGCGCTCGGCGTCGGCGTACTGCTCGGATACGCCCCACGGACCGGACGGCGCGAATACCTGGGGGTGGCGAGCATCGCCGCACGCCTTGGCGTGCCGACCTTCACGCACGCCCGCTTCAAGAACCGAGACGACCCGGAGTCCACGCTGGAAGGCGTGGCTGAGATCGTCGCGGCGGCGGCCGGGACCGGCGCGCACATGCACCTGTGCCACCTGAACTCCACGGCACTGCGGGCCATCGACGAGGTGGCTGACCTGATCAGCGGCGCACGCGCGCGCGGACTCGCCATCACGACCGAGGCCTATCCGTACGGCGCGGGGATGACCGCCGTCGGGGCCCCTTTCCTGAGCCCGGACCACCTTCCCCGCCTCGGCCTCCACCCTTCGGACCTGGTCGTCGTGGCCACCGGCGAACGTCCCGCCGGCGAGGACCGGCTCCGGCGGATCCGGCGCGACACCCCCGGCGCGCTGGTCGTCGTCCACTATCTCGATGAGGGGTCGGCACCGGACCTGGCCCTGATCCGGCGGGCGTTGCTGCTCGACGACACCGCGGTCGCCTCAGACGCCGTCCCCTTCACCGACGTGGACGGCACGCCCATCGAGGGCGACCGTCCCATGCCGCCCGGCGCCCTCTCACATCCCCGCAGCTCCGGCACCTTCTCGCGGTTCCTGCGCACGATGGTGCGGGAGACCGCGACGTTGTCGCTGAGCGAGGCGTTGCGCCGCTGCTCACTGCTGCCCGCCACGTTCCTCCAGGCCGCCAGCCCGGCCATGGCGCGCAAGGGCCGCGTACGAGCGGGCCACGACGCCGACCTCGTGGTCTTCGACCTCGCCGAGGTCGCCGACCGGTCGACGTACCGGGTCCCGGCGGCGGCGTCGATCGGGTTCAAGCACGTGTTCGTCGGTGGGGACGCCGTGGTGCGCGACGGCGCCCTGGTGCCCTCCGCGCTGCCCGGCCGCGCCATCGTCGGCGGTGCCCGGTGAGCGCGCCCCGGATGGTCGGCGTCCTCGGCGGCATGGGCCCGGCAGCCACCGTCGACTTCTACGGCAAGCTCGTGGAGGAGACGGCCGCCACCTGCGACCAGGAGCACGTGCCCGTGGTCATCTGGGGCAACCCGCGCGTCCCGGACCGTTCCCTCAGCCTGCTCGGCGGCGAGGACCCGACCCCGTACCTGCGGCGCGGCATCGAGGCGCTGAAGCAGGCGGGGTGCGACCTGCTTGCCGTGCCCTGCAACACCGCCCACGCCTTCGTCCCGCGCCTGGCAGACGAGGCCGGGCTGGAGCTGGTGAGCATCATCGAGGTCACGGCCGACGCCCTCGCCGCTGACGGCGTACGCGCGGCCGGTGTGCTTGCCACCACCGGCACCCTGCGGGCGGGCCTGTACACGGACGCCCTGCTGAAGCGGGACGTGACGGTGATCGAGCCGGACGAGCCCGGTCAGCGGCAGGTCATGGCGGCCATTCGCGCCGTCAAGAGTGGTGTCGTCCGACCAGCGCACCGGCGTGCGCTGGCGGAGGTCGCCCGTTCCCTGGCCGAGCGCGGCGCGGAGCGGGTCGTCACCGCGTGTACCGAGATCGTCCTCGCCCTGGACGGCTCCCGCGTCCCCGTCCCGCTGCTCGACCCCGCCCGCCTGCTGGCCCGCCGGGTCGCCGCCGTGGCGCTTGGCTGAGGGGGACGACGAGGGCTCAGAGCCAGGGTGGTGGGCCCTCGAAGGTGAGGGCGTGCACGTCGAACAGGACCGCCGCGTCCACGCCGAGCGCCGGCCCGCCCTGGCGGGCCGCCCAGGTGAGGAACGGTCCGGGTTCGGGTCCGGCCACGCCCAGGCCCTGGGTGTACTCGGCGTGCGCGGCCAGCGAGGCGATGCCGCGCTGCAACGGCTCACCGGTGACATCCACGCCGTGCGTGGGGCGCTCGGCGCCGGCGAAGCAGACGTAGCGCACGCCGCCCCAGGCCGGTAGTCCCTCGCCCACCAGTTCGGGGAAGATCCACCGGTTGCCCGCGTCGCGAGCGGCGTCCAGCGTGGCCAGCCCCACCGCCCGGTGGTCGGCCTGGTTGGTGATACCGCCCGTCATGCGGACGGTGAACGCGCCCGAGACGATGACGTCGGGCCGGTGCCGGCGGATCGCCCGCACGATGTCGCGGCGCAGGTCCGGACCGTACTCGACGACTCCGTCGCGGTGGTCGAGGAACTCCACGACGTCCACGCCGACCTCCCGGGCGGCGGCGCGCTGTTCCCGCTCGCGCAACGGCCCGGCCTGCTCCGGGTGCATGGCGTCGATTCCTGCCTCGCCCCGGGTGGCCAGCAGGTAGGTGACGTGCTTGCCCTGGGCGGTCCAGCGGGCGATCGCCGAGGCCGCGCCGTACTCGATGTCGTCAGGGTGCGCGGCCACCGCAAGGCAGCGCTCCCAGTCCTCCGGCAGTGCCGGCAGCAGCCCATCCACGCTCCACACGGTAACCGCCTCGCCGCTGATCCGTCACCGCCGTGTCGGCAACTTTGGCCTCCGTTGACCAGGCGATAATGAGCGGGTGGACCTCAGCCGGCTACACCCGCAGGCGCGGGCGGCGATGCAGGTCCAGCAGCGTGTCCCGCTCACCCGGGCGAACCTGCCGGCGGCACGGCTCAGCATGGTCCAGGCGACTCCGGAAGAGGTGGGCAGCGGGCCGGTGATCCGGTCTGTGGTGACCGTCGACGCCGGCGGCGTGCCTGCCCGCCTCTACCGGGACGACGATCACGACGCGATGCCGGTGGTCCTCTACGCGCACGGCGGGGGCTGGGTGATGGGCAGCGTGGACACCCACGACGGGCTGTGCCGGCACCTCGCGGCCACGTCCGGCTGGGCCGTGCTCTCCGTGGACTACCGGCTCGCCCCCGAGCATCCGTACCCGGCGGCGGTGGACGACCTGACGTGGGCGCTCACCTGGCTGCGCGGGCCTGGGGCGGCCCGGCACGGCCTCGACCCGGGCCGGATGGCGGTGGCCGGTGACTCGGTGGGAGGGCACCTTGCGGCGGTGACCGCTCGGCGCGCCCGGGACGCGGGGATCCGGCTTGCGGGACAGATCCTCATTTGCCCGGTCATCGACCCCGCGGCCGACTATCCGGCCCTGGACGACTACGGCCTGGACCGGGAGGAGATGCGGTTCTTCTGGGACGCGTTCGCCCCACCCGGCGTGGACCGTACCCAGCCGGATCTGGACCCACTGCGGGCCGACCTCACCGGCCTGCCCCCCGCCGTGGTCATCACCGCCGAGCTCGACCTGTTATCGGCCGAGGCTGAACGGTACGCGGCCCGGCTGCTGGCGGCCGGCGTTCCGGTCACCGCAACCCGGTACCAGGGGCTCATCCACAACTTCCCGCGAAAACTGGCCCTGTTCGACGCGGCCCACGTCGCCCTGGCCCAGGTGGCCGCCGCGCTGAACCGCTGGTGAAAGGGCGTCGTCCCGCCCGGGTGCCGGTCGGACCGCAGCTTCCTCGCGCCGACATGGCCCGGTCGGATCCGGAGGCCGGCTCTGACGACAGCTCCGGTGCCCCGCCGGGCGACCGCCGGCGGGGCACCGAAGCTGCGGCTACTGCTGGGGGTTGATGGTGGTGAACGGGAGGCGGAGCCGGAGCTGGCCGGCGATCGGGACGTTGTGCTCCCGGACGTCCCGCAACTCCTCGGCGGTGAGGGCGCGGCCGTAGATGCGGAACTCGTCGAGGGCACCGCGGAACCGGTTGACGCCGTCGATCCGTTGGCCGAGGTAGATGCTGCGGATGCCGAACTCCTTGCCGTTGGTCACCGAGCCGCGGGGAGCGGCCAGGTCGGCGACGGTGGCGCCGTCGATGAGGACCGTGACCCGGGTCGCCGTGCGTTGCATGGCGACGTGGTGCCAGAGGCCGTCGTTGTACGCGCCCGCGATGGTGATGTTCGCGTCGCCCTGACCGGTGCCGACGACACCCCGGATGCGGTTGCTCGCCGGTTCGGCCCGCAGCCAGATCTGCGCGGCTCCCGTACCCCACTGGTAGAACCACCAGAGCACGTGGCTGCCGCTGGTTTCGCTGTACCGGAACCAGGTCATGATCGTGAAATCGTCGTTCCCGAGGTCGACGTCCGGGTTGTACGGCACCTCCACGTGGTCGTCGACGCCGTCGAGCGCGATCGCGTCGCCGTACCGCCCGGCGGTCAGCGTCGCGCCGCCGCGCACGTAGGCGGTGTTGTCGTAGCGCGGTGACGCGTCCTCGGTCGTCGGTCCCGGCTGCGGTGGCGGCGGCAGGTTCGGCGGGGAACCGTTCGGGGTGTCGAGGTACGCCTCGTTGAACCTGACGAACTGGATCACCTCGTACAGGGCGGCCACGCCGCCCTCGTACAGCAGTCCGGCGACGGGGCCCGCGACCGGGTCGGTCTCGATCTTGACCAGGTCGGAGTACCCGCCCGGACCCCAACTGATGACCTTGCCCTCCTGCCAGGGCTGCCAGGTCCTGGCCTCGTCGTACGAGGACCGGATCGTCAGGGCCTCGCGCTTGCCGGGGTTCGCGGGTCCGGAGAACAGGATGCGGTCCCGCGCGTCGCCTTCGTCGGTGGCGGTGAGGCGCAGCAACGCTCCCTGTACGACGGGCATCGTCAGCTCGGGCACCATCTGGAACGGCGCGTCGAAGCGTTCGCCGCCGTCGCTGGAGATCGCGTACGCCCGGGTGCCCTCAGCCGTGCCGGCTTCCCGCACGTTGACGTAGATCCGGCCGTCGGTCAGCTCCACCAGCGTCGACTCGTTGACGAAGATGTCGTCGGCGGCGCCACCGGCGCTGGCGCCGAGGTGCCACGTGTCGCCGCCGTCGTCGCTGTACGCCAGGTGGATGCCGGCGATGGGCCGTCCGTCGGGGCCGACGGACTCATGGTTGGCGCTCATCACCAGCCGCCCGGCGTGCGGGCCGCGGTGGAGTTGGATGGCGTGCACCGGGCCGGTGGCGTACCAGTGGGTCCACTCCGGCAGGATCAGCTCGGTCATTTCCCGGGGAGCGCTCCAGGTCGCTCCGTGGTCGTCGCTGACCTGCAGGTACGGCATGCGGCCACCGCTTCCGGTGCCCGGGTTGTGGGTCGTGAACAACACGACCCGGCCGGTCTGTTCGTCCACGACCGGCATGGGGTTGCCGTGCGTGTCGCCGTTGCCGCGCGACACGACCTGCAGCGGCCCCCACGTACGGCCGCCGTCGTGGGACCGCTTCAACACCAGGTCGATGTCGCCCCGGTCGTCGCAGTTGTTTATCCGGCCTTCGGCGAACGCCAGCAGGTCCCCGTTGGTGGCCTTCACGATCGCCGGGATCCGGAAGCAGAAATACCCGTCCGTGTTCGCCGTGTAGACCGCCCGCTCCTCGTGGTACGGCTCGGCGGCCTGCGCGGGAGCACTGGTGAGCAGGGTGGCGGCCAGCGCCGCGATCACCGCGGCGGACAGCAGTCGACGGTGTCTCCGGCCGGGTCTCTGTCTCGTCATGAAATGCGATACCTCCACTGGCCCGCCCACCTCTCGTCACAGGTACGAAACATTGCCGGACATCCTACGTCCGACGTCGTACATCGCAAGCCCTCCGGGCGGCTTGCCGCCCAGCTTGGTCGATACGTCCCTCCCGAGGCGCGCCCACCAGCGCGGCAGCAGACGGTTTGCGCAGGACGATGCCGAAGGGTAGGAACCTCGTCGTTTCCTGCACGGCGTCCGGCAAGGCATCCACCCGCATCGACCCGTCTCCGCGCCCGTGGCGCACCGAGGAGCAAGCTGAGTCGCGATCGGAACGAAAGCCGGACAATGGTTGACCGCGACGGGAGGGGGGAGCAAACTCGTTCGCGACCGTGAGGAGATCCCATGTCTTCCATCCGGAAAATGACGCAAACCGCCGGCACCGTGCTCGCGCTGATGCTCGGCCTGACCTCCCCGGCCGCCGCGGCCGGTTCGGACGCCCAGCCGGCGGCAGCGCCGGATGACTGGGTCGGCACCTGGTCGGCCTCGGCTTCCGGCACCGTGCCCAACCTCCCCACCGGATACGCGGACCGGACCGTCCGCAACGTCGTGCACACCAGCGTCGGTGGTTCCGGCGTACGGGTCTCGCTGGCCAACGTCCTCGGCACGGTGGCGGTGCGGATGGACGCGGTGACGGTCGCGGTCGCCGATGCGCCCGACGCGCCGGACGCGGTCGCGGGCACGATGCGAGCGCTCACCTTCGGCGGCGCGCCATCGGTGACCATCCCGGCCGGCGGCGAGGTGCTGAGCGACCCGATCTCCCTCGCCGTGCCGGAAGACGGCGACCTCCTGGTCAGCGTGTACACCCCGGTGCCGTCCGGGCCGGTGACCTATCACCAGGTGGCCAACCAGACCTCGTACCTGTCGCAGAACGGTGATCACGCGGCCGACGAGTCCGGCGCGGCCTTCACCCAGACGACCACCTTCTGGCCGTACGTGAGCGGCGTGGACGTCCTGGGACAGGCCGAGGGCGCGGTGGTCACCCTCGGCGACTCGATCACCGATGGGAACAACTCGACCCGCAACGCGAATCACCGCTGGCCGGACTACCTGGCCGACCGGCTGATCGCCGAGCCCGGGCCGACGCGGCTCGGTGTGCTCAACGCCGGCATCAGCTCGAACCGGTTGCTCAACAACACCTGGAACCCCAACGCCTTGTCCAGGTTGGACCGCGACGTGCTGACCGCGACCGGCGCGCGCTCCGTGATCGTCCTGCTGGGCATCAACGACATCGGCGGCCAGCCGCAACACCACGAGCCGTCGCAGATCATCGCGGCGCTGGGCCAGATAGCGGCCCAGGTCAAGGCGAAGGGGCTGCGGGTCACCGGGGGCACGCTCACGCCGTTCGGCGGGTCGAGCAACTACACCGAGGAACTGGAAGGCGTACGGCAGGCGGTCAACGACTTCATCCGCCACGGCGACGCGTTCGACGCGGTGGCCGACTTCGACGTCGCGCTGCGGGACCCCGCGATGCCGAACCGGCTGCGCGCGGAGTACGACTCCGGCGACCACCTGCACCCGAAGGACGCCGGTTACCAGGCGATGGCGGCGGTCGTCGACCTGGCCAAGCTCGACACCCGCCCGCCCGGCCACTGGGTCGGCACCTGGCAGACGGCCATGGCGCGGACGACGCCCGGCGCCGACCAGGGCATGCCGAACCACTCCATCCGCAACGTGGTGCACACCAGCGTGGGTGGCGACGCCGCCCGGGTGCGGCTGTCCAACGCGCTCGGCACGGCGCCGGTCCTGATGGGACGAGTGACGCTGGCGGTGGCGGCCAGGCCCGACGCACCGGACGCGGTCGCCGGCACGATGCGCGAGCTGACCTTCGGCGGCGCGCCGTCGGTGACCATCCCGGCCGGCGGCGAAGTACTCAGCGACCCGATCTCCCTTGCCGTGCCGGCAGACGGGGACCTGCTGGTGACCGTCTACACCCCGGCGCCGTCCGGCCCGGTGACCGAGCACCCGCGCTCGTACCAGACGTCGTTCATCACCGCGGACGGCGACCACGCGGCGGACGAGCAGGGCACCGCGTTCACCCAGCCGACCACGGCGTGGTACTACGCGACGGCCGTGGATGTCCGATCCACCACCACGCGCGGCGCGGTGGTGACCTTCGGCGACTCGATCACCGACGGGGACAGGTCGACCATCAGTGCGAACCTGCGGTGGCCCGACGTCCTCGCCGACCGGCTCGCCGCCGAGCCGGGACCGACCAAGCTCGGCGTGGTCAACAGCGGCATCAGCGGCAACCGGATCCTGGACAGCAGCACCGGGACCGGGATCGGTGGCCCGAACGCGTTCGCCCGCCTGTCCCGGGACATGCTGACCACCTCCGGGGCGCGCACGGTCATCGTGCTCGAGGGCGTCAATGACATCCTCAACCTCGAACACCTCGACCCGGAGACCCTGAAACTCGCCCTGCGGCAGATCGCCGCCCAGGCACACGCACAGGGCCTGCGGGTCGTCGTCGGCACCATCACGCCGATCAAGGGATGGCGCTCCTACACCGAGGAACGGGAGAACGTGCGGCAGGCCGTGAACGCGTTCATCCGCACGAGTGACGACTTCGACGCTGTCGTCGACTTCGACGCGGTGGTGCGTGACCCGGCCGACCCGCAGCGGATCAACCCGGCGTACGACTCGGGGGACCACCTGCACCCGTCGGACGCGGGCTACCGCGCGATGGCCGAGGCCATCGACCTCGGCACACTCCGCTGAGGGCCGGCTGCGTGCCGCCCACCCCGGTCGGCACGCAGCCGGGCGGTGTGAGATCCATCGCCCGTGGGAAGGCCCGGTGATCCTGAGGTGTTGTCCGGCACGTGCCGGAGACGGATGTGGTGATTGTCGGGGCCGGACAGGCGGGGCTGTCCAGCGCGTTTCACCTGCGCTCTTCCGGGCTTGACTTCGCCGTCCTGGACGCGAACCCGGCGCCCGGCGGGGCCTGGCAGCACCGGTGGCCGACGCTGCGCATGGCGACCGTGCACGGGATCTTCGACCTGCCTGGCATGCATTTCACGCCGCCGTCGCCGGACGAACCAGCCGCCGACGCGGTGGCGGCCTATTTCGCCGCCTATGAGAGGGAATTCGGCATCGACGTGCGGCGTCCGGTTGCCGTCACGGCCGTCCGGAACGACCGCGACGGACGACTCCTCGTCGAATCCGACAACGGCACCTGGACCACCCGGGCGCTGATCAACGCCACTGGAACGTGGACCCGGCCGTTCGTGCCGTACTACCCCGGGCAGGAGACGTTCCGCGGGCGGCAGCTGCACACCGCCCACTACCGGGGGCCGGCGGAATTCGCCGGGAAGCGGGTGGTTGTCGTCGGGGGCGGAACGTCCGCCGTGCAGCTCCTGGTCGAGATCGCCGACGTCGCGGCGACAACGACCTGGGTCACCCGCCGGCCGCCGGTGTTCCGGGACGGGCCGTTCACGCCGGAGCACGGACGCGAGGTGGTCGCCATGGTGGCGGCCCGGGTACGGGCCGGCCTGCCGCCGGGAAGCATCGCCAGCGCGACCGAGCTGTCGTGGACGCCGCAGCTGCTCGCAGCCCGGGAACGCGGTCTCCTGCTGCGCCGGCCGATGTTCGACCGGATCGTCCCCGACGGTGTCCGGTGGCGCGACGGCGCGACACAGGACGTGGACGTCATCCTCTGGTGCACCGGCTTCCGGCCGGCGCTCGACCACCTCGCGCCGCTGCGGCTGCGGGGGCCCCGCGGCGGCATCGTCGTGGACGGCACCCGGGTGGTCGCCGACCCCCGGATCCA
This sequence comes from Micromonospora sp. RTBAU3-60, assembly GCF_054963695.1. NCBI lineage: Bacteria > Bacillati > Actinomycetota > Actinomycetes > Micromonosporales > Micromonosporaceae > Micromonospora > Micromonospora sp. RTBAU3-60. The sequence goes on along the minus strand of NZ_JBUEGB010000032.1, from coordinate 28,610 downwards.
CCTGGTTGGCTACGGGCCGTCCGCGAGCACCGTCGGCGCGAACCGCGCCGGGCGGGCAGCGGTCCGCGAGCTGCGCGCGCTCCTGGCGGCGCCCGCCCCGGCATGACGCACGCCCGCCACGTCGCCGGCACGGCTGCCCAACCTCACTGGAGTAGGGCGAGGAAGCGGCGCAGGGCCGGGTTCGTGCTGTCGCGCGGCCAGGCCAGGGCGACGTCCACGGTGGGCATCGGGGCGGTGAACCGGCGCAGCCGTACCTCGCGCAGCCGCAGCGCGCGGGCACGGCCGGCCGGGACGGCCGCGACCACGTCTCCCTGCGCCACCGCCCGCAGCAGCTGCTCGTCGTCCGGCTCCTGCCGGACCAGGTTGAAGCCGCCGTGCGGCCAGACCTGGGCGATCGTGCGATCGAACATGCCGGGGCCGTTCTCGCGCGGCCACATCACGGCCGGCAGGTCGACCACCTCGGCCCGGCTGATCCGACGGCGGCCGGCGGCGAGGGGGTGGCCCGCCGGCAGGGCCAGCAGCAGCTCTTCGGTGTCGACGATCCGGCAGGCCAGCGCCGGCTCGTCGACCGGCGGGCGGACGAACGCCGCGTCGAGCCGGCCGGCGAGCAGGCCAGCCACGTTCGGCGCCGTCCAGGCCGTCTCCGGCACCACCTCGACGTCCGGGTGGGCGGCCCGGAACCGGGCGACCAGCGCGTCGACCCGGCCGCCGCGCGCCGACCGGGTGTACGCCAGCCGGAGCCGGTAGCCCCGCCCGCGTACCAGGTCCCGGATGCGGGCGGTCCCCGCGTCCACCTCGGCGAGCAGCCGGGCGGCCTCGCCGGCGACCCGCGCCCCCACGTCGGTCAGCGTGCAGCCCCGGCTGGTGCGGTGCACGAGCGGCACGCCGAGTTGGCGCTCCAGGGCGCGGATCTGCTGGCTGAGCGCGGGCTGTGCGATGTGCAGCCGGGCGGCGGCCCGGGTGAAGTGCAGTTCCTCGGCGAGCACCGCGAAGTAACGCAGCCGCCGCAGGTCCGACCAGGCGTCCAGGGTCGGCGGGGCGGACATGGGCCAATCATAAGCGCCGCTTATCGCCGGCTGCCCGATTCGTCTTGGACGGCGGTCCGCCGGGGCGGTGACGATCCAAGGCCAACGGCACGAGCGAGGGGAGCGGACGATGACGGCAGCGACGGACGTGGTGGTGGTCGGGGGCGGGGTCATCGGGATGACGGCGGCGGTCACCCTCCAGCAGCGGGGGGCGCGAGTGACCGTGCTGGCCGCCGACGAGCCGGCGGACACGGTGTCCACGGTGGCCGCCGCGGTGTGGTACCCGAGCCACACCGACCAGGACCCGCGGGTGCTGCGCTGGGCGCGGGAGACGTACGCGGAGCTGGGCCGCCAGGCGGCGGACGGCGTGCCGGGGGTGGTCGACCGGCCGACCCGGATGCTGCTGCGCCACCCGTACGCCGGCCCGCCGTGGTGGGCGGAGGTGTGCGGGGATCTGGCGGCCGACGCGGCGGGGCCGCCGTACACGGCGCTGCTGCGGTTCACCGCGCCGACGGTGGAGATGACTCCGTACCTGACCTGGCTGCGGCAGCGGCTGGAGGCCGGCGGCGGGCGGGTGCTGCGCCGCCGGGTGCGACGGCTCGCCGACGCGTTCGAGATCGCGCCGACGGTCGTCAACGCGACGGGGCTGGCCGCCGGCCAGCTCGCCGCCGACGCGGCCGTGCACCCGGTGCGCGGGCATCTGGTGCTGGTGGCGAACCCGGGCCTGACCGCCTCGGTGCGCGACGAGGACGATCCGGCCGGGCTCACGTACGTGCACCCGCGCCGGCACGACGTGGTGCTCGGCGGCACGTACCAGCCGGGGGTGGGGCACACCGCGCCTGATCCGGCCACCGCGGCCGCGATCCGGCGCCGCTGCGTCGCGTTGGTGCCGGCGCTGGCCGACGCGCCGGTGCTCGGCGAGCGGATCGGGCTGCGCCCGGGCCGGCACGGCGGCCCCCGGGTCGAGGTGGACCCGGACCCGGCTGGCCCATCCGGGAGCCGGCTCGTGCACGCGTACGGCCACGGCGGGGCGGGAGTCACCCTGTCCTGGGGGTGCGCGGCCGAGGTGGCGGACCTCGCCCTGGGTGGCTGACCGGGCCTGCCCGGCCACGGCGGGGTCGGCGGCCGGCTCACCGCAGCGGAGGGTCACAAGTACATGAGGTGCAGCGTCATCCCGGCGTCGGCGTGCGCCAGGTTGTGGCAGTGGTTGGCCCACATTCCGGGGTTGTCGGCCCGGAACGCCACCTCCCAGACGTCGCCGGGGCGCACGTCGAAGGAGTCGAGCCACAGGGGGCTCCCGGTCGCCGGCTTTCCGTTGCGGGACAGCACCAGGACGTGATGGCCGTGCAGATGCCACGGGTGCACCACCAGTGCTCGGTTCACGATCGTGAACCTGACGATGTCGCCGGGGCGTACGACCTGGGGCGGGATGTCCGGGTCGGCCGCGCCGTTGACGGTGTGGGCGTATCGCGGAAGCAGTCCGTGCAGGTCGAGGCCGCGGTCGAGGACGAGGGTGAACTCCCGGTCGAATCGGGACCACGGCGCCGGGGAAGCGGCGCCGTAGGTGAGCGGATCCAGCACCGGCCACGCGCCGGTCGCCGTCGACACCGGTCCGGTCGAGTAGACCGCCCGTCCGTCGACGAACAGCGCCACCGGTGTGGCGGGCGCGGTGAACACCAGGTCGTAGCGTCCCCCGGCCGGGATCAGCACGGCGGTGTCCACGAGCGAGGTCGGGTCCTGCAGGTCGGATCCGTCGATCGCGGCGACCTGGAACGGGGCTCCGGCCAGGGCGTACCGGTGCGTCGTGCTGTCGGTGTTGATCAGCCGCAGCCGCACGGGCGTCCCCGCCTCGACCGGCTCCGTTCTCGGTGCGGGCAGTGGAAGGCCGGACAGGGTGTGCACCGGCACCGTGACGTCGACGCCGGTCACCGGCGCCGGGCGCACCACCAGGACACCGTAGAGCCCCTTCCGCACGCCGACGTCGGACACCGCATGCGTGTGGTACCAGTACGTCCCGGCCTGTTCGGCGCGGAACCGGTAGACGAACTCCTGTCCGGGCAGCACCGCCGCCTGCGTTACGCCGGGCACCCCGTCCTGGCTGTTCGGCACGTCGTACCCGTGCCAGTGCAGCGTGACGCCGCGCGCGATGTCCCGGTTGCGCAGCGTCACCTCCAGGACGTCGCCGACGGTGGCGGTCAGTTCCGGCCCGGGAACCTGCCCGTTGAACGCCCACGCCGTGACGTCACGGCCGCTCACGCTCACCGTGGCGGTCCCGGCCGTCAGGGTGAACCGCCTGGTCGGTTCGCCGACGGTCCGCGCCTCCCGATATTCATGATCATGTGGTACGGCGGGAGCAGCGGCCGGGGTGGCGGCCAGCCCGGTGCCGGTCACCAGCGCCGCGACCGCCACCACGAGGGCCGCCCGGGACACCGTCCGGGACGGGCGGGCGTTCAGGGCCCGCCACGAGACCGCGGTCGCCGTGACGACCCCGGCGACCGCGAGCAGGCCCGCGCCTGCCGACGCGGGATAGCCGTGCAGGACCGTCACGAGCAGGGCGGCGCTGTTGGCGTACCCGGCGAAGAGAAGCGGGACCGCGACGGACCGGGGGTCGCCCGGGGTCCGCAGCAGCCGCGGCCCGGCGACGACCACCGCGGCGAGCGACAGTGGGGCGGCGATGAGGACCTTCTCCGCCGCGAACCACCAGCCGGCGCGGGCGAGCGCGGTGATCGTGATCGCGCGGGCGAGCGTGGCGAGCAACGCGACGGCGGCCAGTCCCCGCGCGAGCGGACGGCGCCGGGCGGCCGAGGCGGCGCCGCCGCCCAGCCACCCGGCGGCCGCGAGGACCGCGATCACCAGGTCGGCCGCGAGCAGCGAGCCGACGGTCATGCCGGCTCGCCTTCCCGGACGGTCACCGGGATGGTGTCGGCCGGCGCCGGGCGGGCCAGCTTTCGCGCCGCCTGGTGGACGCTGACCACGACGTGCACCGCGATGATTCCGTTGAGCGCGTGCAGCCCGGCGATGGTCAGGCCGAACGGCGTGCTGGCGCCCGCGGCGTCGGTGGACGCGTTCGCGAGCATCGCGATGAGCCCCTGCACGACGACGAGGCCGAGCGGCAGGATCGCCAGTCCGATGAGCCGGCCCGGTGCCTTGGCCAGTACGGCGAACAGGGTGGTGAGCAGGGTGAGGGCGGGGATGACCGCCATCCCGGTGACGCTGTGCAGGGCGTACGCGCCGTCGCCTGCGGGTTTGGTGAACGCGCCGACGGCGGCGAAGACGAACTGCAGGACGAACGCGACCAGCAGCACAGTGGTGACGATGACGAGGGCCTTGCGCATGGTGACCTCCTAGAGATGAGCCGGGGACAGGGCCTGGGCGACGTGATCGGTGGCCGTGATCGCGCCGTACGCGAGCAGCCGCACGAGGTCGGCGTCGGCCGGATGGGACAGCCGCCACAGGGCGACGTCGCCGGCGCGGATCGCGCTGGGCGCGAACGCCGCCAGCAGCGCGATCCGCGTCCCGACCCGGTCCGCGCCGGGCAGGTCCCGGATCAGATCGGCGGCCCACTGCGCGGGCTGGGCCGGATGCCGCCCGTCCTCCCAGCACACGGTGGCCGTGACCGTCCGGCGTGCCACGTCGCCCAGGAGGTCTCCGCCCTGCATGGCGGCCGTCCTCAACGACGCGTACGCGACGCCGACCGGGCTGTCCCCGGCCCACGCCGGCGGGGCCGTCGGGCCGTCGTCGAGGAGCGGCAGGCTGCGGCCGGGCTCCTTCGGCTCCCGGGCCGTCCTGGCGTAGAGCCGGCCCCCGACGGACCGCACCACCGGGGAGCGCTGCAGGCCGCCGGGCAGCAGATCCGGATCGAGCAGCGCCGAGACGATCCGGTTGATGAAGTGGAAGGCGAGCAGGGTGCCGGTGACCTCAGGCCGGTACGGGCTGGTCCACTCAGCGGCTCCGGGGCTGCGGCTGGCCTCGGCCCAGCGGACGAGCTCGGCGTGCCTCGGCTCCGGTGGCGTCCCGCCCCGGGCGATGACCTCGGCCAGCTCGTGCTCGCCCAGCGCGTGCAGCAGCATCACGTGGGCGTCGACGCAGAACCGGCAGCGGTTGGCCCGGGACACCGCCGCCGCGACGAGCTCGCGGTCGACCCGGGACGTGTCCCCGGCGAGCAGGGCCTCGCGCATCAGCGCCCAGGTCGCGGCCAGCACCTCCGGCACGGCCGAGAGCGCCTGGAAGGTGGGCGCCGGCCCGAGGAACTCGTCCCGCAGCTGCCGGTAGACCTCCGCGGTGAGACCGGTCGCCGCCGACGCCTTCGCGGGAGTGAAGAAGCGGTATGTCATGGCTCGATGCTCGCCGCGGCGGGCCGGGAAAACGTCGTGCCGCCGCAGGCACTCGCCCGGCCGCCGATACCGCGTCCGCAGTACGCCTCAACTACCGCAGGCGCGGGATGCTCCCCGATGACGGCCGTTCTACAGTTCGCTCATGCGCCGCGATCTGCCGTACGCCCTCAGCGGCCTCGCCCTCGGTGTCCTCCTGCTCGGCGACGCCGCGCTCGCGCCGGACGCCGGAGCGGTACGGGCGCTCGACGTCGCCCTGGTCCTGGCCATGGCGGCGGCCGTGGCGGCGTGCCGGCGGTACCCGGTGGTGGCGTTGGGCGTGGTGACCGCCGCCATGCTGGCCGTCCACGTCCGGGTACACGCCGGGGTGTCCGCCGCGTTCGCCGTCCTCGGCGCGGTCTACGTCGCCGCCTGGCGGGGGCACCGATGGGCATCTGCCCTGGCCAGCGTCGTCTTCCTCGGCGGCTTCCTGACCCACGACATCTCAGTCGCGCCCGCCGGCCGGCCCGGTCAGCAGATCGCCGAGCGGACCGCCCTGCTGCTGGGCTGGTTTCTGGCGGCCAACGTCGCCGGGCTCGTCACGCGGCAGCACCGGGCGTACCTGGCCCAGGTCGAGCAGCGGGCCATCGACGCCGAACGCACCCGCGAGGAGATGGCGCTGCGCCGCGCCGGGGAGGAGCGCCTGCGCATCGCCCGGGATCTGCACGACTCGCTGACCCACAGCATCTCGGTGATCAAGGTGCAGGCGGGGATCGCCGTGCACCTGGCCCGCAAGCACGGCGAGGAACCGTCGGCCGCGCTGCTGGCGATCCAGGAGGCCAGCGGCACCGCGATGCGGGAACTGCGGGCCACGCTGGACGTCCTGCGCTCACCCTCCGACGGGGACCGGGTCGGGCTGGCCCGGGTGGGCGAGCTCGCCGAGCGGACCCGGGCGGCCGGCGTACCGGTGCAGGTGACCGTCACCGGTCAGCCCCGGGACCTGCCCGCCGAGGTCGACCAGGCCGGGTATCGGGTTGTCCAGGAGGCCCTGACCAACGTCGCCCGCCACGCCGGCCCCGCCACCGCCCAGATCCACGTCGCGTACGCCCCGGCACAGCTGACCGTCTCGGTGACCGACGACGGCCAGGCGTCGCCGGTCCGGCCGGTCACACCAGGCGTGGGCCTGCGCGGCATGCGGGAACGGGTCACCGGACAGGGCGGCACGCTGCACGCCGCCGCCCGCGACGGCGGCGGGTTCGCGGTACGGGCCACGTTCCCGCTGGACGGTCCGGCATGAGCGAGCGCTTGGGCGAGGTCCAACCAGCTCAGTCCGCCACGATCCGGGTCCTGCTCGCCGACGACCAGGCCCTGATGCGGGCCGGCTTCCGGGCGTTGCTCAACGCCGAGGACGACCTGGCGGTCGTCGGCGAAGCCGCCGACGGCGCCGCGGCCGTGCAGCTGTCGCGACGCCTGCGACCGGACGTCGTGCTGATGGACGTGCAGATGCCGGGACTCGACGGCATCGAAGCCACCCGTCGCATCGCCGCCGATCCCGACCTCGCCGCGGTCCGCGTCCTCATCCTCACCAACTACGGGCTCGACTCGCACGTCTTCGCCGCACTCCGCGCGGGCGCCAGCGGGTTCCTCCTCAAGGACGCCGACCCCGCCGACCTGCTGCAGGCCGTCGCCGTCGTGGCTCGCGGCGACGCGCTGCTCGCCCCGGCGGTCACCCGTACGCTCATCAGCGAGTTCGTCGCCGGCCCCCCGCCGGCCGACCCGGCGGCCGGCCGCGGCGTGCTGACCGCCCGCGAACAGGAGGTCGTCGAGCTCGTCGCCCGGGGGCTGACCAACGACGAGATCGCCGAGCGCATGGTGATCAGCCCGTTGACCGCCAAGACACACGTCAACCGTGCGATGACCAAGCTGCACTGCCGCGACCGTGCCCAGCTGGTCGTGTGGGCGTACGAGTCGGGGCTGATCACGCCGCGTCGCCGGTGACGCCACCTCGCCGTGCGCGGCCGACAACGCCGCCACCACCGTTGCGAACTCGCCGCGGGCAGGACACCGACGGAGGCCATGCGCTGCCGTGAATGCCCACTGCAGGGGAGGTCAGCCCGCGAAGGTGTGATCGGGGAACCCGGGCACCTCCGGTCGGATCCGGAACAGTGCCCCCGCCGGGGAGCGGTCCTCGGCCGGCAGTCCCTGGCGGGAAGTCGTGATGTAGAGGTCGGCGTGGTCCGGGCCGCCGAATGCGCATGCGGTGGGGCGCCGGACCGGCAGCTCCACGACGGCGGTGAGACGGCCGTCCGGCGCGTATCGGTGGACGGCGCCCCCGTCCCACAGCGCGACCCAGACACCGCCCTCGACGTCGACGCACAGTCCGTCCGGCGTGCCCGCGTCGGGCGGCACCGCTACCCCCGGCCGTCGGTCCTGCAACTCGCCGGTGCTCAGGTCAAAGGCGAAGGTGTCGATCCGGTGGGTGGCCGAGTCGACGTACCAGGCGGTCCTGCCGTCCCGGGTCCAGGCCAACCCGTTGGAGACGGTGAGCCCGGTGAGCACCGTCTCGACCGCGCCGCCGGGGCTGAGCCGGTGCAGCGCGGCCCGGCCCGGCGCGGCGTCGTAGGCCATGGAACCGCAGTAGAAGCGCCCGAGCGGGTCGCACCCGCCGTCATTCATCCGGACCGACGGATCCGACCAGATCTCGGGCAGCAGCTCCACCGAGTCGCCCCTGAGCAGCGCGAAGCCCCGCTCGACGGCCGCGACCAGTCCACCGCCGGAGCGCGGGCGCACGGCCGCGACCACCGGAGCGACGTGTCGGCGGGTGATCGCCCCGGTGACCGGGTCCAGAGCCAGGATGTCGCCGACCAGCATGTCGACCCAACGCACCTGCTGGTCTTCGGGGCACCACACCGGCCCTTCCCCGTGTCCGGCGATCGGCGGGGTGACCTGCTCCGCGAACATCGAACCTCCTTCGTGGGTCGAGCGTGTGGTGGCCTGCTCGCCCCACCACATCGCACACCATCCGCGCCGCGACCGGTCAGCCGGTGGTCGCCCTGGTCGACACCCGGACGCGCCTCACAAGTAGTCGGCCGGCCAGTGGAAGGCCCCGGGCGCCTCGGTGATCGCGGCCAGGTGGTCGGGCGCCGCGTGGATCGGCCGGACCATGCCGGTGGCGTCGGTCTCCGCCACCGGGTCGATCAGGAGGCTCGGCAGCGCCGCCTCGATCGCCGGGTCGGCGGGCAGCCGGGCCGCACAGTGCCGTACACCGCGGTCGGCGGCGGCGCGGGCCACGGCGCTGAACAGGGCGCGTAGGGCGTCCGGCCGGTCCGGCCAGGCGGCGACCTCGAGCACCCGGACGTGCCCGGGATCCCACTGCGCGACCAGGTAGCCCGCTGTCCGGCCGTCGTGCCGTGCAACCAGCAGCTGGGCGGGCGGGGCGTACCACACCGGCACCCGCAGCCCCCAGTCGGCGGCGTCCCGCATCGTGCTGAGCGGCCGGTGGGCGTTGAACGCCGCGTGCACCGGGCCGAACTCCGCCCAGTCCACCTCGGACTCAGGCTGGACGGTCCAGCCCGGCGGCGGCGGGGCGGCTGCCGCCGGTCGACCGCTCGGGTAGTGGAGGGTGAACGGGCGGTAGCCGCTGGACAGGTAGACGCCGGGGGTGCCGGTGAACAGCAACGACCAGGCGCAGCCGTCCGCGGCCATCGCCGTGCCGGCCAGGTCGAGCAGGCGGCGGACGTGACCCCGGCCGCGCGCCCGGACCCGGGTGGCCACGTTGGCGACGCCGCCGACCAGATCGACGCCGCCGGCGGCGTTACGTACCCGGCGGGGCAGGTAGTAGACGGCGGCGACGACCGCCCCGGCCTCCACCGCCACGAAGGTGCGCGGGAAGCGGCCGGGGTCGCGGGCGTAGAGCTCGGTCACGTGCGCGTCGGGGAACGCCTCATGCCACGTGGCGTAGAGCGACGGTACGTCCGCCGGCGTGGCCGGCCGGTACTCGACCGGGGCGGTCACGCCGGCGCGAGCAGGTTGCGCTGTCGGCCGAGCCCGTCGATCTCCACCTCCATCACGTCGCCCGCCGCCAGGTAGGGGAACCGGCCGGACAGCGCCACGCCCTGCGGGGTGCCGGTGTTGAGGACGTCACCCGGTTCCAGCACGGTGAACTGGGACAGGTGCCAGATCAGGTACGCCACGTCGAAGATCATGTCGGCGGTGCGGGAGTTCTGCCGCGGCTCGCCGTTGACCCACGAGCGCAGCCGGAGCGCCTGCGGGTCGCCCGCCTCGTCCGGCGTGACCAGCCAGGGGCCGAGGGGGTTGAAGGTCTCGCACGACTTGCCCTTGGACCACTGGCCGCCGGGGTCGGCGAACTGGTAGTCCCGTTCGGACACGTCGTTGGTGACCGCGTACCCCGCCACGTGGGCGAGGGCCTCAGCGGGGGAGTCGAGGTAGCGGGCTCGCTTCCCGATCACCACGGCCAGCTCGACCTCCCAGTCGGTCTTCGTCGAACCACGCGGGATCAGCACCTGGTCGTACGGGCCGACCACGGTGTTCGGCGACTTGTGGAACAGGATCGGCCGCTCGGGCGGGGCGACCCCGGACTCGGCGGCGTGCGCGCTGTAGTTCTGCCCGATGCAGAGCACCGCGCCGGGCCGGGCGATCGGGGCGCCGATCCGCTCTCCGATCACGTCGAGTTCGGGCAGCGGCCAGGCCGCCCGGACCCGCTCGACGGGATCCGCGGCGAGGAACGCCGCGTCGATGTCGGCGGTGACTCCGCTCAGGTCGAAGTAGCTGGTGCCGTCGAACAGCACCGGCCGCTCGGCACCGACCGGGCCGATCCGCATGAACTTCATGGTGTCCTCTCCAGGGGTGGGTGGGGCCCGTCGGTGGGCCCCGAGTCGATCACGGACGAGGGTTGGCGGCGTCAGCCCGTCCGGGCGAGCAGCTCCGGGGTCACCGCGTGCGCGAGGGGCCGACCGGCCACGTACCGGGCGATCTCGTCGACGACGATCTCGCCCTGCCGCCGGCGGCCCTGCACGGTGCCGGCGGCCTGGTGTGGGGTGAGCAGCACGTTGGGCAGCGCCCGCAGCGGGTGGCCGGTGGGTAGCGGCTCCTCGTCGTAGACGTCCAGCGCGGCGTCGATCCGGCCGCCGGACAGCTCCGCGACCAGCGCCGCCTCGTCGACCAGCCAGGACCGGGCGGTGTTGACCAGCCCGGCGCCGTCGGGCAGCAGCGCCAGCTCGCGGGCGCCGAGCAGGTGCCGGGTTTCCGGCAGGGTCGGCGCGTGCAGCGCGACGATGCGGCTGCCGGCGAGCAGCTCGTCCAGGCTGACCAGCCGGGCACCGAGCGCGGCGGCGTCCGCCGCGGCGAGGGTCGGGTCGTACACGCTGACCTCTGCGCCCAGGGCGCGGACCAGCTCCAGGTACGCCCGCCCGGTGCGGGACGCGCCGACGACGCCGACCGGGCAGCCGAGGATCTCGTGTCGAGGTGGCGCCTGTTCCGCCTGGCGCCAGCTCGCGCCGTCGTGGAGCGCGTGGTCGAAGCGGGGCGTCTGGTGCAGCAGGGCCAGGGTGAACGCGAGGGCGACCTCGGCCACCGACCGGGCCATGCCCTGCCCCGCCTGGGTGACCGTGATGCCGCGGGCGAACAGCTCGGGGGTCACGAACGGTTTGACCGAGGCGCCGGTGTGCGCGACCAGCCGGAGCGCCGGGGCGCGGTCCAGCAGGGCCGCGTCGAGGCGGGGGACACCCCAGGAGGTCACCAGCACCTCGGCCCGGGCCAGCAGCGGCGCCAGGCCGTCACGGGTGAGTGCCGCGTGATCGTCGATCAGTGTGGCGTCGGTGAGCGTGGTCAGCCGGTCGCCGATTCGGTCCGGAAAGAACTGGGCGCGCAGCGCGGCGGGTACGGACACCACAGTGACCGGACGGTACCCGCCGGGGAGCGCGGTCACCGGCGGCCCCTTCTCGCCGGCCCCGGCTGACGGCTCACCGGAGCCAGTCATCGCGATGCTCCGCGACGAAGTCGTCGTCCGTCAGCCACGGGTAGGCGGTGGTCACCCGGGTCAGCTCCTCGGCCTGGCCGGGCGACAGCCCTTCGGCCGGGTCGAGGCACCACACCCCGTCGAGCAGCCCCTGCCGGCGCAGCACCTCGTGCACCCCGGCGATGCAGCCGTGAAACCCGTTCGCGGCGTCGAACACCGCCGCGTTCGCGTCCGTGACCGCCGCCGCCCGGTCGGTCAGCTCCGCCAGCGCCGCCGGATCGCCGGCCCGGGCCGCCCGGGCCCGGTCGAACAGCGCCACCGCCGCGCGGGTCCACACCGCCCACTGGCCGAGCAGCCCGCCGACGAACCGGCGGCCGGCGAATTCGCCGAGCAGGTCGCCGAGGATGTGGTCGTCGTTGCCGGTGTACAGCGCCACCTCGGCGGCCCGGTCGGCGGCGGCGATGCCGCGCACCGCCTCCAGGGTGCGGTACCGGTCGAACGGGGCGAGCTTCACCGCGACCACCGATGGCAGGTCGGCGAACGCCCGCCAGAACGCGGTCGACAGGCGTGGGCCGCCGATGGCCGGCTGGAGGTAGAAGCCGATCACCGGCAGCACCTCGCCGACCGCCCGCGCCCGGTCCAGCAGGTACGCCTCGTCGGCGCCGGGCACGACGGGGGACAGCAGCACGGCGTGGTAGCCCAGCGAGGCGGCCAGTTCGGCCTCGGTGACGGCCTGGGCGGTGTCGCCGCAGGCCCCGGCGACCTTCACCATCGGTCGGTGGGCCTCGGCGTCGACGGTCTCCGCGGCCAGGGCGAGCACCGGCCGCAGCAGGCCCGCCTCGCGGATGGCGAACTGGGTGGTGTGCACGCCGACGGCGAGCCCGCCGGCTCCGGCGGCCAGGTAGTAGCGGGTCAGCGCCCGCTGCCGCCGCTCGTCGAGGCGCCGGTCGGCGGACAGCGCGAGCGGGTGCGCGGGGATGACGGTCCCGTCGCGTAGCAGGTCCAGGGACATGTCAGAACCTCCCGTCGCGGACGGCGAACCTGGTGGGCTTGCCGGTGGTGGGCAGGCCGGCGGCCAGCCAGTCGGCCTGCCAGTCGATCAGCGTGCCCAGTGGCACGTCCGGGTAGCCGAACAGCGCGTGGCAGCGGGTCGCGTCGTTGAGCAGCGCGGTCGGCGCCTCGGTGCCGGCGTACGTGACGGGCTTGCCGAGGCGTTCGCCGATCCGGGCGGCGATCCGGCGCACCGGGGCGGTCTCCGGGCCGGTCAGGTTCAGGGTGAACACGCCGGTGGAGGCGTGCCCCAGCGAGCGCAGCGCCACCTCGTTGGCGTATCCCTGCCAGACCACGTTGACGTGGCCGGTGGTGACGTCGACCGGCTCGCCGGCCAGCACCGCCTGACCGATGTCGGCGAGCACCCCGTAGCGCAGGTCGACCGCGTAGTTGAGCCGGATCACCGCGACCGGGGTGCCTTGGGTGGCGGCGGCGTGCGCGAAGACCTGTTCCCGGCCGAGGCAGCTCATCGCGTAGTCGCCGACCGGGCCGGGCGGGTCGGTCTCCACGCAGCCGCCGGAGGCCACCGGCACCATCGGGTACACGTTGCCGGTGGAGAACACGGCGGTCCGAGCGGCCGGGTAGCGGCGGGCCACCGCGGCGGGCAGCACCGCGTTGACCATCCAGGCCAGGTACGGGGCGCTGGAGGTGCCGAACTTCGCGCCCACCATGAACGCCACGTCGGCGGCGTCGGGCAGCCCGGCCAGGTCGCCGTCGCCGAGCAGGTCGAACGGCACCGGTTCCACCCCGTCGGCGGCCAGCGCGTCGGCCGCCGACCGGTCCGACCAGCGCGACACGGCGTACACCCGGTCGCCGGAGCGGCCGGCGGCGTCGAGCCCCCGGCGGGCCAGCCGGCACAGCGACGGGCCCATCTTGCCTCCGGCGCCGAGCACCACCAGGTCGCCGGAGCCGCCGGCCAGGTCGCCGACGAGCGCCGCGGACGGCCGGGCGAGGCGATCCTCCAGCTCGGACTCACTGTTGAACACTGAACTCATCCTTTGATTCCGGACATGGTGACGCCCTCGGTGAAGTACCGCTGGCCCACGAGATAGGCGGCGAAGATCGGCACGAACGCGACGACCGAGCCGGCGAGCATGACGTTGAGCGGCACCTGCTCCTTCTGCAGGGAGGCGATGCCGACGGTGAGGGTGCGCATGTCCCCGCTCTGCCCGATGATCAGCGGCCAGAGCAGGTCGTTCCAGTGCCACAGGAAGACGAACACGCCGAGGGTGGCCAGGATCGGCTTGCACAGCGGCAGCACGATCCGCACGAACATCCGCCACTCCGACGCGCCGTCGATCTTCGCCGCCTCGAACAGTTCGTCGGGCAGGCCCTGGATGAACTGCCGCATCAGGAACACGGCCTGCGCGTTGGCGAGCGTCGGCAGGATCAGCCCCCAGTACGTGTCGACCCCGCCGACCTTCGCGATGAGGATGAAGGTCGGGATGAGGGTGACGTGGTACGGCACCATCACCATGGCCAGGAACGACCAGAACATCGCCTCCCGGCCGGGGAAGCGCTTCTTCGCGAACGCGTACCCGGCCATCGCGGCGAGCACCAGCACCGCGACGACGCTGACCACCGAGTAGATGGTGGTGTTCAGCAGCCAGCGCAGGATGTCCCGCGAGTCGAGCACCGTCGCGTACGCGTCGAACTTGATCGGCCAGGGCAGCAGGCTGCCGGGGAACTCGACGGCGGCGGTGGGCTTCAGGCTCAGCACCACCATCGCGTAGAACGGGAACAGCGTGACCACGCTGGCCACGGCGAGCAGCACGTACCGCAGCACGGTGCCGGCCGGCCCGGGCTGCAACGCCCGGTACGAGCGCCGCCGGCGGGCCGGGGGTGCCGTGGTGGGTGCGGGGGCGGTGGTCGTGGCGGTCACTTGTCCCTCCCGAGGGCCAGCCGCTGGATCAGCGCGACGACCAGGGTCATCGCGAACAGGGCCACCCCGATCGCGCTGGCGTAGCCGAGATCGAAGTACTTGAAGCCCTGGTCGTACAGGGCCATGACGAGGGTGTAGCTGGCGCGGGCCGGACCGCCGCCGGTCATCGCGTACACCAGGTCGAAGACCTGGAACGAGGCGGTCGTCTCGATCACCAGCAGGAAGAACAGCACCGGCTTGAGCTGGGGCAGCACGATCCAGCGGAACCGCGGCCACGGGCCGGCGCCGTCGGTGAGCGCGGCCTCCTCCTGCTCGCGCGGCAGGTCCTGCAGGCGGGCCAGCACGATCAGCATGCCGTACCCGAAGTGCGACCACACGCCGACCAGGGCGAGCGCCGGCAGCACCAGAGTGCTGGAGGCCAGCCAGGAGTCGGCGGGCAGGCCGACCCAGCTGAGGATCCGCGACCACGGGCCGCCGGAGGAGAACACCCAGGAGAAGATCGTGGCGACCAGCACCAGGCTGGTGACCACCGGCAGGAAGAACACCGACCGGAAGAAGCCGACGCCGCGGAAGGCGCGCCGGACCAGCAGCGCCAGCCCGACCGAGGCGGCCACGGTCAGCGGCACGTACAGCAGGGTGTAGACGACGGTGATCCGCAGCGACTGCCAGAACACCGGGTCGTCGGCCAGCCGCCGGGCGTTCTCCAGCCCGGTCCAGTCGGCGTCGCCGCCGATCGTGTAGTCCATGAACCCGAGCAACAGCCCGGCGATCGCCGGGCCGAAGCGGAACGCCAGGAAGAGCAGGAACGCGGGGAGGACGAAGAGCAGACCCCATCGTGCCTCGCGCCGGGCGATCACCCGCCGGACCCCCGGGGCCGGCAGCTGAGCAGGTTCGGCCATCTCGCCATCCTCTTTGCAGATTCGACATCGGCCGATGCGGCCGGTGTGGTGGTGCCCGGCCCGCCGCCGCGGTGCGGCGGCGGGCCGGTAGGGGTCAGAGCAGCGCCTGGGCGGCCTTGGCCGCGTCGGCGAGCGCCTGCTCGGGGGTCTTCTTGCCGATCAGCGCGGCCTGGATCTCGGGGGCGAGCACGCCCATCACCTCGCGGCTCTTCTCGTTGAGGGCGCCGACGGTGGTGCTGCTGAGCGTCTTCTCCATCTCGGTGTTCACCGGGTCCTGGGGGTACAGGGACCCGGCGGACGTCTTGGCCGAGAAGTAGCCGCCCGCGGTGTCGTACGCGGAGGCGACCGCCGGGGCGGTGACGAAGGAGACCCACTCGCCGGCGGCCTTCTTGGCCTTGCTGCCCTTGAGGATGGAGAGGCTGCCCACGGTGCCGTAGCCGACGCTCCTGGCGTCGCTCAGCGGCGGGAAGATCTTGATGTTCTCCTTGCCCCAGAACTTCTCGACGTCGGCCGGGACGTGCTGCCAGGTGCAGGCGACCTTGTTCTTGGCGACGTTGGTCTGCTCGAACGCGGGGATGCTGGTGATCAGGTCCTTCTCGACGTAACCGCCGTCGACGAGCTGTTTGAGGAAGGTCAGCGCCTTGACGCCCGCGGGGCCGTTGAACGTCACGGACTTGCCGTCGGCGCTGAACACGTCCCCGCCGGCCTGCCACAGCAGCGGGTAGAACGACTGGTTCAGGGTGGCGTTCGGGTCGGCGTAGTAGTTGGTGACGTCGAAGCCCTTGGCCTTGAACCTCGGTGCGAGGGCCAGCAGGTCCGCCCACGTCTTCGGGTATTCGGTGATCCCGGCGGCGGTGAACACCTTCGCGTTGCACATCAGCGGGTTGCTGCTGGTGAGGATCGGCGCGCCGAGCATCTTGCCGTCGAGGGTGACGGCGGCCCGGACGTTCTCCCGGTAGTCGGCCTTCGCGTCGGCGGGCAGGTAGTCGTCCACCGGTTCGATCATCTTGTTGAACTTGCCGAGCTGGTCGGGGATCAGGTAGACGACGTCGGGGCCCTTGCCGCCGGCGATCGCGGTGGTCAGTGACTCCTCCCGCTTGGCCCACGGGAAGATCTCGACCTTGACGTCGATGTCGGGGTGGTCGGCCTTGAACGCGGCGACCTGCTTGTCCCAGAAGCCCCGGTGGGTGGCCTCGTCGGGGATCACCGGGTAGATCCACATGGTGATGCTCTGTTTGCCGCCGCCGGCGTCGGAGCCGCCGCCGCAGGCGGTGAGCAGCCCGGCCACCAGCGCGGCGACCGCGACCGGTGCGAACCTGCGAAGTCGCATCTTTCCGTTCCTCTCTGGGTGGGTTCAGTGCGCGGGCACGGTCACGACCGTGCCGGTGTGCCGGGCCGTCTCGGCGGCGAAGACCGCGAGGTGGCTGGCGAGGGTCTCGTCCAGCCCGGACCGGATGTGGTGGCCGTCGCCGGTGGCGACGGCGCGGACGAAGGCGTCCATCAGCCCGGTGTCGCCGCCGCCGTGGTCGTCGGCGGCGGTGGACCCGCCGACCGCGCCGGCGTCGAGGACCTCGATCCGGTCGGTGCGAAAGTCGTGCACCCGGACCCGCTCGCCGTCGCCGGAGAGGAAGCCGTGGGTGCCGAACAGCTGGGTCTGCCGGTGGGTCTGTTCGGTGAAGGCGGCCATGGTGAAGGTGGCGGTGACCCCGCCGGTCAGCTCCATCGCCACGACCTGGTGGTCGACGACGTCGTTGTCGCCGGAGTACACGCACCGCCCGTACGGGCCGGTGCGCAGCGCCTCGACCAGCGCGTCCTCGTCGGTGCCGTCGGTGACCACGCTGACCGGCCAGATCGGCCCGCGCTCGCGCAGCACCGGCAGGTACAGCTTCGGCGCCGAGTACGGGCAGTCCGGCTCGACCGCGCAGTCCAGGCAGCGCGCGGCAGCGCCGGCCGGAGCCTGGTCGGGCCGGAAGTGGCGTAGCCCGCCGAAGCTGGCGACCCGCTCGATGCGCCGGCCGGTGACGTAGCTGAGCCAGTCCAGGTCGTGGCTAGATTTGGCCAGCAGCATCGGGGTGGCCAGGTCCTCCCGCCGCCACGGGCCCCGCACGTAGGAGTGGGCGTAGTGCCACCAGCCGACGGGTTCGAGGTGCTGGGCGCTGACGATCTCGCCCAGCACCCCGCTGTCCACCACCCGCTTCACCACGTCGGTGTACGGGGTGTAGCGCAGCACGTGGCAGACGGCGAACAGTACGCCGGTGGCGCGGACCGCCTCGACGATCTCGCGGCACTGGTCCGCGGTCGGCGCGAGCGGCTTCTCCACCAGCAGGTGCCGGCCGGCCTTGGCGAACGCGACGGCCGGCTCCACGTGCATCCGGTCCTGGGTGGCCACGACGACCGCGTCCGCCGGCGGGTCCGCCGCGAGCAGGTCCCGCCAGTCGACGAACTCCGCCGCGCCCGGGTGGGCGGCGGTGATCAACCCTCGTTGGTGGGGCCGCGGGTCGGCGACCGCGACCAGCCGCGCCCGCCCCGGGTTGGCGGCCACCCACCGGGCGTACGTCTGACCCCGGTTGCCCGCGCCCACCAGCGCCACCCGCACCGGCCGGTCCTGCTGTTCCACCTGCTCCTCGCTTCCTCTTGTTGTTCGCCGTCGGGCGGTCAGACCGTCAGGTTCCCGGCGTCGCGGACCCGGGACGAGGCGGCGGGCAGCTCCCGGGTCACGCCCTCCTCGACGCACCCGGTGTGGTGCAGGTAGGAGCCCTCGCCGAAGCCGGCGTCGGCCAGCCGCAGCTTCCCGCCGGTGAACTGCGCCCCCACGGCCGAGTACCGGTTGGTGCCGGCGTCGACGCTGACGTGCGCGGTGCCCGCGTCGCCGGTGGTGCTGAGGTAGCCGCCCAGCTCCCACCGCACGACGCCGGTGGCCGCGGCGCGGGACAGCAGGGCCTTCGCCGCGTTCGTTCCGCTGATCACCGCCCCACCGCCGACGCTGATCCGCTGGTCGGTGGCGCCGGCGAGGCGGATGCCGGTGTCGGTGAAGGTCCCGCCGGACACGCGCACGTCGGCGGACTTCACGGTGACCGGGGCGGCGTCCGGGGCGCCGACGAACGTGACGTCGGTCAGGTGCAGCCGTCCGGTGCCGCTGAAGGTGTGCCCGTTGACCCCGCGGATCGTGGTGCGGACCAGGTGCACCGGGGTCGTGACGCTGGCCTGCACCACGTCGGTGCCGGCGGCGGCCAGGGTGAACGCGCAGTCCTCGATGACGTTGGGTCGCTGCGACCGGGTGGACTGCTGGGAAATGATCAGCGTGTCGTCGGCGGAGCAGCCACGCAGCTGCACGCCGTCGGCGTTGACCCAGATCATTCCGGAGCCGGCCAGCCCGTCCTTGCGGATGACCTGGACGTCCTCCAGGGTCAGGTCGGTCACCTTCACCCGGGCCACGAACCAGGAGCAGACGTGCTTGCGCACGGTGATCCGCTTCGCCGCCGAGCCCCAGGCCGCCCCGGAGTTGGCGAACGTCATCAGCCCGGAGTTGCCGGTGTAGACCAGGTCGTGCTCGTACTGGCCGTGCGTGACGAACGGGCCCTGGTCGTCGCCGTCGCCGTGGCAGTTCGTGACGTAGCCGTACGCCGAGGCGGTCCAGTCGTTGAGGTGCCGGGCGTTGGAGGTGCGGCAGTCCTCGACGTGCCCGTACAGGCAGTAGATCTGCTGAGTGAGGTAGCCGGCGCCGCCCCAGGTGACCGAGGTCGGGTTCTTCAGGGTGCACCGGGCGGTGTGGAAGTACGTGCACCAGCGCCGCATGATCACCGGCCAGAAGGTGCCGGTGGCGTCGACGTCGGCGACGTCGCAGTGCACCGCGTACTCGTAGGCGATCGGGTGCGAGCCGGTGTACTGGTCGGCGCCATTGCCGGTGAAGACGAGGTTGCGCACGTGCACCCGGCTGACCGGCTCGACCCGGGTCCAGGTGAGGGTGCGGCCGGCGGCCAGCTCCCAGCCGTTCTTGTAGTTGACCCGGATGTGGGTGCCGTCGATGACCTGGGTGACCTGGACGAGCTTCTGCAGCTCCCGCTCCCAGGTGCCGGAGAGCTGGTTGACCTCGACGGCGTACCACTGGCCGACAGCGAAGGCGGAGGAGTCGGCGACCTGGAAGGAGTCCCAGCCCTCCCGGACGGCCTCGGTCAGCCTGTGGGTGCGTACCTCGTCGGTGACCTTTCCGCGGAAGAACAGCACGGCGGCGAACGGGTCGTCGCGGCCGGCGTCCTCGATGCCGGTCGTGGACATGGTGTGCCCGCCGAAGTCGAGCACCAGGTCGCTGCGGGTGAACCGGTGCCGCTTGACGAAGTGCAGGTCGGAGTGGGCCTCGATGCGGTGCACGGCGGGGTCGTTGACCATGGCGTCGAGGGCGGCGTCGGCGGGGGTCTTCGCGTCGAAGATGCCGAAGTGCCGGAACTCGACGACACCGTCGTGCAGCTGGCGCCAGCGGCCCGGCGTGTCGCCGTTCGGTGCCAGGATGGTGCCGCCGTTGCCGGCGGCGGTGCTGGCCGCGTCCCAGCGGACCAGCCGGGCGCCGCCGTCGCCGGCGGCGAAGTGTCCGTCGACGTGCACGACCTGCCCGTCGCGCAGGGTGTCGGGCTTCAGGGCGAGCAGGGCGGCGACGGTGCCGACATGCAGGACCGCGTCGCGGCCCGGGACCAGCGGGGTCGCCGCGCTGTCCGGCTCAGGGGCGGCGGACGCGGCGGTGGCGGGGGAGAGGGCGAGGGCGGTGCCGGCGAGGGCGAGCCCGCCGAGCCCGGAGGCGCGCAGCAGGGTGCGGCGGGAGGTCGGTTCGGAGCGGTCCATGGGGGTGTCTCCTCTTCCAGGGGCCGGGGTGATCAGAGAGTGAGGTTGTCGCCGGTGGCGACGCGGGCGGAGTCGGCGGGCAGCTCGCGGGCGACCCCCTCCTCGACGCAGCCGGTGTGCAGCAGCGTGGAGGCGGCGCCGAAGGCAGCGTCGGCGAGCACCAGTCGGCCGCCGGTGAACCGCGCGCCGACGGCCCGGTAGCGGTTGACGCCGGTGCCCAGGCGTACGTGGGCGGTGCCCGCGTCGGCGGCGGTGCTGGTGCAGTCGCCCAGCTCGACGCGGACCGCCCCGGACCCGGTGGCCCGGGTCAGCAGCGCCCGGCGGGCGTTGGTGCCGGCGAGCACCGCGCCGCCGTCGACGACGAGGCGCTGGTCGCGGACGGCCGACAGCTCGATGCCGGTGTCGGTGAGGGTGCCGCCGTCGATCACCACCTCCGCCGCGCCGACCAGCAGCGGGGCGGCCCCCGGCGACCCGGTGAGCGTGCAGTCGGTGAAGTGCACCGGACCGGAGCCGCGCAGGATCGCCCCGTCCAGGCCCCGGAAGGTGGTGCGCACGAAGTGCACCGGGTTGCTGACCGGGGTCTGCACGACGACGGTGCCGGCGGGCTGATCGAAGTCGCAGTCGGTGATGACAGTGGGCCGGCGAGAGCGCGCCGAGCGCTGGGCGATGCTCAGTGTCTTCGCCGAACAGCCGCGCAGTTGCGCACCGTCGGCGTTGATCTGAAGCGTGCCGGCCGGGTCGAAGGTCGAGCGGGCGATGACCCGCACGTCCTCCAGGGTCAGGTCGGTGATCTTGGTGCCGGCGACGAACCAGGAGCAGACGTGGCGGCGGACAGTGATCCGCTTGGCGCTGATGCCCCACTGGCCACCGCTGTTGGCGATGTCCATCAGGCCGGAGTTGCCGGTGAAGACGAGGTCGTGTTCGTACTGGCCGTGGGTGGTGAACGGGTTGCCGCCGGCGTCGTCGCCGTCGCCGTGGCAGTTCTCCACCGTGCAGTACGCCGAGGCGGTCAGGTCGTTGAGGTGCCGGGCGTTGGCGCTACGGCAGTCCACGACGTGCCCGTACAGGCAGTAGATCTGCTGGGTGAGGTAGCCCGCACCGCCGTACATGACGGTGGGCGGGTTCTTCAGGCTGCAGTTGGCGGTGGTGAAGTGGGTGCACCAGCGGCGCATGATCACCGGCCACCAGGTGCCGGTGGCGTCGATGCCGGAGACGTCGCAGCGCACCGCGTACTCGTAGGCGACCGGGTGGGAGCCGCTGTACTCGCGGTCGTCCGGGCCGGAGCCGGGGTATTCGCCGGTGAAGGCGACGTGGCCCAGGAAGACCATGTTGCGTACGTGGGCGCGCTGGACCGGTTCGACCCGCCGCCAGGTGATCGTGCGGCCGGGCTCCAGGGTCCAGCCGTTGAGGTAGCCCACCCGGATGTGGGTGCCGTCGACGAGCTGGGTGACCTGGATCATCTTCTGCAGTTCGCGCTCGTCGGCGCCGGTGAGGGAGTTGCTGGTGGCCGTCCACCACTGCCCGACGGCGAACCGCCCGGAGTCGGGCACCTGGAACACGTCGGTCAGTTCGGGGACGGTCTCGGTGAGCGTGTGGGTGATCACCGTGTCGGTCACCGCGCCGCGGAAGTAGAGCACGGCGCCGAACGGATTGTCGTGGGTGTTGCGCTCGATGCCGTCGGTGTGCACGGTGTGCCCGCCGAAGTCCAGCTCGATGTCGCTGCGGCCGAACGTGTGCCGTTTGACGAAGCGCAGGTCGGTGTGGGCCTCGATCCGATGGATCGCCGGGTCGGCGACCATCGCGTCCAGCGCGGCGTCGGCGGGGGTGTCCCGGCCGAAGATCCCGAACCGCCGGAAGTCGCCGACCCCGTCGGGCACGGTCAGCCATCGGCCGCGCCCGGTCTGGTACGGGTCGTGCACGGTGCCGCCGTTGGCGGGGGCGGTGCTGGTGGGGTCCCAGCGCAGCAGTCCGCCGCCGCCGTCGCCGGCGGTGCGGTAGCCGGCGACCCGCACCAGGGCGCGGACCGCCAGCGCGGCGGGGGCGAGGGTGGCCAGGTCGGCGACGGTGTCGACGCGTAGGACCTGGTCCTGGGGGGTGAGTGTGGACGTGCCAAGTAGACCCATGGCGAGCCTCAACCTTCGCGGTCCAGCCGGCCGGCGCGACGCCGGACGGCGGGGCTGGGGGTCTGCGGGCGCCACGGTGGGCGCCGCAGGACGGGGGAAGGTCGGGCAAACGCGCGAGGCGCGCAGGCGGCGGAGCTGCTGACCGAAACGCCCGGCGCCGGGGCTGCGGCGCGACGGGAGTCAGCTGTTCGCCCGAGACGGCCGCGACCAGGGGCCGCGGCCCGTCGCGACCTGGGCCGCGACGTTGGCGGGAACGTTAAACAGCAGGTGAACCGGCTGTCAAGAGGTCACGTCCGCCGGGACGTGACCGAGCCGGACGGAGATGGCCTCGGCGGCCTGGCGCACCTGGCGCCCCAGCTCCTGGTACCGCCAGCTGGGCAGACCCAGCTTCAGCCCGGTCACGCTGATCGCGCCGCAGCACTGCCCGGTGTGGTCGCGCAGGGCGCTGCCGATGCAGAACACCCCCTCGGCGTCCTCCTCGTCGTCGAGGGCGTACCCGGCCTTGCGGACGTCGTCGAGGTGGGCCAGGAGTGAGTCCAGGTCGGTGATGGTGTGGTCGGTGCGTCGGGGCAGCCCGACGCGGCCGATCAGTTCGGCGACCTGCGGCGGGGTCATCTCGGCCAGCAGGGCCTTGCCCAGCCCGGTGCAGTGCGGCAGCTCGCGGGTGCCCATCCGCAGCTCGATCTGGATGCGCTCGCCGTTGCTGACCTGGTCGATGACGACCGCGTGGGCCCCCTCGGGGACGGCCAGCCGGGAGCTGAGCCCGGTCTCACGGGTCAGCCCAGCCAGCACCGGGCGGGCGATGTCACGCAGCGACAGCTGCTCCTGGGCGCGGACGCCGAGGCGGGCCAGCGCCATCCCGAGGCGGTAGCGGCGGTTCATCCCCTCGCCGTCGTCGGCGGCCAGGCCGTGGCGGCACAGGGTGTGCAGGGTGGCGAACGCGGCGCTTTTGGACAGTCCGCAGGCGCGGGCGATGTCGGTGACGCTCAGCCCCTCGCCGGGGGCGGCGGCGGACAGCGCCTCCAGCACCTCAGCCGCGCGGCTGACGCTGCGCACCAGGTAGCGGGAGCTGTCCCCGTCTTCGGTGGTGGTCATGGTCCTTCTTTCGGTCAGGGAAGCCGACGCTGTTCGCCAAGGCCGAACAGCGTAACAAAGCCGTTCGGAAAATGGTGCCCCGGCGTGTTGACCGCCGCGATCAAGCGTGCCTAGTATGCCGAACATCGTTTGGTAATACCGAACAGCGTTCTGAAAATCGAATGGTTCCTCCTGCGGCGGACAAACCGCGGCGCCGCGACCGGGCTGGGTCGCCGCGCCGCACCGATGAGGAGAAGGTGTGATTTCACGATCGGCCCCGTCCGGTGCCACCATCGCCGAGCGGGCACGCCGGGTCATCCCCGGCGGCGTCAACAGCGGGCAGCGCAGCATCCCGGGCCTCACCGAGATGGTGATCGCCCGCGCCTCCGGCGCGCGCTTCTGGGACGCCGACGGACGCCAGTACACCGACTACCATGCGGCCTTCGGGCCACCCCTGCTCGGCCACAACGACCCAGACGTCAACGCCGCCGTCACCGAGGCCGGCAAGCGGCTGGACCTGTGCGGCGTGGCCGTCACCGACGGCGAGGTCCAACTCGCCGAGGCCCTCGCCGAGTTGGTCCCGAGCATCGAGAAGGTGCTGCTGACCAGCACCGGCAGCGAGGCCACCTTCCACGCCCTGCGGGTCGCCCGCGCCGCCACCGGCCGGCGCCTGGTGGTCAAGTTCCAGGGCTGCTACCACGGCTGGCACGACTCGGTCAGCCTCAACGTCATCTCCGCCCCCGACCGGGTGGGCGTGCCCGACCCGATCTCCACCGGCATCCTGCCCGAGGTCCTCGACGCCACCCTCGTGCTGCGCTTCAACGACGTGGCCGCCGTCCGGGCCGCCTTCGCCGCCCACGGCGACGACATCGCCGCGGTCATCGTCGAGCCGGTGCCGCACAACGTCGGCTGCCTTCTGCCCGACCAGGAGTTCCTCCGGGCCCTGCGCGACGAGTGCACCCGCGCCGGCAGCGTCCTGGTCTTCGACGAGGTGATCACCGGCTTCCGGCACGACCTCGGCGGCTGGCAGAAGATCAGCGGGATCACCCCCGACCTGACCACCCTCGGCAAGGCCATCGCCAACGGCTACCCGATCGGCGCCCTCGGCGGCCGGGCGGACCTGATGGACCTGTTCAGCACCCACCCCGGCGCGCCCGCCTTCTTCGCCGGCACCTACAACGGACACCCCGCCGTGGTCGCCGCCGCCATCGCCACCCTCGGCAAGCTGCGCACCGAGCCGGTGCACGAGCACGTCTACCGGCTCGGCGACCGGGCCCGCGCCGGCATCACCGAGGTCCTCGCCGACCTCGGCGTCCCCGCCGTGGTCACCGGCCACGGCTCCGTCTTCGTGACCTACTTCATGCCCGGGCCGGTGCCGCGCAGCTACGACGACCTGCTCGGCAACGATGCCGGCATGTTCATCGGCTACCGTCGGCGGATGCCCGAGCACGGCATCTTCGAGCTGCCGCTGAACCTCAAGCGCAACCACGTCTCGTACGCCCACACCGACGCCGACATCGACCACCTCGTCGAGGCCACCCGGGCAGCCGTCCGCGACACCCTCGCCGCCGGCGGCGTCACCGAACTGGCCGGCACCGCCACGATGGGCGGCGCGACCGCCGGCGGGGGAGGACGGTCCTGATGCTGACCGTCGACAAGACGCATCCCGTCGGCCCCGCCGGGCGGATCAGCCGGGTGGGGACCCTCACCCTCGGCACCGCCTGGCGCGACTTCTCCTACGTGCGGGTGCACACCGACGCCGGGCTGACCGGCGTCGGCGAGATCACCCACCCGTACCGGGCGCGGGAGACCTGCCAGCTCGTCGAGGCGATGGCCGGGCGGCACCTGATCGGCGCCGACCCGTTCGACGTCGAGGAGATCTGGCTGCGCATGTACCAGGGCGACTTCCTGCGCGGCGGCGACATCGGCGGGATCGTCGTCTCCGGCATCGACCAGGCCCTCTACGACCTCATGGGCAAGGCCCTCGGCGTGCCCGCGTACCGCCTCACCGGCGGGGCCTGCCGCGACCGCGTCCGGGTGTACGCCAACGGCTGGTACACCGGCGACCGTGAGCCCGCCGCGTTCGCCGAGCGGGCTGTCGCCACCGTCGCCAAGGGGTACACGGCACTGAAGTTCGACCCGTTCGGCGCGGGCCTCGGCGAGCTGTCCCGTGCCGAGCTGCGCCGCTCGATCGACATCGTCGCCGCCGTCCGCGACGCCGTGGGGCCCGAGATCGAGCTGTTCGTCGAGGGGCACGCCCGCTTCGCCATGCACACCGCCGCCCGGCTGGTACGCGAGCTGGAGCCGTTCGACCTTGGCTGGTTCGAGGAGCCGCTGCCGTGGACGCACATCGAGCGGTATGCCGAGCTGCGTGCCCGCGCCACCATGCCGATCTCCGGCGGCGAGCACTTCCACAACCGCTACGAATACGCCCGGCTGTTCGCCACCGACGCCGTCGACATCATCCAGCCCGACCTGTCCATGGCCGGCGGGTTCACCGAGGTGCGCAAGCTCGCCGCCATCGCCGACCAGCACGCCATGGTCGTCGCCCCGCACAACTCCAACTCGCCGCTGTGCACCACCGCCTCGGTGCACGCCGTCCTCGGGATGCCCAACTTCAAGATCCTGGAGACGTTCGACGGCCTGCTGGAGGACTACGTCTTCGACGCCGTGCGCGGTGCCCTGCCGGTGGTCGACGGGCACATCGACCTGCCCACCGCCCCCGGACTCGGCGTCGAACTGGTTGACGAGGTGTTCGCCGAGCACCCGCCGAGCCACGGCTTCTGGAACATGTTCGCCGAGGGGTGGGAGAAGCGGGACCGCCGATGATCGTCGACGTGCACTCGCACCTGTTCGATTGCCCGGGGCACGTCGGCGACCCGTTCGCCGCCGAGGCATCCCGGGCGCACGGCGGCGAGGTCGACCTGACGGTGCGGTGGTCGCAGTACGCGGCCACCGCACCGCCGGACACCCGCACCATCGTCGTCGGCGGCAAGGCCCGCCGCTCCGGCCTCTGGGTCGACGACGCCGCCGTGGCGGCGTACGTCGCGGCCCACCCGGACCGGCTGGTCGGCTACCTCGCCCTGGATCCCACCCAGCCTGGTTGGCGTGACGAGCTGGAGCACGGGCACCGCGATCTCGGCCTGCGCGGCATCAAGCTGATGCCGATGTACGCCGGGTTCGACCCCGCCGACCCCGCCTACGACGACCTTTACGCCTACGCCGAACGGCACGGCCTGCCGCTGCTGGTGCACACCGGCACCACCTTCGTCTCCGCCGCGCCGCTGCGCTACGCCCTGCCGGTGCATCTCGACGAGGTGGCCATCCGGCATCCCGAGCTGCGCATGGTGCTCGCCCACCTCGGCCACCCGTACGAGGGGGAGTGCATCGCGGTCATCCGCAAGCACCAGCACGTCTACGCCGATGTCTCCGCGCTGCACTACCGCCCCTTCCAGCTCTGGCACAGCCTCCGGCTGGTGCAGGACTACGGGGTGTGGGGCAAGTTGCTTTTCGGCAGCGACTATCCCTTCACCACCGTCGACGCCTCGATCGAGGGGCTGCGCAGGGTGGGCCTGGTCCCCGGCATCCCCGGCCTCGACCCGCTCGACACCGAGCAGATCGAGCAGCTGATCCACCGTCCGTCGCTTGACCTGCTGGGGTTGGCATGACCGTCGTCCCGCCCTCCTTCGACCTGTCCGGCCGGCTTGCCGTGGTGACCGGTGCCGCGCGGGGGCTCGGCGCCGCGTTCGCGGTCGGCCTCGCCTCGGCCGGCGCGGACCTGGTGCTGGTGGACCGGCCCGGTACCGACCTCAGCCCGGTCGTGGCCGCGGTGACGCGGCATGGCCGAACCTGCCACCCGTACTCGTTCGACCTGTCCGACACGGCGGCGATCGCCCCGTGGGTCGACGAGGTACGCCGTGACCGTGGTGCGCTGCACATCCTGGTGAACAACGCCGGCGTGGCTCGGCTGGAGCACTTCAACGAGATCACGGTTGCCGCCTGGCGGGAGGTGATGCGGGTGAACGTGGACGCCGTCTTCTTCCTCGCGCAACGCGTCGCCGAGCACATGATCGCCGACGGGGTGCCCGGCCGTATCGTCAACATTTCCTCGAAGAACGGGCTGATGGCCGAGGCCGGGCTGGCCCACTACAACGCCTCCAAGGGGGCCGTCGAGCTGCTCACCCGGTCGCTCGCCGCCGAGTTGGGGCCGCACGGCATCACCGCCAACACGATCGCCCCCGGCATGATCGCCACCCCGATCGACGGCGAGTTCTCCCTGGACCGGCAGGCGTTCGAGGCCGCCTGGGAGGAGCGGATCCCGTTGCGCGGTGGCTACGGCACGCCGGACGACTGCGTCGGCGCCCTCCTGTTGCTGGCCTCCGACGCCGGCCGCTACATCAACGGCACCCACCTGGTCGTCGACGGGGGAGTGCTCGCCGACCAGATGCCCCGACTCCGGTTCATGCCCCCGTACCGCAGCACCCTCTGACGCGCCGGCACCGCCCTGGTCGACGACCCCCTGACCAGGGCCGTCGGGCCAGCGCGCCGAGCGAGATCGCGAGGTCGGCCGTGGCGTCGCAGTCGTCGACGGCGAAGTAGGCGCTCCACGCTGATGGCATGGGGCCCATTCGGGCCGGATCTGCATCGCCCCGGCAACCGGTCGCCCACCCGAAGTTCGACATAGCTAGACGTAAATATTTACGTTTAACATGGTGGCGACAGTCGTTCGCGTCAGGAGTGCACAGCGGACAGCGTGAGTCCCCGGTGGCTAAGCGCTCGACCTTGGGAGGCATGTGTGCGATCCGATTCCGAAAGCAGAACGTGGCGGCGGGGCGCAGGCCGGATTCGGCCGACGCGACTGTTCGCCGTGGCGCTGGCCGCCGTATTGATGGTTCCGTCAGGTGCGACCCCGGCTTCGGCCGCCGGTACCGCCGGACCGGTGCCGGCATCGCTGAACGCGGGGGCTGGTGTGCCTACGGACACGATGGCCGCGGCGGCCTCCGCCGCCGCCACGGTCTGCGCCAAGGTGGCCGCCAAGGCCGGCTTCTCGTACACCGCGAACGTCAGCACCTCCGCGGGCAACGTCCGGCAGATCGTGGTCGCCGTGGCGGTCGCCATGGCCGAGTCAAGCTGCAACCCGTCGGCGACCGGCCAGAACCCCGGCTCGATCGACCGGGGCCTGTGGCAGATCAACAACTACTACCACCCCGAGGTCAGTGACGCCTGCGCCTACCAGGTCCAGTGCAACGCCAACGCGGCGTGGAACATCTCCAATCACGGCAGTAGCTGGACCCCGTGGTCGACCTACAACAACGGGGCGTGGCGGAACTACCTGGACACGGCGCGCAGCGCCATCACCGGGTTTTCGTTCCAGCTGAAGAGCCGGGGCGCCGGTACCTGCCTGGACGCCATCTCGTCCGACGTCCGCAACGGCGGG